>NZ_JBHRTN010000001.1:0-54448 GCF_042646265.1 Teichococcus globiformis
CCGCCAATAACAACGATCTTCTTCGCGACACCCATGGTTCGGCTCTCCTCCGACCGGCGCCTCAGCGCGCCGGAACGAGGCAAACCCTACGCAGGGCCGCCCCTTGCGGCTTTCGCCGGCTTGCGGCGCCTGTCGCAATGTTGCGGGCATGGTCCGGGATATCCGTTTCCGGCCACAATCTTGCCCTTCCATTGCTTTTCCGACATGGTCAGGCGGAGACATAGCCCTGCCGCGAGGAAGGCCGGACCATGATGCCAGCAACATCCGGCGCTATCGCCGCCCTGGATGCAGGGTCCGCGCCTGCCAGCGACGCGGTTGGCGCCATTGGCGGCATCCTGGATCGTCCGCCTGCTCTGGCAGAAAGCATCCTGCGTAGTGGAACCCGACTGACCCAGCGATGGGGTCATGGGGCCTTCCACGCCAGCCTGCCGGGCATGGATAGCCATGTGATCATGACCTACTACGGTGCGGCGCAGGATTCGAGCTGGCGGCAGGGCTCGCGCCGCATGTCTGCCCGGACCAGGCCCGGTTCGATCACCCTGATCCCGGAAGGGCAGGACGGGCGCTGGGACGTCGAGGGGCCGATCGAGGTTTCGCATGTCTACCTGTCCGATGCCCGGCTGCAATCCGCGGCGGAAGCGCTGGCCCAGAAAGGCCGGGCGGAGCTGATCGGCCGCATCTGCTTCGAGGACCCGGCCTGCTCGCGCATCCTGGAGTTGCTCAGCCAGGAGGCAGCCCGCGGCGACACCGCCTCCTCCTTGTTCGTGGAACAGGCCATCGACTTGCTCTGCACACAGCTCCTCCGCGCCCATTCTTCGGAGGGTGCGGCGGAGCCGCCGGTGATCCGCAAGGGGCTGGCCGATTGGCAGGTCCGGCGGGTGACCGCCTACATGCAGGAGTTCATCGACAATGAGATCCGGCTGGATGAGCTGGCGGGTCTGGTGAGTCTGAGCCGGTTCCACTTCTGCACCGCCTTCCGCCTGGCCACCGGCCAGACCCCGCATGAATGGCTGACCGCCCTGCGGATCAGCGAGGCCCGCCGGCTCCTGGCCCAGCCGGACATGCCGGTGACCAACATTGCCCTGGCGGTCGGCTACCAAACGCCCTCGGCCTTTGCGTCCAGCTTCCGGCGGCTCACCGGCATGACGCCTTCCGCCTTCCGACGCGGCCTTTGAACGCCGCAAGACCGGAACATCGGCCGCAATCCGGCAACAGCGAGGGCCGGACCCTGGCTCCATCATGGGAGACCACAAATCCACTCTCGGCAGCCAGGGGCCAATGTCGCAACCAAAGGTTATCCTGATCACGGAGGCGCCTGGCAGCCTGGGCAACCTGACGGCCGGGGCACTCGGGCATGGCGGGCACACGGTTTACGCGGCGCTGCAGGATTGCCGCGGCGGCAACCGAGCTCAGGCAACCAGGTTGCGCGCCTACGCCCGGGAGCAAGGTATCGACATCCGGCCAATCGAACTCAACCCGACAGCCGATCGCTCCGCCACTTGCGCCATCGCCCGGATCCTGCGGGAACAGGGCCGCATCGACGTCATCCTCCACAACGCCCTTCCGCGCATCTTTGGTCCGGCCGAGGCATTTTCGACCGCCCAGCTGGCCAGGGCGCATGATCGCAGCATCCTCGGCACGCAGCGCCTGATGCGCGCTGCTTTGCCGGCAATGCGCCGGCAATCACAGGGGTTGATGGCTTGGCTGATCAGCAGCGCCTCGACCGGGGGCGCGGCACCCTATCTGGCGTTCCACTGCGCCATTGTTGCCGGACTGGAAGCGATGGCCGTGCAGTACGCGCGCGAGATCGCCCCCTGGGGCATTGAATCCAGCATTGTTGTTGCGGGCATGTTCAGCGAGGCAGTGATGCCCCTCACCGATGCGCTACAGCCCGACGACACCGCGCGCGTGACCGAGTACGAGGCCGGCGCCACCCAAGGCCTGGCGGAGGCCATTCGCGAGGCGGTCCGGCGCGTCACGCCCGCCGGTGCAATCCTCGGAGCGGCAGCGGGTGCCGTGGCCATGATCGTCGACCTGCCGGCGGGCGAGCGGCCCTTCCGCTTCTATGTCGATCCTGTCCGGGATGGTGCCGAGGTGGTGATCCCCGTGATGGACCGTGTGCGGGACGAGATGATCGGCCGCCTCGGCCTCACCGGCCGCTTGGCTCCGCCTTAGCCGGAACAGGTTCCATCCCAAGGCGCTTTCCATTCTGCCCCAGCGCTGCGGGCAGCCGCGCACGCAAGATCAAGCAGATGGCTCTGCAAGCTGCCTCAAGCGGCAAACACCTTCCCATCCATCCTGCCCAATCGCACGCGCCGCTACATGGATGCGGGCGGACGCATGTGGCGGTTTGCGGCTTCCGATCGATGGCCATCGCAACACTGGCGTAGTCGGCGCAACCCCGCGACGGCGCCGCAGCAGTTCGCCGCATAAAGTCAGCATCGTTCCGGCGGCAACGCCGATCCACAACGCGGCGCCCGAGGGCGCCAAACAGGAGATACGATGATGATCAACACCCGCTTCCTCCTCACCGCCCTGGCCCTTACCTCGCTGGCCGGCGGCGCCCAGGCCCAGATAAGCGTGAAGGTCTTGGGCGAGAACTTCTCGGTCGCCTACAGCGACAGCAACACCGGCAATGTGGTGGGCGGCGGTCAGGTGCGTGTTGACACCTTCGGTCAGGACCTGCGGATCGTTCACCTCGAGCAGGCGGCCTCGCGCCGGGCACCGGGCCTTCCCGTGGACCTGGGCGACGACAAGGGCATTGTCTACCGGCCCCTGCCCGATCGTGCCATTCCCCTGGCGGCGCGCTGAACCATGCTCTGGATCCAGGCTCTCACAACATGGCTCGCAACGCTGCGCTACCATCCTGAGCAGCACTACATGCGCGGCCGCCGTAACAGCGACGCGGCCACTTGACCCTGTCAAGCGGCGCAGGCTGCAATGGCATCCGGTTGATGAGCGGCGCTGGTCTCTTCGAGCCAAGACCTGTCGTCGAACCGCTTGGTCGGAGAGATCTGCCGGCGGTTTGCATTTCTGTGTTAGCCCTACGCCTGCTCCATGCTCAGGGCGAGGCCGACCTGTCGCACCATGTGCAGCAGGCGCGGGCCAATCGCCTCCACCACGAAGCCGATCGCCACGCAGCTGAAGCTGAAGGTGCTACCCTAGCGCGGGTCCACAAGAAGCACGCCGATCGCGGCCACGTCGTCGCGCATCTGTCCCGAAACGATGCAGAAGCCATCCCGCCTGAGCTATGCGATAGAGGCACCGAGCGCCGCCTGCTGTGCCGGCTACGCGGGGCCGGCGCTGTCCCGCAAGCGTTGCAGCAACTCCTGACTTCGGCGCTTCTCCGTGGCGGACGGCGTGGCCGAGCGCTGTCCAGCGATGGACAGCCACGCGCCCAACTCGCTCGTCACCACTACCTAGGCAGCGGGGCGAGGCCGAGCTGCCAGCCAAGCCCCTTCGCGCGGTCAAGGTAGCCCACGCCGCGGAGCTCAGCGCCAACCACAACAGAGTGCAGCGGATGAGGCCAGCCCTCTGCGCCAGCTAGAGACGGGGCACGACGGTGCTGCCATGGCCTTCAGGGCCTGGGGGCTCTTGCGGACGGCGGTACGAATGCTTTCGGCGGCTCTGTTCATGGTGGCGCAACCGAGACAAAGATCAGCGACGCCAAATCCTGTATGTTGGGATTGCATCTCGTATATTGACATTGTCCTTGAGGCGTCATGTGCTGTGGCTGCTGGCGGCAGTGACCGTCCACAAGGGGGCAACAGCCATGACAAGGGATCGGCCTGGGCAAGGTCAGGCTCGACAGGCGAGGGGCATTATCTGTGCCACGGGCGCGCGGGGGGGAAGCGGAGCTGCAGGAGCGTTTCGACAACCACGCCATGTCGGCAACATCCGTTGCGGTGGCCTGTCCTGGGCGGCGGAAATCATCGAGCACCGAAGCGGCCAGCCAAGCTTCGATCCTGCCTGTAAGATGGACGAGGTGGTGAAGGCGCGGCCATGGCGGCCGGCGTGATGATCTATCCCATGGGCGGCGCCATCGATGACCGTACCGGTGACCTTGTTATTGTTGCGTCGTCATACCGCACGGCCGGAGAAGAACGTCGAGCGGCTGGGGAAGGCGTGGACCGGACGCTTAGCGGCAACTGAAGGCGCCCTGCGCCCGCTGCGCCACCGATCAAGGTAGCGTCGACGATCTGCATGAGACCACAATGTTGTGGTATCGTATCGCTTTGTCTTGCCATCAAATGCAGTAGGGAACAGGAAGAAGGTCTTCCAGCCGGCTGCATCGCCATTCGTCTCCGCCACAGCTGTAGAGAGCGAGCTGACCAAGCGCCGAGCCGGACCCGCCGTTTCCCGGCGCCCCGAGCCGACACATCGTCCGACCGAGAAGCCAGAGGGAGGTACAACCATGTCCTTCAACATGAATCGCCGCAGTGTACTTCGCGCGGGTGGCGGCCTTCTCGCCGCAGGCCTGCCCTTGCCAGCCGTGATGGCCGCGGCGCCGCCACCGAAGCCGGACCGGATCGTGGTCAACGCCTCTGGAGGCGCCATGGCACAGTTCCTACGCATTGCCTACTTCGCCGACTTCGAGAAAGAGCACGGCATTCGCATCGTCGATACCTCGCCCGTGGATTTCGGTAAGCTGCGGGCCATGGTGAACAGCGGCAATCCAGAATGGACAGTCACCGAGATTGGCGGACAGGATGCGGATCGGGCGAAGGAGTTGAACCTCCTTGAGCCTATCGACACCTCGATTGTTGATCTTTCGCGCTACCCTGAGATCGGACGCCAGTCGCATATCTATGTGGGCTCTGCCTATTCCACCGTGCTGGGATATCGCAGTGACGTTTTCAAGGATGGAAGCCATCCAAAGGGCTGGGCCGAGTTCTGGGATGTCCGCCGCTTTCCCGGCGCGAGATCGCTGCGCAATCACCCGGTCGACAACCTGGAATTCGCATTACTGGCCGATGGTGTGCCCAAGGACAAGCTGTACCCGCTCGACCTCGATCGCGCCTTCCGCAAGCTCGATGAGATTCGTCCGCATATAGCGGTCTGGTGGAGCACCGGTGCGCAGCCGGCGCAAATGCTGGTGGACAAAGAGGTGGTACTGGCCACCGGCTGGAATGGGCGCTTCTTTGAACTTGCGAAGAAGCAAGCGCCCGTTGGCTCAGAATTCCAAGAAGGCTCCCTGAAAAGCAGCGCCTGGGGCATTCCGCGAGGCGCGCGCAATGCCTACTGGGGCCAGAAGTTCTTCCAAACCATGTCAGACCCGCGGCGTCAGGCGATCTATGCCACCGAGTTGTCTTACGCGGGGCTGCATCCCGACACGGTCAACTACGTGGCGGAGGAGCTGCGGCCACTCTTGCCGACGGCACCAGCCAATCTAGAGAAGCAGTTCTGGCTCAACACCACTTGGTGGACGGAGAATGGGCAGCGGGCACAGGAGCGCTGGACACGATGGATGCTGCAGAGAGGCTGAGGCGATGCAGCTTTCTGTACAAGGAATTGTCCGCCGCTTCGGCCCCGTAGCCGCCCTGGCAGGGGTTGATCTTGACGTCACCGAGGGTGAGTTCCTGACCATCCTCGGGCCCTCCGGATCGGGCAAGACCACGCTTCTGAAGGCTATTGCCGGGTTCGAGATCCCGGATGAAGGCGCTGTTCTGGTTGGCGGCCAGGACGTCACGCTCGCGCCGCCGCGCCAGCGGGATGTGGGCATGGTTTTCCAGAACTACGCCTTGTTCCCGCACATGACCGTTGCGCAGAACGTGGCCTTCCCACTTGAAATGCGCCGGCGCCCTCGCGCGGAGATCGCCCAGCGCGTTGAGGATGCGTTGCGGCTGGTCGAATTGCAGGATTTTGGCCGGCGCCTGCCACGCCAGCTCTCCGGTGGGCAGCAACAGCGCGTGGCCCTGGCGCGTGCCGTTGTTTTCGGGCCGCGTCTGCTGCTGCTCGACGAGCCGTTCGGCGCATTGGATCGTAAGCTGCGCGAAGCGTTGCAGCTTGAGGTAAGGCGGCTACAGCGCCGCCTCCGGCTGACCACCATCTTCATCACACATGATCAGGAAGAAGCGCTCATCATGTCTGATCGCATCGCGGTCATGGATAAGGGGCGCATCGAGCAGATCGGTCTTCCGGGCGATCTCTACGCACGACCGGCGACGCGCTTTGTGGCGGACTTCCTGGGCGAGTCCAACTTGCTGACAGGAAAGGCCAGTGAAGGCACGGCGACGTTGGGGAGCTTCGGCGCCGTGCCGCTGCCAGTTCGCCAGCCCGACGGCCCGGTCACTCTTCTGCTGCGACCCGAGGCACTGCGGCTGGGGGAGGAGGCGTCCGGCCTGCCCTGCCGCACGCACGGCACCGTTGTCGACACCGTGTATCTGGGTCTTTCCGCCAAGCTGCGCCTGCGCCTGGAAGAAGGGACGGAGGTGCTCGCGCGCATTCCGCTACGACCTTCGGCCCCTCCGCTCCCGCGTGAGGGTGACAGCGTACCTGTCGGCTTTTCCGCGGAGGATGTGCATGTCGTCCCCCAGGCATAATCGCGGCATCATCGCGCGTCGGCGTGAGCGCCATCTGCTGCTTCTTGCGACGCCTGCCCTGCTGCTGCTCGGCGTCGTCTTCACCTGGCCTGTTCTGCGCCTGCTGTCGCTTTCGGTGGAGGGCGGCACGCTGGCATATTTCGAGAAGGCGGCGCTGGACGGGCTCTACGCCAGTGTCCTTGTGGACAGCATGAAGATCGCCTTGATGGTGATGGTGATCTGCCTGGTCCTGGCCTATCCCGTCGCCTTCTGGCTGTCGCGTGCCGGCCAGGTGGGCCTGGCCTTTGGCATGTTCGCTTTGCTGCTGCCCTTCTGGACGAGCGTGCTGGTCCGTACTTATGCGTGGCTCGTGCTGCTGGGCCGAAACGGCGTAATCAACCGCACCTTGCGTGATTGGGGCTGGATCGAGGCGCCGCTGCCCTTGCTGCACAACATGACGGGCGTGTTGATCGGCATGGTGCATGTGCTGCTACCTTACATGGTCCTGCCGATCTACGCTGCCCTGCTGCGCATCGATCCTGACTTGCCACGCGCCGCGGAAGGCCTCGGTGCACCGACGTCACGATCCTTCCTGCGCATCACCCTGCCACTTTCCTTGCCAGGCGTATCCGCCGGCTGCGCACTGGTTTTCGTGCTTTCGCTCGGCTTCTTCATCACACCGGCGCTGCTTGGCGGCGGGCGCGTGGTGATGGTGTCCATGCTCATCGAGCAGCAGGTGCGGGAGTTCCTCGACTGGCCTTTCGCCGCAGCATTGTCAACGTTGCTGCTTCTGGCAACCTTGGCCATCTATGCCCTAATCGGCCGATTGACACGGGGGGCGGGCTTTGCGACGCACTAGACGCCACACTTCCGGAAAACTGCTTCTCGGGCTCTTCGCCGCGGCGGTGTTCGGCTTCCTGTTGTTGCCGCTGCTGGTAGTGTTCCCGATCTCGCTTTCTTCCGCTTCCTACCTTCAGTTTCCACCACCGGGCTATTCATGGCAGTGGTACCAGCGCTATTTCGACGACCCGAGCTGGATCGAGGCGACGTGGCGCAGCCTGCAAGTCGCCACGCTCTGCACTATTCTCGCCATGTCACTGGGTGTGCCCCTGGCCTTCTTTCTTGTCCGCTCACGGCTACCAGGGATCCGCACGCTGGATCGGCTCACGGCGGCGCCGATTATTGTACCCACCATCATTCTCTCCATCGCACTATACGGCGTCTTCTCCCGCCTGCAGCTGATCGGCGAATGGTATGGGGTTGCCATCGCGCACACCGTGCTGGCGTTGCCCTTTGTCGTAATCCTGGTGAGTGCCAGCCTGCGCAGCTTCGACGAGGCACAGGAACAGGCTGCCGCTGGCCTTGGCGCACGCTGGCCATGGATCATCTGGCGGGTCACGCTGCCGCAGCTGAGACCCAGCCTCGTCTCGGCGGCATTTCTTTCCTTCATCAGCTCCTTCGATGAGCTAGTGCTGGCCATGTTCCTGTCCGGTGCATCAATGACGCTGCCGAAGAAGATGTTCGACAATATTCTTATGGAAATCGATCCGACCATCGCCGCGGTGTCGGTGCTGCAGATCCTGCTGGTCAGCATAGCGCTCGGCCTGACCACCTTGTTCGGCCGTGGCGCGCTTACCACGACCATCACGCGCTGAGGTATGCCATGGACAGGTCCATCTTCCATCCCGACTTCAAAGCTCGCCCGTTCTGGTGGGAAGCGATCGATATAGGTGGGGATGACCCACCTGCAGAGCTGCCCTCGCGCGCCGACATCGTTATCGTCGGCGGTGGTCTTACAGGGCTCAACTGCGCTATCGAGCTTGGTCGAGGTGGCGCCCATGCCGTTGTGCTGGATGCAGAGCCGCTTGGCTATGGCGCTTCGACGCGTAACGGAGGCGGAGTATCGGGCGGCAACAATGTCGGCAAGGGTCTGTCAGGGGCCAAAGGCCGCCAGAGTCCGGAGGAGATGCGCGACTGGCTGCGCTCCATCATGGGAGATGCTTCCGAAGGGCTTTCCCATATCGAGGCCTTGATACGTCGGGAAGGGATCGACTGCCATTATGAGCGGACCGGTCGCTTTGTCGGCGCCTGGACACCTAAACATTTCAATGGCATGGCGGCCAAGATCGACGCATTAAACGAGTTCGCCGATGCAGATGCCTCCATGCTGCCCCGTGAGCGGCAACGGGAGGAGATCGCCACCGATTATTATTACGGCGGCATGGTCGTGAACAGAACGGGCAAGATCCATCCCGGGCTGTACCACAGAGGATTGATGAATGCTGCGCAACGCCATGGTGCCACGCTGCTCGGTCGCACCAAAGCCGGTGCCCTGACTCGCGTCGCAGATGGCTGGCGGGTAGAAACGTCACGTGGACCCATCATGGCGCGTGAGGTAGTCATTGCCACCAATGGCTACACCGGCTCGCTGACACCGGACCTCCGCCGCCGCCTGATCCCGGTGGCATCGCACATCATCGCGACAGAAGAGATGGATGCGGGATTGGCACGCAGCCTGATTCCGAATCTACGTACCCTGGCCGACAGCCGCCGCATCCTGAGCTATTATCGTTTGTCGCACGACAACCGCCGCGTCATCTTTGGCGGTCGTGCGCGCTTCACCCAGGCAACGCCGGAGATTTCTGCGCCGATCCTGCATCACATGATGCTTGAGCGTTGGCCGCAACTGAAGGGCCTACGCATCACCCACGCTTGGACCGGCAACGTCGCCTTCGCATTCGACTACCTGCCACATATGGGCGTGACGCCAAAAGGGCTGCACTATGCCATGGCTTGTAACGGAGCGGGTGTTGCCATGCTGTCCTACCTTGGCGCTGAGCTTGGTAAGAAGCTGCTTGGGAAGAGCAACCGCATGCCCGTCTTCGATGGGCGGGACTTTCCTACCCGCCCCTTCTACACAGGGCACCCCTGGATGCTCCCTGTGATTGGCAATTGGTACCGCTTCCGTGACTGGCTCGATCGGCGTGCCGCCTGAAAGGAGGGCCCGCCCTGATCGGCAGTGCTATGAACAGCCCGCTTACCCGCCTCTTGTCTATCGGCCGGTATGCCAGCACTGATTTTAGAGGGTGTTCCGCACTGGCAGCGAATTCTGCAGCGTGCCTGAGCAGGAATATGGTGAAGGCGACGAGGTGCAGGCCCGCCAGCGTCTCAGGCTGGCACTCGTCGTCATGAACAACTAACAGAATGGGCGAATTAGCCAAAGGAACGCTCGACAACTCTGGGCTGCAGACTTCGGCGGCCCCCAACACGGAGGCCTTCACCTGCGGCAGCAAGCGCTACTGCCGCGAAATGACCAGCTGCGCCGAGCATGCTTTCACTTGCGACAACGCAGGCTGAGCCGGCTGGATAGCGATCGTGACGACATCCCTTGCGAGAGGATCTGCCGCTAGGACAACGCCTTCCATCGCTGACTTGGCAGCGTCGGTTCTTAGCGAGGAGACTCAGGCGATGTCCTTGGACGACGCATAGGCTGAGACCCTGGTGCCACGTTACGAGGCGGTGCGGCCAGGAGCCCCTGCATGGCTGGTGGCGCGACCTGCTGCCGACGGCACCGGCCGCCCTGCTCGATCTCGGTGCCGGCAGTGGCCGGGACGCCGCCTAACTCGCCTCGCTCGGCCATGAGGTGGGCGCCGCCGAGCCTTCCGCCACCATCAGCTCCGCCGCCAGTGCCTGCCCCCTGCTTCATGGATCTGCTGGACCGACGACGCCTTGCCGGAGCTGCCCGGCCTTCTGCGCGTGCTGTGCCGGGCGGTGGACGGCGCGGCCGGAGACCGGGACGTCCTGGCAGCACTCATTGATCGTGTAGGGCTCTGGATGCTCAGTCCCTGTTGGCCTTGGTTGCACAAGAGCGATGGACGAAGCAGCGAGCGGATAACACGCGTGCGGCGCTTGCGCGTGGCGTCTTCAGCGCGCCGAAGCTACGTCCGCGGTGAGGAGGTCCACTCGGGACAGGACCGCATGGAGGTTCCGGAGCGCCGTCTGGCAAAGAGGTGACCGCCGGCGCAGGGGCCACTGGTGCTTCTCATTGCGGACGCCAACTTTCGGGACCGGCAGAGTTCGGCCGGAAGGCGTATGGCCGCTCCCCCGCGGCAGCCGGGAGAAAGCGGAACTTCGACCGTAAAGGAGCGACCTGTACCGCCTGTCGAGCGGTTATCCGTGCTGCCGCAGTCATTCGGACGACTCAACAGAGTGGTGGTATCGGCGAGATGTGTTCTGGAGGCTTCCTTCTGATACCAAGTGAGACAGCTTGTCCGGATTCTTAACGATGTAGACCGCGGCGATGCCGTGCTCGCGGATGTCCAGCGCTATCGTCTGTAGCACGCCACCTCGATCGAGGCCGACGTAGCCTGGTAGACCGTCGATGGTAACAACACGAAGCAGCGTCGGCAGCGCGGAAGCCTTACGACGCTGCCCCGCGAAGAGGCGCAGGGCCCGCTCAATGCCGTGAATGACATTGCGGAAGGCAAGGACCTTGCCGCCGCCATCGGTATGGATTTCAACATTCTTCGCCAGCAGCTTCGATAAGGCCGCAACATCGCCGTCGCGCGCGGCGACGAAGAAGGCGCGGGTTATCCGCTCCGCATGCACTGGTTCAACAATGAACCGGGGTCGTGCGGCTTGCACGTGCTTGCGCGCGCGCGACGCGAGCTGGCGGACCGCGGCCGGCTCGCGGTCGAGGGTGACCGCCACCTCGGACAGCGGCACGTCGAAAACGTCGTGCAGGAGGAAGGCCGCTCGCTCCAAGGGCGACAAACGCTCCAGGGCCAGCATCAGTGTGACCGTGACGTCATCCGCGACTATTTCGGCCGGCTCCGCGGATCCGATCAGCGGATCGGGTAGCCAGGGTCCGACGTAGGTTTCCCGCCGAGCCCGAGCCGACCGGCGCCGGTCGAGGCAGAGTCGGGTGACAATTCGGGTGAGGTAGGCGGGAGGTGAATCGATGTCGCCTCCGACCCCAACCCACCTTAACCACGCATCCTGCACCACGTCCTCCGCCTCAGTGAGCGAGCCCGTCATTCGGTAGGCCAGTCGAGTCAGCCGCTTGCGCTCCGCCTCGAAGTCGACTGTCCGCCGATCGCCCATCGCCTCCACTCGCATCGTCTCCTTGCCCACCATATTCGTGTCCCCGATCGCGCGCGTATCCCATTTCAAGGACAAGACGAGGGGACGTGCCCGAATGTGACATGGGCCTTGTAGAGCGTGAATGCGGCCTGGCATGTCACACCCCGGCTGGACGGTTCGTCATGGCTCCGAACGTCAATCTCCGGCGTTCCGAGCATAGGACATTGTCATGAGCGAGAACAAACGGCTGGTCTGGAACGAGATCGCGCCTCAGGGTGCGAAGGCGCTCTTCGGCATCCACCACTACATCACCACGGGCACCGATCTACCCCACGAACTGATCCACCTCGTCTTCCTGCGCGTGTCGCAGATCAACGGCTGCGCGCACTGCATCGACCAGCACACCCGGGACCTCCTCAAGACGATGCCATTCGAGAAGATCGCCCTGGTTCCGGTCTGGTCCGAGGTTCCTCAGCTGTTTTCTGACCAATACCGCGCCGCACTCGCATGGGCGGAAGAAGTCACGCTCGTCAGCGAGACGCATGCTTCCGACGAAGCCTACGCAGCCGCAAGCGCAGCCTTTACGCCTAAGGATCTCGTGGACCTCACGATCACCATCGCGGCGATGAACGCCTTCAACCGGCTCGGCGCGCCCTTTCGGCTTCCGGTCAAGGCAAAGGCCTGATCTGCTTCTTCGCATCAGCAGGGATGGCGGCAGCGTGGTCCTAATCCAAGTGGCATGCCGGCTTTATCGGATTCAACGAAGCCATAGTCAGGCGCGGGGCAGAGGCTTTCCTGGTCCTTTCCATAGAGGCGCTTGCCGTCGGACTTGGTAAAATTCTTGGGCGAAAACGAAACGGCTGCTTTTGAATCCAGCTATTACGAAAGCAGACGTGTGACAGTCGGGGTCTGGATGCCGGAAGACGTCATCACGGGGTGGCGCAACTGAACGCTGTGGCGCGGCATCTCAGTGGTAGACAAAAATCCTTACACTGGCCGGCGACCTGAAGCCACCCTGGCCATGGGCGGTCAGCCGATCCGGATCCCGTGCATGTCTATCATCTCCGTGGCGCCTCCCAGGGCCCCTCAACAAGTCGAACATTGCTCGGCTGACCGGCACGGCAAAGATGGAACCTTTTGCATATCTGAATTCAGGCCCAGCGTGTTTCCGCCGCGCTCTCCAGCACATGAAGCTGGGCACTGAACCTTGCACTGCGGGCCAGGGATGCCAGCCTTGCCCGATACTCTGCCTGGGTGAAGCCGAGATCCAGAATAACGGGGAGCCCCCTCGCTGCTGCGTGAAGGGCCAAACTCCGATCTGCGCCTCGCAACGCCCCACGCGCTCCATCATCCATGCGAACTCGATCGGTTTCGGAACGTAGATACGCCGCTCATCAAGGAACTGAGCATCAGGCTGCTTCTGCTGCGCTTGGTCGGAAGCCGCTGGTCTGCTTCTGGGGCTAGGCTCAAAGCAGCCATCATCGCGGGACATCCTGTGCTATTGGGCGAACCAGGCCTGAGTGGCGTCAGCCGCGCACCACCGAGAGGCCTAGCTTCAGGTAGGGCTGCAGCAGCTCCCTAGGAAGATCCACCTCGACAACCAAACTGTCGACCTCTTCCAGCGGCATGATCTGAAACGGCGAGGCGGCACCGAGCTTCTCGTGCGAGGCGAGCACAACGGTTTCTGCCGACTGGCGGCTCATGGCGCGCTTGATGGCCGCTTCCTCGGCATCGCCAGTGGTGAGGCCGAGTTCCGGATGGACGCCGGTGACGCCCATGAAGAAGATATCGGCGCGGATGCGCGCAATGGTTTCTACTGCGGCCGCGCCGATCGATACCATGGAGTGCTTGAACAGGCGACCGCCGATGAGTTCTACCTCGATGGTTGGATGACGTCCCAGTTCAGCGGCTACGGTCGGGCTGTGCGTGATCACCGTGGCTCGCAGCTCCGGCGCTAGGTGTCGCGCGACCTGCAGCGCCGTGGTGCCGCCATCGAGCATGACGACCCGCCCGCCGCGCACCATGCGCGCCGCCGCCTGACCGATGGCGACCTTGCCCGCCATGGAAACCTCCTCCCGCCGCTCCAAGCTTGCAATGGCCGGAGAGGCAGGAAGAGCGCCGCCATGGACCCGTTGCAGGCGGCCTTCGGCCGCCAGCTCCCGAAGGTCCCGGCGGATGGTGTCTTCGGACAAGCCAAGCTGCCGGCTGGCAGCCTTGGCAACCACGCGCCCATCCCGCTGCAGGATGGCCAGGATGTGGTCCTTTCTTTCACGTGTCAGCATCGCTGCTCCGCCTGCACGAATTCGCTTGACCCATCCTGAATTTGCACGAATAAGCCCTTTCTAGATAATGAATGTCGCATTTTAAGAAGGTTTGTGCAATGTCCGGCAGTGTGATGAGTGTCGCTGACCGCCTTCAGGTGGAGGATGTCAGGGTCCTCTCGGACGACTGGTACCTTTTAACCAAAGCCACCTTCCGGTATCGGCGGCGGGATGGCACTTGGCAGCAGCAAAGCCGGGAAGCCTATGACCGCGGCAATGGCGCGGCGATCCTGCTCTACGACCCCACGCGCCGCACCGTGATACTGACGCGGCAGTTCCGCTATCCCACCTTCATCAATGGCTACGACGGGCTGCTCATCGAAGTTCCGGCAGGATTGCTCGACGAAGCAAGCCCGGAGCAGCGCATCCGGGCTGAGGTCGAAGAGGAGACAGGTTACCGCGTCCGCGCTGTCCGACAGGTCTTCCAAGCCTTCATGAGCCCAGGATCGGTTACGGAGAAGCTGTACTTCTTTGTTGGCGCCTACCATCCCGCGGACCGTGTTGCCGAAGGCGGGGGCGAGGAGGCGGAAGGAGAGGACATCGACCTCTTGGAGGTGCCGATAGCGGAAGCGCTAGCAATGATGGAGAAAGGCGAGATCTGCGACGCCAAGACCATCATGCTGCTGCAATACGCAGCACTGCACCTGTTCCCAGAAGTTGCAGGCTCGTGAGGGGATCGCATCACCAAACAGAACGTCAGTGTTGGGTAGATGGTGTGTCCATCTCGCAGGAGTCCTGCAGGGAAGGAGCTTGAAAGGCAGAATATCTGACATGCATTTGAGATGTCTGGTGCTAGGCGACATGGACAGCGCCGCGCGTGTTCCTCGTACTTCTTTTGACCGTCGATGACCTTGGTTGTCAGGCCTCTACACGCCCGATGAAGATCGGCATTTCTTCCGCAAGCACGTCTTTTAGAGCTGTACGTTGTTTGGCGCCTTCGGCGATCACACGCTCTTGGGCATCGTGGCATTCCGGTAAGGCTGGATCGATCAGCTATATGTTCTACCGCAGGCACAGTGCAGAGGTACCGGTTCAGCGTTGGTGACCGCCACCAAAGACGGTATGAGCGAATTGTGCTTGTGGACCTTCCAACGCAATGCTCCTGCACGCCGGTTCTATGAGCGCCGCGGCTTTGTTTCTATCTGCCAGACAGATGGCCGAGACAACGAAGAACACAAGCCGACGTGCTCTACCGTTGGAACGCCAAGGTCTGAGGGTATACTCATGCCAGATCCGGAGCGCGCGTACGTGGTGAAGTTTCTGGTGTGCCACCATGTCGACATCTGACCAGAGCGGAACGTAGCTGCCTGGAGTATAACCGCCAAGCGGCACCTCAGGCCTGCTGCTATTCGACCAATTGTGGACTCATGCTGACGATCAGAACATCGATCCCAAGTGATGGCAGCCGCGTTGTGCAGATTTGGCGCAGCGCAGTTGACGCCACGCATGATTTTCTGACGGCCCAGGACCGCCTTTCCATCGAAGGCGAGGTGTCTGCCTTCTTGCCAAGTGCTCCGCTCTGGTTGGCCGTTGATGCGCGAGACTATGCGACTGGGTTCATGTTGCTGAGCGGGTCGCACATGGAAGCGTTGTTCGTTGACCACGTGTACCGGGGCAAGGGCGTTGGTCGTACCTTGGTAGGATACGCGATTTCACTGCACACCACCATCACGACCGATGTTAACGAACAAAACGTGCAAGCGGTTAGCTTCTACAATCATCTTGGCTTCAGGCGGATCGGCCGATCGGAGCTGGACGGGCAAGGCCGACCCTACCCGCTCCTCCATCTACGTTCGACACCATGATTTGCCATGAACATCTCATCGAGGCTGCCAAGCGGATGATCTGAGAACCAGCCAGACCACAGGATCCGAAAGTAGGGTCTCGTCCGCTTTCAGGAAGCCGGATTCACTGGGAGACCGACCGCCATAGGCCTATTCCGTTCAAGAAGCCGCGGGATGCTGATGCCGGGTTAGCTTCGAGGTTCTTGAGCTAGCTCGTTTGGATCGCTCGAGCCGCTCACGTGAGGTTAACTCTAGCATCGGGATCAGCTTGGCCATCTTCCAGAGGTTCTGCGCCGTGGCGGCGAGGTAGAACTCGTCACGGGCGCCATTGGATCTCTGAGACGGAGCCGGTCGAGCTTCAGGACCGGATCGATGGAAGCCGACCTGTTGAGTTATAGAGCCGGCCAACTGTTGCTGAGGGCCAGACAGGTCAACGAAGCGATCGAAGGACCGCTGCAGGCGACGCCCCGGCACATGTCGAGCGAGAACTGATAGATCAGAAGCACCGCTCGACTTGCCGCGGCCCCATCATGGTCTTAGCCCTTGCTGATCGACAAAATTGAATCAGCAGAAGTCAGCCCGATCAACAGAGAGTTTTCAACGGAATACGCCCAAAGCAGCCGTTCAAGTCAAGCAACCAACATCCTGATAGCGGACATGGATCACAGCCAGTTGGAACGGTAGTGGAAGCAAGGCCCGTTACGTTGCCTCAGAACCCGTTCCGAATGCAGTCGGGATGACGAGCCGGACTTAGCGCCAGCCCGGTGATCAGCCCCGATCTACAAACGCCGCACGACCCTAAACCACTCCCAGATCAGTGGGGTGTCCTCGGTGAAGGTTGCACCGTGGCGGATCGCCGAGGTGCGATAGAGATTGCCTATGACGCTCTGCCACCACTCAAGCGTCCGCTCCCCCTCACCATAGGCGCGGACCATGTCCTCGGTTACGGCTCTGAACGGCATGATCTCGACGCATGTCGTCTCGACAACCCCACGCGGCTGCCCCGCGCCGTCGAGCAGCACGCCGAGCGCCCCGACGAACGGAATTGTCCCGTCGAGGTAGTCCCACAGCGGCGAGGAGGTGAGCGTCTTCCTCCCCTCCAGGATCAATGCGGCGCCCTCGTCCGCGTGTTCAGGGGCATTCCCGATGGACATTGGGAGGAAGTAGCGCGCCTCCTGACCCGGGAAGGCCGCTTCAAGCACGGACCTCAGTTCGGCACCCAACTTCTTTTCCTTCAGCACCGCCACGGCAATGACTTCATCATACAGCACCGCGAGCGGAGAAGGCGTCAGGCATCCGGCGTCCGGCGTCCAAACAGTGTCTGATGTCCCTCGAGGTCACCGGTATGGACCCCGCCGCCCGGGCGCTGCTTGCACGTCCGGCCAAGCCCTATGCAACGTGCCCGACGCCAAATGGGCGCTAGCGGCACCGTTCCTTCTCCTCCGGCCGCGATTGGTCGCCCGCGCCGCCGGCCTATGCACATGATGCTTAGCCAACCACGCCTATGCCAGGTCGCATGCGGCCAAGCCTCGCCGATCGTCGTCACCATCTTCGGCGGTGCGCCAAGACAGAAGGGCTTCGCCGTACATCCCAAGCGTTGGAGGGTGGAGAGGTCCTTCGCTTGGTTCGGCCGCTGCCGACGCCTCGCCCGCGATCACGCAGCCACCGCCAGCTCTGCCGTCGCCATGGTCCTGTCAAGCGTCTGGCGCAACCGTTATGAAGCGGGCATTGAGACTCGACCAGGAGGATGCGGCTGCTCTCCCAGCCATGCTCGGCGGGGTTCGCGTGCGGCGCTTAAAGCGTTAGGTTCGGCACCTAAAGATGGTCAACTTCCATGAACGCGGACACGCACGGCGGCTGGCAGGCCTCAACCGAGGCCTGGATCAGGGAGATGGGTGAGGCGGGTGACTACGGCCGGCGCTTTGTCCTAGACGGCCCAATGCTCGCGTGCATCCGCGGCCGCGGCTTTCGCACGGCCCTCGACGTGGGCTGCGGCGAGGGCCGCTTCTGCCGCCTGATGCAGCTGGAGGGGATCAGCACGGTTGGGGTCGACCCCGTGGAGGCCCTCATCAGCCGTGCGCGGGAGCTGGATCCCACAGGCGAGTACAGGGTCGGCCGTGCCGAGGCGCTTGGCATGGGAAGTGCCTCCTTCGACCTCGTTGTGAGCTATCTTAGCCTCATCGACATTCCCGACCTCAGTGCGGGCCTCGCGGAGATGGTCCGCGTCCTGCGGCCGGGAGGGACGCTCCTTATCGCAAACCTGACGAGCTTCGCGACGGCGGGTATGCCGGACGGCTGGCACTCAGAGGTTGGTGGCGAGCCACGCTTCGTCATCGACGGCTACCTCGAGGAGCGCGCAGTCTGGGTTGCCTGGCGCGGCATCCGCGTCCAGAACTGGCACCGTCCCTTGAGCGCCTACGTAGGCCGCCTGCTCGGGCACGGCTTGCAGCTTGTCCACTTCGATGAGCCCGCCCCTGAGGGTGGTGACCCGCGGGACGCTGCGCACTACCGGCGCGTGCCCCTTTTCCACCTAATGCAATGGAGGAAGCCTGAAGGGTGACCCGGAAGATCTTCTTCATTCGCCGTTCTCACTCGTTCCAGCCCGTCTCTGGCAGCAGGCCACGCTCCGCTCGGGCCAGATTCACCACACGCCGGATGAAGTCCGTCTTAGCGCGCGTATAAGCGGACAAGTTGTTGGAATGCCGCCGGGCCAGATCCTTCTTCAGGCGGGCGTAGTCCACCGCTGTCTTGGGATCACGCAGCAGCCAGTCACGGAACAGCCGCTCGCCCTTGTCCGCCCATCGTTCCACCCCGATGGCGTGGAGGTGGTACGCAACACCGCCGGTCGCAGCCTCCTTGCGAAAGAAGCGCCGCCTCTGGAAGCCGACGTCCAATGCGCGATAGCTCAGGGACATCAGGGCAGGCTCGGCGTGCGCCAGGGCTTCGGGCGTCGTGATGGCCACGAGTATGTCGATCACCGGCTTCGCGGGCAGCCCGGACACGGCCGTGCTGCCGAAGTGCTCCAGCGCGGCGAACGGGTTCGGGCTGATCGCCTGCAGCAGCGCGCATTCCTGCTCAAAAAGCAGCGGCCATCGCGGGTCTGAGGGCAGGATCTGCACAGTACCGAACTGCTGGCGCACGTCATCCATGTGCTGGTCTTTGCATCGCGTTCCCCGAGGATCAAGGGCAGTGTCGGGCTATCAAGCTTTCATCGAATACCAAGTCTCTCTGATCGGCACCGGTGAGCCCATCTCGCAGGCCGATAGAGATAATCTTCCAGGGCTGGCTGATGGGGGTGTTCCAGGCGAAGCAGCAGGGTGCGACGATGGCGGCGTAGGATTTGAAAATCCGATTGGCCGGCCAGTTGTCGCGCATGAACTGCCAGATGTTCTCGACCGGGTTCAATTCGGTCTAACGGGGCAGTAGGGGCAAAAGGGTGATGTTGCTGGGCACAGCGAGCTTGGGCCTGATATGCCGGCAGCCTGATCGACCATGAGGACGGCATAGGCACCCGATGCGGCCGCCTTGGAGATGTCGACCAGATGCAGTCCCACGGCCGCAGTGTTGCGGGTACGCTGGTCGCGTGGAGCAAGCGGGCGGCTGCCACGCTCCGTTTAGCGGCGGCGGATGGTGTTCGTCTGGCCTACCCCGGTATTGTCGGAGAACCAGATCTCTACCTTGGTGTCTGGCGGCCCTGGCCGGGCAATTTTTGCCAGACAAGTGGCGACGTTTCTCTAAAAACCTCTGCCGGCTCTGGATCCTGGACATGGTGCTGCGGCCGCGCGGAAACCTTGCGCAGGCGGAGTGTCCGCATCTCTCGGTTGAGGGTCTGCTTGGCGGTCGAGAGGCCGTGCTCCTCAAAGAGCCGCTGGGCCAAGTTGATCAGGCACCAGCGGACTACGCCATGTATTGCAGCCGCCGGCCCCTCCCCCACCAGCTGTAGGAACTGCTGACGCTGCTGGCCGTCAAGCTTGAATAGTTGTCCCGGCGCCTTAGTGTCGACCAGCCCGGCAGAACCCTTGGCATTGAAGCGCGGAATCCAGTCACGCAGGGTTTGCAGACCAACACCGCCGTGCCCTGGATCGCACATCATCCTCGACGGCATTCAGGCTCCTGGAGGTGTCGGGCTGTCGCCATTCTGATGCTGTAAATGTTCTGGGACAAAAGGTTCATGCCACGGCGCCTTGGTGGCGGATCAAGGCACCACTCCGACGAGATGCGGTGCCGTGGCTATGCCTATGATCTAAACAGACAGCAGCCATTCTGGCAGCGAGTCTATCAAAGGTCGGCAACCTCGAACACCGTCGCGTTCAGCTTGTAACCACCGTGCTCCGTGAGCAGCAGCCGAGGTTGGGCAGGGTTGACTTCGATCTTCTGGCGAAGCCGGTAGATGTGGGTCTCCAGCGTATGCGTGGAGACGCCGTTGCTGTAGCCCCAGACCTCGTTCAGCAGGGTCTGCCGAGACGTGGGCTTGCCGCCGGCACGGTAAAGATACTTCAGGATGTCGGTTTCCTTGGCCGTCAGACGCACCTTGCGGTTGCGGGCCGTTTCCTGCAGCAGGCGCATGCTCGGACGGAAAACGAAAGGACCGATGGGGAAGGTGGCATCTTCGGAGTTGTCGAAAACCCTCAGCTGGGCCCGCACCCGGGCCAGCAGTTCCGGGAGACGGTACGGCTTCGACAGGTAGTCATTAGCACCGGCATTCAGGCCGCGGATCACGTCCTGCTCGGCATCGGCACCGGTGATCATGATCACCGGCATACGCCGCCCGTCACGGCGCAGCTTGGCGCAAAATTCCCGCCCATCCGCATCCGGAAGCCCGACATCGAGCAGGATGGCGTCGTAGCGTGCGCCCGCGCTGGACAGCTTGTTCTCAGCCTCGGCCGCGCTCTCCGCTTCATCGGCGCTGAACTCACCGCCGATCAGGATCTGCTCGGCCAAGGTGGCACGGAGCACGGCATCGTCCTCGACGATGAGAATTTGGCGCAGGGCGGACATCGGTGGTCTCCAGGGAAAGGGGGTGCCTGCAATGCCGCCAATGTCTTACAGGCAGCCTCAGCAGGACTTCTAAAGGTTCAGTCACAAACGCAGGAACAGAGGCTCTGATCAGACGTCCTCGAACCACTGGACATCGCCATCGTCTAGATCGTACCGGGCGGCAACAACTCTGAGCTTCTGCTGCCGGATTGCGGCCTGCAAGATGGGGCTCTGAGTTTTCAAGCGGGTAGCGACCCTGCGGGCATTGGCAATGACGGCGTCATCCAGCGACACCTTACCGATCGCGTTGCGCGCCGAGAGAACGGCAGGAACGATGGGTTGGATCATCTCTCCGATCACGCCGGGATAGTTCGTGTTGCGCTCCATCACTTCCAGTGCCGCAGCCACCGCGCCACATCCCTCATGGCCCAGAACAACCACCAGTGGGCAGCCCAGCACGCCAACGCCGTACTCGACACTGCCCAAGGCCGCAGTGTCGACCGTGTTGCCAGCATTGCGCACGATGAAGAGCTCGCCCAGGCCCCTTCCAAACAGCAGCTCAGGCGGAACACGGCTGTCCGAGCAGCCGACCAGCACCGCGAAAGGAGCCTGGCCCATGGCAAGCTCAACCCTGCGCTCTCGGCCATGGGCGAAGCTGTAGGGCGCCTCGTGCATATACTCGTCATTGCCCTTCTTCAGCAACGCGAGTGCTTGGTCGGGCGTCAGCGCGGTCTGTGGCACAAGACTGGCTGCCAGCGCGTCGCGGCGGGGCAAGGCAGTGGCAGCAAGGCCGGCGGCTATCCCGCCCGCCAGAAAGCCACGGCGGCCCGGAGCCGGGAAGGCATGAGGTGTTCCGCCACAGCAAAGGCAGGATAAGTGATGCATGGTCGGTTCCAGATTGATCGCGGGATCGGCGATCGCCCCCGCAGGTTACGTTGATGGTCGGCCCACTGGCAGGCGGGCTGAGAAATAGTCGGAGATTGGATGCGGTAGATCGGCGCTAACGGCCCTTCATTGGGCCGTTCCTGCTCAATCGGCCATCCAATCAGTGCTTGGCGGCACCACGGGAACTGCGATGCCGTGCCGGGAAGAGACCACGATCCGGTCTTCCATGGTGTTCTGCTCGTCCGCGCTTGTGTGAACGGAGCTCCGTCAATTCAGCGCGCCGCTGCAAGACGGCTACAATGACAAAGCCAATGTGGTGACGGAGTTTGGCTCCATGACGATACCGTCTTGTGGCGATGAGCAACGTTCTGTGCCGGCTTGACGGTGCCGCGCCTGGCGGCACACCAAGCGGCCCACCCTCCGAATGGACTTTGCTAGATCAGCACGATGGAATCGGCGTCGGACAGCCGCAGGCCAACCAGTTCGATCTCGCGCGCACTACCCGCATACTCGAGTTCGAACAGCAGGCCTCCGGCTGTCTCGCTCATCTGAAAGTCGCGCACGTCCTCCAGGCTGGCATAGCCGTAGAAGTCGAGCTTGTCCTCGGCGAGGTTGAAGTCCTCGATCACGTCGCGCTGTCCAGGCCCCACCCCGTTGTCAGCACCCTCCCTGCTGAAGTTGAAGACAAAGAGGTCGCGTCCCCCGCCGCCCCACATGCGGTCGCCGCCGACACCGCCGCGCAGCCAGTCGTCACCTGCGCCGCCGTACATCAGGTCGTTGCCGGCACCACCCTGGATGACGTCCTGGCCCGTGCCTCCGAGCAGCGTGTCATTTCCGCCGCCGCCGTCGATCTTGTCATCGCCCGCTCCGCCGTCGATGATGTCCGAGTAGTCGAGGGCTGCCATTGCCAGATAGGCGTCATAGGAAGGCGCATAACCGTTCCCGAAACCCATGATCGTGTCGTTGCCCGCACCGCCCGTGATGAGATCGTGGCCGTGTCCGCCGCGGATCGTGTCGTTACCCGAGCCCGCGACCAGAATATTGTTGTCACGCGGAAATGACCACGCTGCGGGATACTCGCTATTACCGAGAATGACGTCGTCAGACGTATTTCCAGGAACAGCAATCACATCGCTTTTTATAGAACCATAGTAATTGGCCATGATTTCTACCATTTCCTCTTTGTGACGGGCAGCGAGCCGTGGGCGCTATTTCCAGCAATCTCGATATTTGCGGAAATAAAAAATTCGTTACGGTGGCGGTTCGACTTTGAACCGTTAAGCAGGCCTGGCTGCCTCCTGCGAGGACTGGATGTGAACCGGTGATCCACTCGCCGTTCCGTAGTGTCGTGCTTGGCCAGACAAGGGAGGAGCGGCCTGCTCCTGCCGATCTGGACGCGGAACAACGATGCGCGAGCGTCTGCCATGCGGGAGTTTGTAACAGCCACATCTCTGCGTCTCTTTGCCAAGCTATGGGCAGCAATCTGGCCCTCATGCACCTGGGCTTGGCGCCGATTTCCGATGCGCGAAAGCCTGTTGGTCGAAATCGCAACGATCTGCTAGACGAACCATCCGCGCATGGTTGCGCGATTTCGATCAAAGAAGATGCGACGGATGGACCCTGCGGAAGCCAAAGAATTGATCCGGATCACCAACAGCCAGTTCAAGGTCTGGCAGGAGAACATCCGGAGAGAGACTCCTCTTGCAAGGCTCCAGGGCAGCCGTGGTGCTACGAGCGCAGAGAAGTGGAAGAACCCGAACTACATGTACTACTGGTTCATCCTATCCATCGCCTATCTCGAAGGCGGTCGGGTGAGCCGGGCGGATATCATTGGGGATATGGATACGGAAAGCTCCGATAGCGGTGCCATAGACGGCGTCAGGCCGAATACGTCCCGCCGCTATCTGGGCGAGGTCAAGGCGCTCGGCCTGATCGAGAGAGCGGGCGAGACAGATTTCCAGCTCACCTCTGCCGGCCGCAAAGTTGTGGAAGCAACCTTGGAAAGTTGGAACGAGGAGTTCGGCAAAATCTTCCGTCGCTTTCACATATGACCTGCGCTGTTGACGACCGGCATGAGGTTGGAAGGCAGCCGGGACGCTCGAGCTTTGGAGCACGGCCGTGCGACATATTGTCGAGCGCTTTCCTGATGCGACATTAGAAGGGCCTGTATGACGGCAGCTATAGGCGATGGTGCTGCAGTATCCAGCGCTTGCATCTGGGCACTACTCTGCGCCGGATGCCAGGATGCTGTCTGTGCCTGATGCTCCGCCTGCTTCGTGGTTTTCCAGATCAGATAGTCGTAGACAATCTGGTAGGCGGCCGTGATGGCCCCTGCCCCTGCCTACGGCAGTGCGCATGGTGTTGAGCATCCGCTGTCAAAGCTCGCCGCAGTGCTGGTAAGTGCCTGCGCAAGAAGGCGCATCATGTCGAGCCGTTCTCGCTTTCCTTGGGTCAGCCGCTAGCATCGGCCGACAATGAACCTCATGGGCCACGAGCCGGTCTGCCGAAAGTTGCTCTTCGCGATGTTCCGCGGCTGGTAGCTCTGCATACCGCCGATGTTTGAACACAGCGCTCTACAGCGCACCCCTTAAGCATGATCGTACTCGGGTTCCCGTCCGCAGCCGGAAGCTTTCTCACGCTTAGGGGAGCCAGTCCTCGCTCCGCAAGCCGTCTACTCGGCTGAACTCGCCCAGACTGCCGGTCACCACCACCAAGCCGCGGCTGAATGCATGCCCCGCGATCATCAGATCATAAGGACCGGTCACGGTGCCCTGTCGCTCCAGGCTTGCGCGGATCTCTGCCATATGCGCCGCTGTCGCCCCTCCGTTGGCCTGGCCGAGCGCTCAGCCCCATGCAACAGCTCGTAGCGCACTACTTCGGAGATGCAGAGCGCCTCGGCTTCGGCATTGAAGCGCGTCCGCAGCTCCGCCAGGCGGTCATGCAGCACCCGAATGCAGAGGCTGGTATCCACCAGGTAGCGCAGCGTCACAGCGCCTCACGATCCTGCCTGGCTGGCTTCCGGCGTTCACCAAGATGCGCGCCCGGACTGGCGAAGAATTATCCCGCAGCGCCTCGGCCGGCACAATCCCGCGGCGAGCACCGTCGCGCAGCATCATTACTCCCGGATGCCCGCCCTCGGAAGCCACGCTTTCAGGCAGGAGCAGGGCCTGAGAACGGCTCAACAGGATCAGGGTGGTTCGTGTCAGCGTGATGTGTCTTTATCTAGCCCTCTGCCATATCCCTTCCAGGCCCATGGTGCGCTTCTTCTGGTGAAGCTGCAGGGATAGGCTGCAATGGCATGTTCAAAGCAGTGTTGGGCAACAAGGCCTCACTACGTCGCTATGACGGCAACCTTCTTCCCCGCCAGCAGCGACGTAGCGGGGTGACGATGCAAAAGCCCTTGAGGCTGCAGAACATGCACTCAGCGGAGTTGAGCGCTCGATAGAGGAAAGGACTGAAGCAGTGCTTCCAGAGCCTATTGCGCCTTGGCGGCATGTTGGGCGTGCCGCGCTTGCTCTGGATCTCTGACAAACAGTGTTGGTGTCATAGGCGCGGTCGGCCATGATCAGGCTGCTCGCGGAGGGTTCCGCAGCAGCGCGGCAATTCGCCGCCTGACCAGGCATCAGCACGACGGCAAGCAGACGAGCCAGGCTGTCGCCGCGGGTGTGGATCTTGGTGGCGCGTCCGCTCCGTCTAACGTCGAGTGCCTGCAACGTCTGCTCCCTCTGCCGCCGGTGGCACGGCCATGGGACTTTATGGAGCTGCCGTTCGAGCAGCGGTTCGGCCCTCAGACAGCCTGTACCGGCCAGCATCTGGAAGAGCCGGGTCCAGGCGCCCTCGCCCACCGCACGAAGCGATTGCACAGCGTCTTGCATGGCCAGCCGGCAGGCGCAGCGGCCCGTCGCCCACCAGACCGCAACACGTGGATAATGCCGCTGATCACCCGCCGCGCATCCGCACGAGGTACGGCAAAGCGGCTTGTTCGGCAGTAACGTCGCCCGGCATTGTGATTGACGATGTTTTGGCCAGAAACCGCCATTCCATTCTTTGTGGGCTCAGAGCCAGCGGCAGTCGCTTATAGCCTTAACCGTGCAACCGCCTTCATGAGTCTGACCTCCAAAAAGTATAATCTCTCCAGATAATAATTTCTTTCATTGATCTGAAGCGATATTTTGCATCAAGGACAACGTGTAGGCCGATGGGATGGCCAATCGGTTTATTCAGAAGCTCCAGGGATTCGCTGACCTCACTGAGGAGGCAGTCGCTGCACTGACAGCAGCGACCCATCGGCCGCAGGATTTCAAGCCACGCCAGGACCTGATTCGCGAAGGCGACCGCCCTGGCCCTGTCTTCGTGGTGCTGGAGGGTTGGGCCATCCGTTACAAGGCTTTGCCGAGCGGATCGCGTCAGATCATGGCCTTTTTAATGCCTGGTGATGCCTGTGACCTGAACATCGGCATGCTGGCCGAGATGGACCACAGCATCCAGACGGTGAGCCCGTCGAAAATCGTCAAGATCGCCGGCGAGACGATGAACGGGCTGATGATGACGCATCCCAGCGTCGCGCGTGCGATGTACGTGGCCCAGCTTGTGGATGAAGGCACACTCCGTGCATGGATCGTGAGCCTGGGTCGGCGAGGCAGCGCGGAGCGCGTGGCGCACCTGCTGCTGGAACTCTACGTTCGTGGTGTGCGCATCGGCATCGCGCATGACGACGAGGTCGAGCTGCCGCTGTCGCAGGTGGTTCTCGCAGATGCGCTTGGCATGACGCCGGTGCATATCAACAGAGTTCTGCAGGAGCTGCGGCAAAGTGGAGCCATCGAGCTGCAGAGGGGTTTGCTGCGTATCCTCGACGCAGCAAAGCTGACCCGGATCTCCGGCTTCGACGACAATTATCTGCATAGGAAGCTGCGGGCTTACCGCTCATCGAACATATAATACTTATATTAACTCTGTATATTGTCGTGCGGCGATATTCCTTTAGATATGGATCATCGTCGGCTGGCAAACTGAGGCGCTGACGGCTGGGGGTGTGAGCCTTCGCCTCATGGGAGGCCAGGCCATGCCGTTGCTCTATATCCATGCTCGAAACGCAACTTTCCATTCTTGCGACCATGGCGCAGAATATGAACAACCTGAGGTTGCTTTGGCGCTGGGTATTCGGGGTGCAGTTGCTATGCTGGCCGAGGACATCGCTCAGGGCGTACAGAGTTCTGCCGTTGAGATCAGCGTCGAAGTCGAAGATGGAACACAGCTTCTTCGCTCTGTTGTAGCCTTTTCGGTCGCTTCCATGATGCCTCGTGGTCGGCTGGATCATGAACAAGGTCGCTGATCAGCGACCGCGGCATAGAAGCGGCTGGATGCTGTGGCCGCGACCGGCTTGCTCTGCCATGGCCAGGCTATCGCATGGTAGGTTCGGCAACTTGGTTTCACGGCCCCGTCATCAGGGACCCAGCCTGGTGACAGAGCAGCGTCCTGGGCCCACTGCAGGTTGGCCTCCGCCTGTGCATCAATCTGGCGGGTTCTGCTCATGCTGATCCGCTGGATCTTCAGCTCTTTTTCCCACGCCCGAGCGAAGTAGCTTTACGCGGGCGTCCTGGATAGGATTGCGGCAGGCGTACTATCGGCGGTGGACCATGCACGGCCTCCAGGCTCTGCACAGATGCCTTTGTCAGATCATCGCGCAAATCACTAACTCTCAGATCCTACACTGCACTAGGAACGAGGCAGCAGATCGTTGCATCATTGGTTACCGGCAAATTCCCTACGAAGTCGAAACGAATACTAATCTGGTTTAATGGTCCTGTGCTCGGCCTGAGCGAGACTGCTGTCATGCAGGGTGCCTTTCCCCTAGACGCCAGCTTCTTCTGCTGCCTGGACAGAGTCTGGGTGCACCTACCGGCCTGCGACGTGCCCGTTCTTGACCTCACCTTCTACGAACTGGTCAACAACGTCGCCAAGTACGGGACCTCGTCCACGCCAGAAGGACGGGTCCTGGTGAACAGGCAGGTCGAGGCTGAAAACCACTCCAAAACGTCTCCCGTCGCCATCCTCTGGAGCGAGCGCGGTGGTCCGCCGGTCAAGCCGCCAGAACTTCGTGGCTTTGGCTCATGCCCGCTGGCAGGCGGATCAGCCCAGGGATCGAATGCCATCACTGAACTCGACGACGCCTCCCATGAGGTAGACTACCGCATTGGCTGGTCTTCACGGCAGATCAAGTGCCAAGCTCGAGGCGAGGCCCGCTGCACAACGACCGGTACGGTTCCTGTCATCATTGATGCCGACACGAATGAAAGATGGCGCGCGCGATGCCCGCCCCATCAGTGCACCGCTACGGGTCACGACTTTCTTTATCTCGGCTGCAGTGACGTTCATGCGGTACGGCATCTCAACGTCGCTTCTGGGCCGTGTCCTAGCTCTGGCCTGTCTGCTGGCCAGTGGCTCTGCGCCCGCTCAGCGTACGCAGGGCCGGCTTCCTGTTCGAAATCTTGAAGGAGGCGGAACCGCATGGCGCAGCTTAAAGTGATGCGGAACCTGGACTGGATTGACCATCCACAGGCTCGCGCCAGCGATGAGCCTTGCAACGAGCCGCAACCCGCCTTTGCTCTCGTCAGTTTGGATCTTGGCGGTCGAATCGTTGGCTGGAACGGCGGCGCCAAGGCTCTTTCCGGTTATGCCGCGGAAGACGTGCTGGGGCGCTTTGGCGGCGCTCTGCTCTGCGCCGAGGATCGTGACGGGATCATCTTTATAGATGGCCTGACGCGGGCGCTCCGCGAGGGATGCTCGCCGGTGGAACGTTGGCATCGGCGCTGCGATGGCAGCCGTTTCTGGGCCACTGGGACAACGACTTTGCGGCTGCATGGAGACAGCGCGGTATCTGGCTTCCTGGTCAGCTTCAAGGATGCGAGCCTGCCGCTACCGGAGGATCCGTCAACTTCAACGATCCAGGATGCACGATATTGGGTGCGGAGCGCGCTGACCTCGGTGCACGCGATAGCTTTGCAAACAGTGCGAGCCGTAAGCTGTGACCAGGATGTCGGCACTGCTCTGGAGCGGCGCATCGTGGCATTGGCCGGCGCGTATGACGCTCGGCTCGAGGCCGCAAGTCAGGTCACGCTGTTCGATCTTTTGAGTCGCGCCTTATGGCCAAGGACCGATCCGGCCACTGTCCGTCTTGAAGGTCCCTCGGTCAGGATCGGCGGCAATGCTGTACAGATGCTTTCATTAGCCATTGACGAACTGCTCGCGAACGCCCTCGTCCATGGCTCGCTTTTGACGAGTTGTGGAAGCCTTGCAGTTTCCTGGGCTTTGCGGCCGCATCAGTCTGGCGCGCCTCAACTGGAGATCCGTTGGATTGAACGCGGCGGCAAGCCGATAGGCACTCCGGCACGATCCGGCTTCGGGCGCAAGCTGATCGAGAAGGCCTTGCCTTACGAGTTAGGGGCGGAAACCTGCCTGGATTTTCAGCCAGAGGGCCTGTGTTGCAGCATCAGCCTGCCGCTATCTGAAATAGGGTGCGCTGCAGACCGGTAAGCTACCACAATCCCTTTCAAAGAACGGGGCTACCTGGAGCCCATGATACAAGCTCCATCATATAGCCGAACGCATTGAAGGCATCGATAAGCCGTCGCCCTGCTGGGCCCAGTTGCGGCACATATTTCTGCGGATGAGGCTCCTCACTTCGTTATCCTCCTGATGTGTTTGGCACCCCCTTTTCCAGGAAGAATGAGCGGTGGAAGCCGGCTTCGATGCCGACTGACCTTTTTCGCTCATTGCTTCAATACGTGAATGAGGCAGATGGTGGGATTTGGCATGCGCTGCAGCCGATGTCCCGTAGCATCCTGGTTTCGCCCGCGATGCTTTGCCCGAAGCAGCGCGGGTTGTGTGTGGACTTGGCACCGGCAGCAACGTGGTGCGCAGCCAGTGCCTTTGTCCCACAGGCTTCAGCAGCTCTTGTGATGGCGAGCATCACCTGCGGCACCCAGCGCTACTATCGCGAGATGAGCAGCGACTCCGGGGGCGCGGCTCCGCCTGCAACGATGCGGGCTGAGCCGGCGGTTGGGATCATGACAGCGACCGCTGCGGAGTTTCTGGCGCCAAGCGGCTGCAGAGATGCCGCTGGCGCTCTATCGCCAATACAAGGCCGTCGGGTTCTCCACGAGGATGCGGTGGATTGCGGTCTGGCCTGCATACGCTTCGAGAAGATCCGCCAAATCCCCATCATTCGGCATCGCCGTCTTGATGTTGGAATGTGGCCAATCGGTTCCCCAGACAAGACGATCCGGAGCCTGAGCGATCAATGCACGGGCAAACGGCACCGCATCGTGAAAAGGCGGTCCGGATGAGAGCCTGTCGCCTCCCGAGATCTTGGCCCAGGCATTCGGCCGCTCCATCAGCCGGAGCACGGCCTGGAACGCCGGCTGGTTGGTGCCGGCGGTGGCCGGAACCCGTCCCATATGGTCGATCACGAAGCGACCGGGCAGTGTGCGGATCCATGGCTCCAGGTCAGGAATGTCGTGGGCGTCCATGTGCAGCTCCACATGCCACCCGCGCTCAGCGACGCGGGCGATGATCTGCCTGGCTTCCGCCAAATCCGGTCGCTGCGCCAGATGCCGTACGAAGTTCAGCCGGATGGCGCGAACACCTCCGGCCTGCAAGGCAGCCAGATCCTGGTCAGCCACATCCATGGCCACCATCGCGACGCCGCGCCGCCGAGATGGATCGGCGGCGATGGCGTCCATCATGGCGCTGTTGTCGTAGCCATGGCAGCTTGCTTGAACCAACACGACTCGCTCAATGCCGAGGACGCGGTGCATCGCCGACAATGCCTCGACCGGTGCGTCCGGCGTCATGAAGGTGCTTTCGGCCACATAGGGGAAGCGGCCTCCAGGACCGAATACATGGCAGTGGGCGTCGCAGGCGTTCGGCGGCAGCGCATTGGCGGGCTGCCGGGTCTCGGGATCAGGTCCAGGAATCGCCAAGGGATGGATCACAGCCGCTCAATCCCGGCCTTGGCAACGATGCCATCATAACGCGCGATCTCGGCTTTCATCAGATCACGCAGGGCATCCGGAGGTCCGGACATCGGCTCGACACCGAGTTCCCGCAATCGGTTCTGAACGTCGGGCATGGCCGCAACACGGATCAGTTCCCGGTTGAGCCGCTCGGCTATGCCCGGTGGCAGTCCCGCCGGCGCGCAGATCCCGTTCCAGGACCTGATAACATAGTCCGGCAGGCCCTCCTCTGCTGTGGTGGGGACCTGCGGCAAGCCAGAAAAGCGGACGGGGGCGGGGATGGCCAGACCACGCAGTCGGCCGCCCAGTTGCGGCATGACTGGCGCCAGGGTCTCGAAGCCCGCCTGAACCTCGCCGGTCGCGATCGCGTTGATCAGCTCCGGCGTGCTGCGATAGTTGACGACCGTGGCCTCGATCCCGGCCACCGACTTGAACAGTTCCACTGAAAGGTGCTGCGCACTGCCAACACCGATCGATCCGAGATTGATCCGGCCCGGCCGCTCTCGCGCCGCGGCGATCAGGCCACGCAGATTCTTGTAGGGACCATCCGCCGCCGTAGCGATAACATGCTCGAACACCGCCAACTGGCCGACAAAGGTGAAGTCCCGGATCGTGTCAAAGGGCAGCGCCCGGTACATTGCCGCAGCCGTGGCCGTGGTGGTGGTCACCAGCAGCAGCGTGTAGCCATCCGGCTCCGCGCGGGCAACGGCTTCCGCGGCGACAATCCCGCCGGCGCTGGGCCGGTTCTCGATCACCAGCGGCTGCCCGCCCAGACCCTCCGAGATCCGCGGCGCCACCAGCCGGGCGATCAGATCGCCCACCCCGCCGGCACCAAAGCCGAGGATCCAGCGGATCGGACGGGAGGGGTAGGACTGAGCGGCAGCGTTTTGGAGTGTGAGGGCTCCCGCCCCGACGGCCGCCAGCGTCCTGCGGCTGATCATGCTCATGCGCGTTTCCTCTTAAACCTTGTTCGTGAGCGTCCGGTCGTCCTGCCGGATCCGAAACAAAGTGTCCTGGTTCGGCGTGGCTTGCCAAGCCATGCCAGCCCCGATCCTCTCCGGTCCGGAGCGCAGCATGTATTTGGCCGCTCGCCGGCGCGACCGATCCGACGCACACTCGGGGACCGAACCGTCGGGAGAACGGGGCACCAACAGCGGGAGCAGGCGCGATGACTGACGGCGGTATATCGATGGGAATGGGGCGGCGCACCCTTATCGGCATGGGGGGTGGCTTGACATTGCTGGGGTCAGCCCGTTCGCGCATCGCGGCGGCAGCCGACAGGACGTTGCGGGTCGGCCTTGTGAACTTCCCGCCCAACATCCGGCCGCTGGAGAATACCGGCTCATCCCAGGCGGCCGTGAAGCTCATGATCTATCGCGGGCTGCTTTCCTATGATCCAGACGGACAGTTGCAGCCTGAGATGGCGGAGGAGTGGCAGGCGGATGGCGCCGCGGCCTACCGCTTTGTCCTGCGCCCGAACGCCAGGTTCCACAACGGTGACGCGGTCACGGCGGAGGATGTGAAGTTCACGATCGAGGAGATCCTGCAGGCGACCTCGGTGGCCTACATGAAGCCCTTCCTCGGCGTGGTAGAGCGGGTGGAGGTCCTTGGCCTACGTGAGGGGCGCATCGTGCTGAAGGAACCCTACAGCCCCTTCCCGCACCTCATGGCAAGCTACCACGCACCCGTGCTTTCCGCACGAAAGGCCATGTCGCAGGGGCTGCCGGTGGGCGCCGGGCCATTCCGCCTGGCGGCTGTGGAACGAGGATCGGCGATCACCGTCGAGCGCTTCCCAGATTTCTACAAGCCGGGCGTGCCGCAGGTGTCACGCATCCGTTTTCAGGGCTATGGCGACGAGAACCTCCGGGTCGCGGCCTTGCAGGCCAGAGATGTGGACATCATCGAAGGGGTGCCGTGGCAGAGCATGTCGGCGGTCGAACAGAATCCGCGGCTGAAGATGGATGCCACGGTCGGTCCTTTCATGAACCTGTTGTTCAACACGCAAAGCGGCCCCTTCGCCGATGCGCGGGTGCGGCGTGCCGTCGCTTATGCCGTCAAGCGCGACGAGGTGGTGCGGGCCGCGACTTATGGCCGTGGCACGCCACTCTTCGGCATGCCCTTCCCGGCGCCCTTCGACGACCTGCCCAGCGCCAACATCTTCTCCTACGACCCCCGCAAGGCCCGGCAACTCTTGCAAGAAGCAGGTGTTGGCAGCGGCTTCAGCGCCACGCTTCTGGCAACGTCCAGCCCCACGCTGCACCAGTCCACGGCGGAGGTGGTGCAGCAGAACCTGCGCGAGATTGGTATCGATGTGGCGCTGCAGTTGCCGGAATGGGGAACCCGCGTTGCCCTCGGTAACCGGGGCCAATACGAATTCGCCGTGTTCGGCACCGTCGCGCCGTGGCCTGATCCGGACGGCCTCGGCATCTTCATGGGCGGGAGCGGAGCCTATACCCGATCGCACGGCTTCAATAGCGCACGCATCAATGCCCTGTTCAGGGCCGGGCGGCAGGAGACCGACATGTTGAAACGCCGCAAGATCTACGACGATCTGCAACGGGCTGCCGCGGAGGAATGCCCCATTGTCTGGCTCTCGCTCCGCTCCCAGGCCTTCGGTATGCAGGCCGAGGTCCAGGGTTTCGCCAACATGCCCGGCAGCCTGACCTTCTATGCCCCCATATCCTTGGAGCGAACAACACCCGGCTAAGGGCGTCCTCGCTCCGCTGCTCGCCGGAAACTGGCTACTTGGCGCTGGCGCCCGACAGCCGGACCAGTTCCTCCATCTTCGCCACCTCGGCAAGCTGGAAGGTCGCAAACTCCTCCGCCGTGCTGCCCATCGGCTGGAAGCCCAGTTCCTCCATCCGCTGCCGCGTCCGTGGCTGGCGCAGGGCCGAGGCAACGGCGGCCGACATGCCTGCAACGATGTGCGGCGGGGTACCCGCCGGCGCGAAAAGGCCCTGCCAGGTATTGAACACATAGCCCGGCAGCGCTTCGCCAATCGCCGGAACTTCCGGCAGGATCGGCGAACGATCCTGCCGCGTCACGCCCAGGGCACGCAGCTGCCCGCTCTGGATATGGGCCAGGGCTTCGACGATCGGCGCGAAGACAATATCGACGCGGCCGGCAATCAGATCCGCGATGGCCGGCGCACCTCCCCGGTAGGGCACATGGGTGAACTCAACGCCGGCCTGCTGTTCAAACAGCACAGAGGCCAGGTGCTGGGTGCTGCCGGAACCGGCGGTGCCGGAATTAAGATGCCCGGGCTTGACCTTGGCCTGAGCCACCAGCTCCGCCACTGAGCGTGATGGGAGCGACGGGTGAGCCACCAGCACAGCGGAATTCATGGCCGTGAGGGAGATGGGCGCGAAGTCGCGCACCACGTGGAAGCCCATGTCGGGATACAAGAACTGGTTGATCGCGTGGGTGCCGATCGCCCCGGCGACGAAGGTGGAGCCGTCCGGAACACTACGGGCGACGGCTTCCGAAGCGATGTTGCCTGCGGCGCCGGCACGGTTCTCCACGACCACGGATTGCCCCAGGACCGAGCCGACGGCCTCAGCCAGGATGCGGGCGGCGGTATCGGTGCTGCCGCCCGGCGCGAAGCCCACGATGAAGGTGACTGGGCGGCTGGGCTTCCAGGCCGGGCTTGCCGGCGCCTGGGCCTGAGCGCGCCGGGTGACAGCGAAAGGAAGGGCTGCAAGAAGCGAGACGCAGGTACGGCGTTGCATGAAGGGGTTTCCTGCCTTCCGGGCGTTGGCCGCCCGTGATGATCGCGAAGGCCAGACGGCGCGGGGCCGCCTGGGGAAGGGATCAGCCGGCGTCGTTGAATCGCTGGATGTAGCTCGCCGCGCCCTGCGACAGGATGCGCGTATCGCTGCCAGCGGTGACGAAATCCCATTTTTGTCCGGCCATACGCCGCGCATGCTCGGCCGAGAGGTTATGAACGGCCGCGATCCGCCCCGCTGCCTGCGCCTTCTGGCGGACACTGGCAATGGCAGCGATGGCCCGTTCATCCTCTGGCTCGGAATCCGGGTTGCCGAACAGTGAAAGACCGAAATCAGCCGGGCCAACATAGACGCCGTCCAGCCCCTCGACCGCCAGGATCTCATCCAATGCGTCCAGCGCCCGGCGCGTCTCGATCATCGCCAGGACCAGGATCTTCTCATTGGCCGTCTTCCAGTAGTCGGCTCCGTGGATGAGGCTCGCGCGCAGCGGTCCGAAGCTGCGCTCGCCGAGCGGCGCGTAGCGGCAAGCGGCAACCAGACGGCGGGCTTCCTCGGCTGAGTTGACCATCGGGCAGATGATGCCCATGGCCCCGGCATCCAGCAGCTTCATGATCTGGCCCGGCTCGTTCCATTCTGGCCGCGCCAGCGGCAAGGCGGAGGTGTTGCCGATAGCCTGCAGCATCTGGATCGCATCTGGCAGATCGATCATCCCGTGCTGAAGGTCGATGGTGATGGTGTCCCATCCTGCCCGCGCCATGATCTCTGCGCTGATGCCGGAAGGAATACTCAGCCAGCCGTTGAGGATGGCACGGCCCTCGGCCCGGCGCTGCCGGATGATATCGCTCATAAAGTCCTCCCCTGAGCCTCTTGGCGAGGCGTGATTAAAGGTTTAATCAATCAGGACATTGATCCTCGATCCTGTCAATATGCAAGATCATGGAGGTAAGCGCTGCCACCTTGTACACCAGCCGAACCCGATGCCCGACCCACCATCGCCGACGTGGCACGTCATTGTGGCGTCTCCGTAGCATCGGTCTCGAACGCATTATCGGGCACTGGGCGAGTGTCGGAGAAGACACGCGAACGCGTGATGGAGGCAGCGAAGCGGCTAGGCTACCGCGCCTCTCCGGCTGCACGTGCCCTCAGGATGCAGCGAAGCTGGTCCATGGGTCTCGTCATTCCTGACATCGCCAATCCTATGTTTGGCCAGATTGCACGGGGCGCGGCAGAGGTGCTGGAGGAAGCCGGATACCAGTTGCTTGTGGCCAGCCACGATGCTCGGCCGGAGCGTCAGTCTGGACAGATCCGCAACCTGGTGGCGCAGCGCGCGGACGGGGTGATCCTGCAGCCTTATTCGTCACGGGACGAGGATGTGTCGCTGCTAACGCGCGCCGGCATTCCATTCGTGCTGCTGGCCCGCCGTCACATGGAGCAGCTGTCCGACCATGTGACGATCGACCTGCGTGGCCCCCTGCTGGAAGGACTCACGCATCTGGCCGCGCTGGGGCATCGTCGGATCGCCATCACCCTGCTCGGAGGCAGGCCTTCCACCACGGCGGAGGAGCGCCTGGCCATCTATTGCAGCTTCATGCGCGAGCGCTTCGGTGCGGTCGACGAGGCGCTGATCCTCCGGATGGCGCATACAGATCTGGACTCAGGACGCGCGGCGGTGCCGGCGCTGCTTGCGGCGACGCCTAGCGCCGTTATTGCCGCCAATGACATCCTGGCGCTCGGCCTGCGCGACGGGCTCCAAGCGGCGGGCCGTTCGGTCCCGCAGGATCTTTCGCTGCTTGCACTGGAGGATACCTTCCTATCTGCCCTGCCTGGGATCGAACTGACCAGTCCATTTCTGCCCAAGCAAGAGATTGGTATGGCGGCTGCCCGGCTGATCCTGGCCAGGATCGAAGTGCCGGATCGTCCCTTCGAGACCGTTGTGCTGCCCGCACCGCTTGTGAAGCGCGCCTCCACTGCATCGGTATGTGCCGGAGGTTGATGCTGCGAAAGCCGTCGTTGATCTGGACAACCATGATCAGGGTAGCATCAGGTCTACTCCGCTCAGCAGCGCGTTACTCCGCTCTTTGACGTTGTTCCGTTCCGATCGAATAACCGATCGTACCAGGGCGCTTGTTAACATCGTCATCCCCGCTGGAGACGAGGACGGCGCCTCCGCCAGTCAGCTTCCTGCTCATAAATCCCATGGCTTCGTGTTCAGCCGCTGCCAGACCCCGGATGGAGCTTCGAAGGGTCGCCTAGTCAACGGACAAGCATCCGTTCCTTGATCATAGAAAGTGCCACCGAGCCGACGGTCAAAAGGGGTGGCGCGGGATGATGTCCGATACTATCCGGCCAGGCTCCGGTAGCAGCCATTTCGTTGTTGGCCACCTGCTGGCGAGTGATGCACCCGGTGGAGTCGCGCGACCCAAACCGAGCTATGCGGTTAGATGGCTGCCTATGAGGAACTGGGGATGCTCATCCTGCCCCTTATTGTCGCGGCTTCAATCTGATAATCCGCATTCAGGCGGCCCAGGCCAGTGCTGGAGCGCTATCGACAAGGCCGTAGCAGCCTTGATCAGCTGGTCCACCAGTGCGGTCTTGCAAGCGGCCGCTTAATCGGCTCCAGCAGCTCAATCAGACGATCCACGTCGCGTTGCCGGTCAGGCGCCTTGCTCTCCGCCATCATTCAAGGTCCCGGTCATCTCATGTGTCTCCGATGCGAGACAACATTCTCTCTGGCAATACGCTTCCATCTGCCTAATCTTCCACGGCATCAAACAGGAAGCGATCGACGTCATAGGAGCCGCTCGATCGAGTGTCGCTCACAGCATTCTGCTCGAGGCAGTCGGCCTCGCGCCCTTGTGGGCAGTACTTCGCCGCCGGTGGGTCATGCTCCGCTTCCGCCGGCAAGTGAAAACAGGTATGGCGACGCGCCGGATGGCGCCGCGCCCTGCATCAGGCGGGACTCCATGGATGCGACTCTTCTCCGCGACAATCGCGACGGAAACCAACACCTTCTCGCCTTTGCCGACCAGTCTGCGCTCCTACCAGGACGAAGGTTGGTATCGCCCGGGCGAGTTGCCGGACGACGTTCCGCGTTCCTTCAGCGCACCGCTTTTCGTGGCGCGTCGCCGCGCCCGCGCTGAAGGCTTCACCCTGATCGAGGGAAGCTGTTTCGCTACCCATCCGTCCGGTACCACGAGCCGTGACGCCTATGAGGCGATGCGCGACGAAGTGCTGGTGCAAATCCATGCCGCCTTGCCCCTGGACGGTCTGCTGCTAGGCCTGCACGGCGCCATGGTGGCTTACGGATACGACGATGTGGAAGGTGACATCATCGTCCGCGCGCGTGCAATTGTGGGGCCGGACTGTGTGATCGCCGTGGAGCTGGACCCGCATTGCCACCTGACGGTGAAGCGCGTGCAGGAATCCGACTTAATCATGCTCTACAAGGAATTTCCGCATACCGACATCGTGGAGCGGGCGGAGGAGTTACTGACCCTTATGCTGCGTGCCATCCGCCGCGAGGTGCGCCCGGTCTCCGCCGTCTACGACTGTCGGCAACTCGGCGCCTATCCGACCACCGAACCCTGGATGCGCGGCTTCATCGACCGCATCAAGGCCATGGAAGGACAGGATGGCATCCTCTCCATCTCCATCTGCCATTCCTTTCCCTATGCGGATGTACCGGAGATCGGGGTGCGCGTGCTGGTTATTGCCGATGGCGACAAGGCCCGGGCAGAGGCGCTCGCCACCGCGCTAGGGCAGGAACTGGTGGAGGTCCGCGGTCAGACCGCCCCGCCCTACATGGATGTCGAGCAAGCCATTGACGCCGCCCTGGCCACGGAGGGCGGACCCGTGGTGCTCGCCGACCCCGCCGACAATCCCGGCGGCGGCGCTCCCGGCGACAATACCACCATCCTGCGCCGCCTGATCGATCGCGATCTGCAGGACGTGGCCGTCGGCCCAATCTGGGACCCGATCGCTGCACGCCTATGCTTTGATGCCGGGATTGGCGCGCGGCTGGCACTGCGCTTCGGCGGCAAGATCGCCTCCACCTCTGGCCTGCCCATTGATGCCGAGGTCGAAGTGACGGCGCTCGCCACCGATGCATGGCAGATGTTCGGCGAGACGCGCGTCAATCTCGGCGACTGCGCCGCCATTCGCATCGGCGGCGTAGAGGTGGTGCTGATCACAGAACGGTCCCAGGCGATGGGACTGGAGTTGTTCCGCAACGTCGGGATCGAGCCCACGGCCCGGAAGCTCATCCTGGTAAAATCCACCAACCATTTCCGCGGTGCCTTCGGCCTTGTTGCGAAGCGCGTCATCTATGTAGATGCGGACGGGCCGATCCCGCGCGACTACCGCCTCCTTCCCTTCAAAAAGATCCAGCGGCCGCTGTGGCCGCTCGACGATGATGCGCCGCCGAGCCTCATTTTCTGAAGCGGGCACCATCGTCGTAATCAGAGGAACGTCCCATCCATGCATCGCCGCACCCTCCTCTCAGCGCCGCTCCTGCTCGGCGCGGGCCTCGCCGCACCAGCCATCGGCCAGGATACGCGCCGGCAGACGCTGCGGATTGTGCCGCATGCCGATCTCGCCGTACTCGACCCCATTACGACCACTGCCGTCATCAGCGCCCATCACGGCTACAATGTCTTCGACACGCTCTACGCCGTGAATGGGCAGATGGAGCCACAGCCGCAAATGGCCGAGGGTCATTCCGTCTCCGACGATGGCCGCGTCTGGACCATCCGGCTGCGCGAGGAGCTGCGCTTCCATGACGGCGCGCCGGTGCGTGGGGTCGATTGCGCGGCCAGCATCGAGCGCTGGACGAAGGGCGTCGATACCTTCGGTCAGATCGTCGGCCATGTCGTGGACCGCTACGACGCGCCTGATGATCGAACGCTGCGCATCCACCTGAAGCGCCCCTTCCCCCTGCTGCTGGATGCATTGGGCAAGGCCGATCCCTGCGTGCCCTTCATCATGCCGGAGCGCATCGCCCGCAGCGATCCGCGCCGCCCGGTGACGGAGATGATTGGCTCGGGCCCCTATGAGTTTGTGCGCGACGAACTGGTTTCCGGCAGCAGGGTAGTCTATCGCAAGTTCGCAGATTACCAGTCGCGCAACGAAGTCCCCGACTGGGCCAGCGGCGCCAAGGTTGCGCATTTTGACCGTATCGAGTGGCATATCGTGGGTGACCCGGCCACCGCTCAATCCGCGCTGATGACTGGCGAGGTGGACTGGCTGGAGGCGCCGATCGCCGACCTGTTGCCGAGCTTGGCCCGGAGCCGGCAGGTCAAGATCGACCGCATCCACCCCTCGGGCCAGATGGGGCTGATGCGGTTGAACTGCCTGCAGCCGCCCTTTGACAACCCAGCGATCCGACGTGCGATGATGCTGGCGGTCAATCAGGAAGATTACATGATGGCCGCCGGCGGAGATGATCGCTCCGGCTGGACCACCTGCCCCAGCCTGTTCCCGCGTGGCACGCCCTACTACACAGAGAACGCGGCGGAGCTGATGCCCGGCGATGCCTCGATCGCTGACGTGCGGGAGGCCTTTGAGAAAGCAGGGTATGCCGGTGAGAAAATCGCGGTGCTGCATCCGGCTGACCACCGTACCATCGAGCCGTTGGGCCAGGTGACCTACGACGTGCTGCGCCGTGCCGGGCTGAACGTGGATTTGCAGACCGGTGACTGGGGCACCATCTCCAGCCGCCGTGCCAGCCGAGAGCCGGTGGAGCGCGGCGGATGGAGTATTTTCCACACCTATGGCACCGCCACTGTCTATGGCACCCCTGCCCTATCGCCGCTGGTGCGCGGTTCGGGCACACAGGGCTGGTTCGGCTGGTGGGAGAACCAGGCGGTGGAGGAGCTGGTGAATGAATGGCTTTACGCTCCCCAGCCGCAAAGCCGGCAGGAAATCGCCTTCCGGATTAACCGCCTGTGCATGGAGGGGGCGGCCACCATTCCGCTAGGCCAGTTGATGGGCAAAACCGCCTATCGTGCTGACCTGCAGGGCGTCCGCCAGGGCAACGCGCCTTATCCCTGGAATGTGCGGCGGGCCTGAAGCCTGCTAAACGCCGAGCCGGAGCTGGCGCGGCGGCTCCGGCTCAGCGCTGCTACGCCGCTCAAGCTCGGTTCGCGCCGTGAACATCATGTCGCTGTTGTGCCCGAACTCGCCGCTCAAAACCTGCCGCAATTCGGTCTCTTTCAGCTCAGCCCAGCGCCGGCCTCGCAGCGCTCCAGTCGGGACCCGCACCAGCAGCGCCGGCTGCGCCGACCATTCCAGCAGCCGTTCCAGCTCGGCTTCGGCCAGCATATCACGCAGATGGTGTGCCGTGACATAGGCGTCCGGTCCCGCACGGTGCGCGGGCAGCCCCGTCGCGCGGTCAAGGCCTGCCGGCTTCCGCCAGTAGCGCAGTCCCTGGTTGGAGTGGGAGGGCGCCTCTGGCCACAGGCGAAGGGCGCATTTGTAGGTGCAGATCCAGTGCGCATGGCCGGTCAGGCGCGGCGCGCACCAGCGCTGCTCGAAAGCGGCCCGGTGCGCGGCGAGTGCCACGACTCCCTCCGCTTTCAGGATCCTCGGCGCCAGATCGGTCCAAGTCAGCGCATCCACTACATCCTCATCGACGATGTGATGCACAGCCGAGGTCATTGGGGAGATGGGGAAGGCAGGCCGCACAAACTTCGCCTCCGGTCCTCCTTGCAACGCCCAGTGTCCGTCAGGCCCGGGCATGAGGTCCTGCCAGCCGATCTCAACTACTCCGCCATTCGCGAAGCTGTCTCCCGTTGTTTCCAGGTCAATGACGCGAATGCGGCGAGGTGCTGGTTCCATCAGATTCTGCATGCACTCTAGGTATGCTGCCAGCACCACCTGATAAGCCGCTCCTGATTTTCTCGGTGCAGCGCCGCCGAGCCTCCGGCATGCGCTGGGTCCTCATTGCACCGGACGGGTGTGAAGCACATCCCCCAACGTGAATAACACCCAACTGCTCGTCGATGACCCCGGCATCTCGTTTTGCCTTTTCGAAATGTCTTAAATCAGCCGGGCTTTGGCCCGGGCCTGTGCCGCTCGGATAAGGCCCTGGTACAAACCATCTTTGCCGGGATACCAGGGCGTCCCGCCGACTTCGTCAAAGCCGGGGATCGTCTCCATATGCGCGACCATCCGGCGGCGCATGGCCTGGTCCGGCAGTGGCCCACGGAGTGCCTGGACGTTGTCGGCGGCATGATCCGGGTTTGACGTGCCGCACAGCACGGAAGTGACGGCCGGATGGCCCATCGCCCATTTGAGGAAGAACTGTGCCCAGCTTGCCGCGCCGAAGTCGCGCGCAAAGTCGGGTACCGGGTGTCCTTCCACCAGCCGCATCAGCCGCGCCTTCTCGAGGGGCAGGTTCACCAAAACCCCGACGCCGCGTTCGGCCGCGGCCGGCAGCAGCCGGTTCTCCGCGCCGCGGGAAAAGATCGAGTAGTTCGTCTGCACTACGTCCACCCCACCACCCTCGACGATCCGCACCAGCTCGTCCTGGGCTGGCGTCTCGTGGTGGGTGATGCCGACATGTCGGATCAGCCCCTCGCGCTTCCACGCTTGCAGCAGGGGAATGATAACCGCCGCGTTGACCAGGCTGTGGCATTGCATGAGGTCTATGGAGGAGCGCCAGATGCGGAGCCTGGACTGCTCCAGACTTGCCAGTGCGTGGCTCTCATCGCCGAGGAACTCGCCGGTCGACCAAATCTTGTTGGCGACGAACAGATCCGGCTCCTCAGGAAGGCCAGCCATGAAACACCCAACATTCATTTCGGCTGAACCGTAGAGCGGCGACGTGTCGATCATGCGACCGCCGCCGGCGACGTAGCGCCCCATCACCTCACGCAGCCCGTCCCGCCGGTCACCTGGCTTCAGGTCAAAGGTCAGAAAGGTGCCGAGGCCCAGCGCCGTCACCGTCTGGCCCGTCCGTCCGATCCGACGCGTGATCACTGGCGCGGCCTCAGATGTGGTCGTGGGCACTGCGCCGCCAGTCTGAGCCTGGAGGCTCCGCATGCCAACCAGGGTCGCCCCAAGAGCTGCCGCGCCGAGAAGGCCACGCCGGCTGGAATGGGATGTGTTGTCTGTCATGGGCGATGACCTTTCTCTGGCTGGAGTTATCGTCAGAACTGCCAGGCCGCCGGAACCCAGCCATAGCCAGCATCGGTCTTCAGCAAGTGACCGATGCCAGGGAACGGGTAGTGGAAACCGAGCACCGGGATGCGGTCGACGGCCGCCCGATCAAACAGGCTTCGACGCGCGGCAAGGGCTGCGTCCGGATCCCGGTCCGGTCCCGGACGCCAGGGACGATCCACATTGACGACCGGGTGATAGGCGAGGTCGGCGGTCAGCAGGAGCTGGTCGTTCCCGGAATGAACCAGGAAGGCCGCCATGCCGGGCGTATGGCCAGGGGCCGCGACCGTGGCCAGTCCAGGAAGGATCTCGGAGCCGCTCTCGTAGAGTTCCACGCTATTGGCTACGGGCTCGACGCTGCGCTTGATCGCCGCAGCGAAGCGGCGGCGGAAATCCTCCGGCACCGGCATGTAGGAAAGGTCCGGCTCCCCGCGGACAAAAAAGGCCCAATCGGCCTGAGGCGCAAAGACCGTGGCTCGAGGAAAGGCCCTCCCTCCACCGGCCGCCCGGAGGTTGCCGACATGGTCGGGGTGGGTGTGCGAGATCACCACGGCGTCGATATCGGCCGGGGTCAGGCCAATGGCGGCGAGATGGTTGAAGAGGCGGCCGCCATTCGGCCCCATGGTCTGCCCCGCGCCAGCCTCCAGCAGGATGCGCCGACCGCCCGTCTCGATCAGCAAGGTGTTCAGGTTCAGCGTCAGGTGGTCCGTTGGTAAAAACGCACGCCGCAGGACGTCCTGCAATTCGCCATCCGGTGCATCGGCGGCGTAGATCCGGGGGGGACCACCGATCAGCCCGTCGCTCAGCACGGTCGCGGCGATCTCGCCAATCCGGAACCGGTAGTGGCCAGCGTTGCCGACTGGTGGAAGGGCGCCTTGCGCGGAAGCCGGCCGGTTTCGGGCGCCTCCTAGCAGGAAGGCCGCCGCCCCGGCAGCAGTTGTCAACGCCGTTCTACGCTGGAAAGCGATGAAGTTGTTCACGCGGATCCTCCTGCCCTCTCCTTGAACAGCCCCGGCCACGGCACTGGCGAAAGCATCACTGTCGTGGAGCGAGCTGTTCGGCTCACAGATGCTCCCAGAGAACTGCGTCTTGAACTGGCCTAAAGCTTTGCGACTTGGTAAGCTGTGCTTCATAATGCAGCCACTTCGCCTTGACAGCCTGGACGTTTTCGTCGGCATCGTCCGGTGCGGCGGCTTCCGGGCAGCAGCGATCGAGCGAGGGGTGTCATCCTCGGCCCTCAGCCAGACTGTTGCTGCCTTGGAGGCAACGCTAGGCATCCGCCTGCTGAACAGGACAACGCGGAGCGTCTCCCCGACCGAAGCCGGCGAGCGCCTGCTGGAACGCCTCGCTCCAGCGCTGGACGACATCCGGCAAGCGGTCGCCGATCTAGACCAGCTGCGGGAGAACCCTTCTGGCACAATCCGCATCAACGCACCTGGACCGGCGGCCGACCATGTGCTGTGCCCGCTGGCCTTCAGCTTCATGCGCGCCTACCCGGAGGTGAAGGTCGAGATCATCAGTGACGCGGCGATCATGGATATCGTTGAGCGCGGCTTCGATGCTGGCGTGCGCTTCGGCAGGCAGGTGGAAAAGGACATGATCGCCGTGCCGCTCGGGCCACCTCTCCGATACGCGATCGTCGCCTCGCCCGACTACCTCAAGCGGCGGGGCACGCCCACCACGCCGCAGGAGCTCGCCCGGTACGACTGCATCCGCCGGCGCTTCCCGGGCGGAACCCTCGCCACCTGGCGTTTCGAAAAGGATGGCGAGGCCTTCGAGGTCACACCGAATGGCCGCCTAACGCTCGGCTCGGCGCATCAGGAAATGCAGGCGGCGGTTGCCGGCCAGGGCATTGCGCATGTCTTTGAGGATTACGTCCGTGACCGCATCGCGAGCGGTGACCTAGTTGAGGTGCTGCGCGGCTGGAGCCCAGTACTGCCGAGCTGGTTCCTCTACTATCCAAACAGACGCCACACGGGCGCCGCAATGCGGGCCTTCCTGGCCCACCTCCGCGCCTATGACTGGCACCTGGAAGCTGCTCTCCGAAGCGTGGATGGACGCATGAAAGACTGAACTCCTGAGCCAATCTGCCGGAGGCCAAGACGATATGCTTCCCCGCTCGGCATTCCACGCGCTTAGACAATTCGACAAACCTCCCATCTGAGCGGCTTGGTCGAGGCGCCTTATTCAACGCCAGCGTAGTACCGCGCGGGCATGGAAGATGGATGGCATCGGCTGCTTGGCGCGCACACCCCGATCATTCAGAACAGCTCTGCAGCCTTCCACAAAGCGGACACCAGCTTTCAGGCTGACGGAGGACTGCCAAGGCCCGCAACGGATAAACGAGCTACAATAACACTGACTGTCTCGACCATCCTGGCACAGGCATGCTTCAGCTCAGGGCATGCTCTGGAGCAGTTAGAAGACAGGCGGAAGGCGGCGGCATCTCTGTTTCCGCAACTTCTTACCGGTCCGAGGTCAGCTCCTTGATGCGGCTCGCCAGGGCTTCAAGCGCGAAAGGCTTGGTGAGCACACGCATGCCGGGTTCCAGGTGGCCGTGGCTCAGCACGGCATTTTCGGCATAGCCGGTGATGAACAGCACCTTGAGGGTCGGCCGCAGGGCGCGCGCCGCATCCGCCATCTGGCGCCCGTTCATGCCGCCGGGCAGCCCGACATCGCTGACCAGAAGGTCGATCCGGGCGTCGGACCTCAGGATGTGCAGACCGGCGGCACCATCTTCAGCTTCCAGACCTGCATAGCCGAGCTCCTCCAGCACTTCCAGGATCAGCATGCGCACGGTGGGTTCGTCGTCCACCACCAGCACCGTCTGGCCTGCTTCCGCCCGCGGCACCTGGGTCGGAACCGGCACCTTTTCCGTCGCATCCGCCGCGCCGAGGTGCCGTGGCAGGTACAGGCACATCGTGCTGCCCTGGCCCAGCCGCGAGTGGATGTGCACCTGGCCGCCTGACTGGCGCACGAAGCCGTGGATCATGGACAGTCCCAAGCCCGTGCCCTGGCCCAGCGGCTTGGTGGTAAAGAACGGGTCGAAGGCGCGTTCCACCACCTCCGGCGTCATCCCCGTGCCGGTGTCGGTGACGCAGAGCGAGATGTACGGTCCAGCCGCCAGATCGCGCTCACCCGCCGCACGCTCGTCCAGCCACATGTTGGCTGTCTCGATGGTCAGGCGCCCGCCCTCCGGCATGGCGTCCCGCGCGTTAATGCTGAGGTTCAGCAGCGCGTTCTCCAGCTGGTTCGGGTCGATTAGGGTCGGCCAAAGGCCTTCGGGGCCGACCACCTCCAGCACGACGGATGGTCCGACTGTACGCCGGATCAGCTCCTCCATTCCCGCCATCAGCCGGTTCACGTCGGTCGGCTGTGGCGCCAGCGTTTGGCGACGCGAGAAGGCCAACAACCGGTGAGTCAGCGCCGCTGCTCGTCCAGCGGCACCCTCGGCTGCCGCAATGAAGCGCTCCAGGTCTTTTGTCCGCCCTTGAGCCACGCGCGCGCTGAGAATTTCCAGGCTGCCGCTGATGCCGGTCAGCAGGTTGTTGAAGTCATGCGCTAGGCCACCGGTGAGCTGGCCTACGGCTTCCATCTTCTGCGACTGGCGCAGGGCTTCCTGCATCTGGGCGAGCTTGGCCTGGTCACGCAGCCGCTCCGTCACGTCGGTCACGAACTGGTAGCAGCCGATGCGTTCGCCGCGCTCGTTCCACAAGGGCCGGAACCGAACCTCGTAATCGGGCCGCGCCCTGGCCGGATCGCCATAGTCCTCTATGATCGTAATTTCCCCGCCGGTCAGTCCCTGTCCCCAACCCTCCCGGACCTGCGCCTGATGCTCTGGTTGATCATCCAGCAGGTCGAGCATGTTGTCGCCCACCTTCGGCCGAACGCCGTAGATGCGCTCAAACTCGTCGGCATTGGCCTTGTTGATGGCGAGGATCGTGTAGTCGAGTCCGCACGCCATGATCATGACGTCGGTCGTCTCGAAGATCCCGAACAGGAGGTCGCGCTCTATCGTGCGCTGGGCGACTTGCTGTTCGAGGCTGGCCTTCTGCTCCTGGAGGACCTTCTGAGCGCATCTGAGGTCGGTGACGTCGTTGAAGGTGCCGACAACCCGGTACGTGCCATCAGGCGCTTGCACCACCTGGCCGTTGCTTTCAACCGAATGCAGGGAGCCATCCGGATGCACGACATCGTAGCTGAATTCAACCGTCCGCCCTGGATCGAGCCCTTCGGATGGCGCCTCCAGCCTGGCATACATCGTGGCCTCCGATTGTACGCGGTCACGGTCCTTGGGAGCGATTCGGCCGAAGATGTCTTCTTCTCGGATGGCGCCGTGGAGCGGCAAGCCGAAGATGACACGGCTCCGCGCATCGACCTCAACAGTGCCTGCCGCGTGGCACCAATCGAACGCGCCGAGCTTCGCGACCTGAAGAGCCGTCGTGAGGCGGGTTCTGACCTGCTGCTCGGCCCGGTCAGCCAGTTTCTGCTGGGTCATCTCCGTGGCCAGTAACAGCACACCCGCGAAGCCTGTGCCTTCGCCCTGGATTGGTGAGAAGTTGTAGGTCCAGATCGTTGGCTCGTCCCGGCCGTGCCGCCGCATCACCATTGCAAGGTTCTCGATGGCAAAGCCTCGGCCGGTCGCAAGGACCTCGGCCACCTGCGGGCCAAGCATGGGAGCGAGGTCGGTGAGCACCTCGGGCATCGGGCGCCCGAACGCCCAGGGGTGCCGGTCACCGAGGGCGGCGCTGTAGGCATCATTGTAGAGCAGCCATTGCTGCGGCCCCCAGCACAAGGCTGCGACACCCTTGCTGTTAAGCACCAGAGACAGGGCGGAGCGGAGCGACTGCGGCCATCCGGCATAGTCACCCAAGGGGGTAGCCGCCCAATCCGTGTCGCGGACATGCTGCCCTATCTTGCCCCCGCCGATCAACGGCTGCACCTGTGCGGGCTGCTCACCGGGCATTGGATCTTCCCTTCCCCGGCTGCAGAGCCGTTGACTTGAGGCCGGCTGGGGGCGCCTTCATCGTGGCCTCGTGGACCTGGAAAGCGATTTGATGCTCTTCGAGCAAGCGTGGAGCAGTTCGCATCATCGCTGATATTGCCGTAGCGCGCTGTTGCCAGGAGGCTATCAGCGACAGTTTGAAATTCTGGGCTGAGGGAGATCAAGGTGGACCGGCGGATGCGCATTCAGCCCATCATTATTGGTATGAATAATCACTACAACTGCTTTCGATGCACGGGAACGGTGCAGGGCGCCTGTCGCGCCAGTCAATCTAACCGGCATTTCTGGCCAAGGTCGAGAGCGGCATCAGTTGTGCTTTGCCACAGTGTTCGCTCATCGTCCGAAGCGAAGCTGCGCCAGGATGCCGCCACCAATGATCAGAACGCCTCCAAGGATCGAGTAGGCGCTCGGCACTAGCGAGAACATCACCGCGTCGATCAGCATCGCCCAAAGGAGGCCGGAGAACTGCCATGGCGCCAGCTGTGAGGCTTCCCCACGACGTAGAGCGGCGGCAAGGCTGGCCAGGGCGGCCGTCTGGATAAGAGTACACAGCGCCATGATCGCTAGGGCCTGCAAGCTGACGGATTGCCAGAGAACCATCATTGGTCCGGCCAGCAGCACGGTGCCGACCAGCGCAACCTGCAAGGCGGTGTCCAGACTGGAGGCCACGGTGCGCAGGCGACGAATCAGGATCTGGTACAGCGAGTAGGTCACGGCGGCGCCCAGCGCGGCCACGATCCCAAGGCCGACCGGACTGGTGCCTGGCCGCACGATCAGCAACATCCCGGAGAAGCCGATGCCTGTGCCGATCCAGCGGACCCAGGATGCGCGCTCACCCAGGAACAGGCTGCCAAAGGCAGCCAGCAGCAACGGTGTGGTGAAGCCAAGGGCAGAGGCGGTGGTCACCGGCATCAAGCTATAGGAGACGATCGCCAGTGCGTTCGACACCACAAGGGCGGCTGCCGCAGCCCGTTGCTCCCACGCCCGCGGCGGCACCAGAAGGCGCGGCAGGTTGATGCCGGAGCCGGACCATGGGAGCAGGCACAGACCCCCACCAAGCACCATGGCGCAACGCAAAAAGGTCACCTGAAGGGCTGTGAGGCCGTAGCTCTCGACCAGCACCTTGGACAGGGAGTAGCCGACCACATACAGCAGACTGGAGAACAGGATCAGGCTGATGGCCACGAGTGGTGCAGAATGGGAGTTCTGCTCTTCGGATGCCTGGGTCACAGTCTGCTCTTCTCCTGGATCTCCGGGAGGATGCCCTGCCAATCGGCCGCTGGCCATGCCCTCAGACAGCCCGCTTCGGGCCACGGGTGGTAAAGCGGCAGCTTTCGCCGAGTGTCTGATCCTTCGTAATGTGATTTTGGAAGCGGCCTGGCCGCTTCCGGCCAGCACTCCGACGAGTGCATGGTGCTCACCCCCGATGAAAGACTGGAGAGGCAGCTGCTATCCAGCCCTTACTCATCTTGTTCCCGATAAGTCCTGCTCCTCAGGGAGCCTCGAGGAAGTGCCTCAATTCTGTCCCGGCGCGATTTGGTGCATGGCGATGTTGCCCACAAGGAGGCTGGATTGACGGCTAGGCGCCCTTCTCAGATGTTCGGGCTGCCATCTTTCACAAATCGGTCACGTACCCTCGGCCACGAGTGGACCGGATCGGGTGGGAAGCGGTCATGGGAGTTGGCCTTTGGCCATGCCTTCGACGGTGCGCATGACCTTCTCAAACTGGAACGCGTCACCGTCGCCGCCGGGCAGGTCATCCTGGCCAGGGTGGTTTGGATCTGAATGATACTTGTTGAAGAATTCGATGATCTTGAAGCCGCACTTGTTGACGTAGAAGTGGATGTTTCGTTTCTCAAAATACGGAGTGTGCGTCTGCCAAGTGATCGTCTCGGGATACTTCTGCTCAATGGCAAACCAGGCTTTGAGGCCGATACCATGACCGTGCTGGCCCAGCTTCAGGAAGAAGAGATCAAGTGAGTTATGATGGGTCTCTGTGTTGATGGTGAGCACAGCACCGCCGACCTTCTGACCATCGCGAAGGATGCGCAGCACCACGGAGTTCGGAGCACTGATTGACTTAGCAAGAACTTCATCAGCTGGGATCGGTCCCCCCGGCAGCGATCCGAACTCATTCGCTACGGCCACTGCGAAGGCGTTTTGTAGCTCCTTCTTAAAATCGTTGATGTCACTATCTTCCGCGACAGCGAGGGTGATCAGGTCTTTGGTCATAGGTCAGTGTATATCACCATAGGCCATGGAGTTTAGAGCCACACAAAGCCAGCTATAGGCCAGTTCTGGTGGTCGGCCGCCCCAAGCCATACGTCCAGGTCCGCCTAATCAAGGTCCGACCTTCGTCAGGCAGCTTTCGGCCAAGCTCTGCCGAGGTCCATGGCCCAGCGCCTCTTTGGAATGAACCAGGAAAGCCCCTGCCCTGCATCCCTTATGATGACTTTGTGTGATCCCATACCTCCCGAATCTCAGGCGGCATACCACATGTTCTTGCAAATCCATGTCTCTCAAGCAGGTTATTTGTCACTGCGCCACTCGGCTAACACCTCGCCCGTGTGAGCACCATGGTCCGGCGCGGGATGTCGGATACGGCACGGCGTTTCCGAGAGCTTCACCGGAAATCCCAGCATGCGCACAGTGCCGTGCCCAGGATGCTCCACATCGAGCACCATCTCACGATGCAGCACCTGCGGATCGGACAGTGCCTCCCCAATATCCTGGACAAAGCCGCAGGGAACCCCTGCCGCGTTCAATCGCTCCAGCCAGATCTGCCTCGGCTCGCTGCTCATCCGGGCATTGATGAGCGCATCCAAGTCCCTGTGATGCCGCATGCGCAACGCATTGCTCGCGAAGCGTGGATCCGAGAGCACTGCTTCCAGGTCCAACGTCCGCAGGAAACGGCGCAGGATGGCCTCGGTGCTGGGAGCTACGGCCAGCTCACCATCGGCCGTGGTGAACAATCCATACGGCGCGGTAATCGGGTGGTGATTGCCTGCGCGAGCGGGAACCGAGCCAGTCACCAGATGATCCGAGGCCAGATAAGCAAACAAGCTGATGATGCCATCCATCATTGCCGCCTCTACCCGCTGTCCGCGTCCCGTGCTGTTTCGTGCATGCAGCGCATTGACGATGCCGAAGGCACAGTAGAGACCGGCGACAAGATCGGTGATGGGCGGCCCACTACGGAGCGGCTCGCCATCTGCCGTGCCATTGGTGCTCATGAAGCCGCTCATGGCCTGGATAACAAAGTCGAAGGCCGGGCGCGCGACATAGGGGCCGGAGGAGCCATAGCCATTGATGCTGGCGGTAATCAGACGCGGGTTGATCGCTTCCAGCCGTGCCGCCCCGAAGCCCATCGCGTCCAAGACGCCGGGCCGGAAGTTCTCCACCAGCACATCGGCCTTCGCCAGCAGGCCGGCCAGAGTCTCACGGCCTACCTCGCTGCGCAGGTCCAATGCGACAGAGCGCTTGTTGCGATTGAAAGCGGCGAAGTACCAGCTCATCCCGTCTCGCCCAGCTCCGGCGCTGCGCACCGGATCGCCTTCGGACGGCGGTTCAATCTTGATAACGTCTGCTCCCATGTCGCCAAGTAGCGCGGTGCAGAAAGGACCCGAGAGGATACGCGTCAGGTCGACGACACGTACCCCTGAAAGCGGCTGCGGCATGCTCAGCCGGCCGCCGTCGGTACGGCATCCACCGCGTGCAGTCGGAGCCTGGGTCCTGCGCGCATGACCTGGCCCGGCAGGGCCCGGCCGAGCAACGTCTCCATGCGCTTTGCCACAGCTATGCTCTTCTCGAGGTCGATGCCCGTTGTCCAGTTGCTCTCATCCAGCAGGTAGACGAGATCCTCAGTGCAGATATTGCCTGTAGCACCGGCGGCAAAGGGGCAGCCGCCAAGCCCGCCAGCGGCGGAGTCGAAGCGCCGGACGCCTTCCTCCAGCGAGACAAGGACATTGGCGAGGCCAACACCGCGCGTGTTGTGCAGGTGCATGGTAAATTCCATGCTTGGCAGCGCCGCGCGCAACGCCCTGAGCGTGCGGCGCACATTGCGCGGGGCGGCCATGCCGGTGGTGTCGCCCAGCGTCATGTGCCTCACGCCCAGTGAGGCATAGACTTGGCCGATGCGGATGATGCCGTCCAGATCGACTTCGCCCTCGAAAGGACAGCCGAAGGCCACTGCGACGCCGCCCAGGACCTCCTTGCCGCCATCGCGGAGACGTGCCGCCACTGCGGGAAAGCTCTCCAGGGATTCGTCGATGCCGCGGTTGAGGTTCTTGCGGTTGTGCGTTTCGGATGCTGAGATCAGCAGCACTCCACCATCGACCGGCGTGGTCAGCGCCCGCTCGGCACCACGGAGATTAGGCACCAACGCCATGAGATTGGTGTCGGCGCGCTTGCGGATGCCGCGCAGCACTTCCTCGGCATCGGCCATCTGCGGCACGGCACGGGGCGAGACAAAGGAAGTCACCTCGACATGGCGGATGCCGCTATCAAGCATGGCGTCCACCAGTGCGATCTTCTCCGCAGCCGGGATGATCTGGCTCTCAATCTGAAGCCCGTCGCGAGTTCCAGCCTCGCAGATCTCGACGAAGCCCTGGCTCGGGCCGTATTGGGGGGCGTAGCCGCTATCCGGCATGATTTGCTCCTGGTTCAGTCCAGCTTCATGCCGATCTGATTGATGATGGCACGGCAGGTCTCGACGTCTTTGCGAATCAACTCGGCGAAGGCAGCGGGGGTGGATGGCGCTGGCTCCATGCCCTGTTGCGCCAGCACACGGATCAGCTCTGGCTGGCTCATGAGCTGGTTGAACTCCTTGTTCAGCAGCTCGGTGACCATTTGCGGCATCCGGGCCGGACCCAGCACTCCCCACCAGGTCGTCATCTCGACGTCATAGCCGAGTTCACGCAAGGTCGGCGTATCCGGGAGTGAAGAGCTTCGTGTGACACCGGCAACCGCCAGCGGCCGTGCTGCGCCGGATTGCAGGGCGCTGCTGGCCGACGCAATGGAAGACCCAACTGCCGCCACATGCCCGCCCATCAGATCGGCCATGGCAGGATTGGAACCGCGATACGGCACGTGTTGTAGCTGGATACCGCCGTGCAAGCGTAACATCTCGCTGATGATGTGCGAGGAACTGCCGCTGCCAGAGCTACCGAAAGCCAGGCTGCCGGGCGCCGCCTTGGCGGCTTTCACCAAGTCGGCGAAGCTCTTGTACGGCGATTGGGTAGCCACCGTGATAACCGGTGGCGATTGGACAGCGAAGGCGACCGGCGCAAAGTCCTTCACAGGGTCAAACGCCACTTTGGTCAATAGCGGCGCCAGAACCAGATTGTCTTGCTGGCCGAGCACAATATCATAGCCCTCGGTCGGCGCGCGAGCGGCCTCAGCCAGGCCGATCGCCCCATTGGCACCTGCCCGGTTCTCGACCACCACCGTCCAGCCTTTCGCCTCGGCAAGCCGGGTGCACAGCGCGCGAGCCAGCAAATCGGTGCCGCCGCCGGGCGGAAATGGCGAGATCATGCGGATCGGCCGCGAAGGATAGGCCTGGGCTCGGGCCTTTCGTGAGAGCCCTATCGCCGGCAAGCTACCGGCAAGGGCCAGGGCCCCGAGATGGCGGCGCAGCATAATGGTACATTCCTCCCTTGATCCCGGCCTCCGCCGGGTGGGTCCTGTCGGAGAGGGACGATGCCGCCTCCGCCTCCCCTTCTTTGCGACAGGAGTGTTGCGATGACTCGTCCCCCAGGGAAGCGACCTTTGGCGTCGCCCCCCATCTCAAAACGAGACGGGACAGCAATGCACCGCGCTGCGCTGCTTTCAGCCCGGCTGTTCGTCAGCACAGTGGAAGCCGGCAGCATCGCGCGAGCGGCGCGGTGCGAGAACATCGTTGCTTCGGCTATCAGCAAGCGCCTGTCGGATCTGGAAGCGATCATCGGCGTTGCCCTGCTGGAACGAGGTCCGCAGGGGGTGACGCCCACCGCAGCGGGGGAAGCGTTTCTTCACCATGCTCGGCAGCTGTTGCGGGTTGCGGACGCGATGCAGCAAGAGATGGAGGAATACGGAGAAGGGGTCCGTGGCCATCTACGTGTACGTGCGTCTTCCTCGGCTTTATCGGCGGGGCTGCCGGCCGATATTCAATCCTTCGCAAAGCAGCATCCCGAGATCCGGATCGAGCTAGAGGAATTCGAGACGCCAGCGCTGATGGAGGATATCCTGCAAGGGCGCGCTGAGATCGGCATTGGTCCGAATATTTTCCGTCCGGAGGCCCTGACGATGATGCCTTGGCGCGGCTACAATCTCGCGGCCGTTCTACCTGCCGGACACGTGCTTGCACGGCGCCGCAGACTCACCTATGCCGCGCTGCTGACCTATGAGCAGGTCGAGCAATCGGCGAGTACCGCACTGTCACAGCTGCTCGACTATGCTGCCAAACAGGGTGGAATGATCAAGCGCAGCCGCATCCGAGTGCGTGGCTTTGAGGCGGTTTGCCGGATGATCGCTGCGGGCATGGGGGTGGGTGTGGCTCCCTCCTTTCTACAGGAGTCACAAAGCCGGCTCTATGGGCTGCGCTTCGTTGAACTGGATGAAGCTTGGGCACGTCCTCAAATCTGCATCATCTGGCGTCAGGCGGAACGACTGCCCAGAACAGCACAGCTTTTTGCCAACTACCTTCTGGCGCGAGGCGATACGGTCTGAAGTTCTGGTAATTACCTTCGCACGGCTCGCTGAAAACGTCCGATCAATCTCTCATGCCGATTGGCTCGGTCGAAGTGCTTGCTCTAAACAAGGCTAGTAACGCGCCACCCTGGATAATGCCATCCTTGCTGACTGGCGGAACCTCCGGTGTGAACCGACATCGCCAACCTAGAGGCTGTTATGGACCAGCGGGTTGGTAACGATCAGGCTGTTGGACATGAGTGCCCGCAAGCCGTACCCGTCTGATGTATCTGATGACGAATGGGCGCTGG
>NZ_JBHRTN010000002.1:0-143199 GCF_042646265.1 Teichococcus globiformis
TGCCCGACAGCTTCATCGACCACGACACCCCCAAGGCCCAGTACGACGCCGCCGGCCTGTCCGCCCGCAGCATCGTCGAAACCGCCCTCAACGCTCTGGGGCAGGGCAGGGGCAGCCTGCCCGCCCTGGCTTGATGGGGACCGGCACGCTGCCGGGGTGACGCTGTCACCCCTGGGGTCGTCCAGGGGTGCCGCCCCTGGCGTGACTTCGGAGTAAGAACATGCCCAAGCAGAGAGCTGATATGGCGCTGGTGGACCGCGGCTTGGTGGAGAGCCGTGCCAAGGCACAGGCCCTGATCATGGCCGGCAAGGTGTTCTCCAACACCAGACGGGTGGAGAAGCCCGGCCAACCGGTTGCCGAGGACACCCCATTGGAGGTCAAGGGCCAGGAGCACCCTTGGGTCAGCCGCGGCGGCATGAAGCTGTCCCATGCGCTGGAGCATTTCTCGCTGCAACCTGCAGGGCGGGTCGCGGTGGATGTTGGTGCATCCACGGGCGGCTTTACCGATGTTCTGCTGCACCACGGCGCGGCCAAGGTGTATGCCGTGGATGTGGGGCATGGGCAGCTTGCCTGGAAGCTGCGCAGCGACGATCGCGTCGTGGTGCTGGAGAAAACCAATGCACGCCGGCTGGACAGCTCGCAGATCCCGGAGCCGCCGGAGGTGGTGGTCTGCGATGCCAGCTTCATCGGCCTGGCCACCGTTCTGCCAGCAGCCCTGAACCTGGCCGCCCCGGGTGCATGGGCCGTGGCGTTGATCAAGCCACAATTCGAGGCCGGGCCGGAACTGGTCGGAAAAGGAGGGGTCGTGCGTGACCCGACGGTTCACCAGGCGGTTTGCGACAGGGTCACGGAATGGTGGAGCGGCCTTTTTGGCTGGTCGGTCCTGGGCGTGGAGCCCAGCCCGATCCTCGGGCCAGAGGGCAACCGGGAATTCCTGATTGCTGCCCGGCGCGAGGAGTAGCCTTCAGGCGGCGCGCGGCACGGCCACCTTGCCAGCCGTGGAGATTTCCTGGAGCAGCGACCACACACGATGCGGGTCCATCTGCACTTCAGGGTCGTTCAGCAGTCGGTCAAGCTCCAGAAGCTTGGCCTCCATGTCGCGCTCGGACATTCCGGATCTCGTCTGTTGCACGGTGTTGCGGAGTTCTTGCAACGCAACATGGTCAGAAAGGTGGCATTAAGGCGACGAAACATTTTTGTGACCCGCGAATGACGTGTGGGTCGATTGGAGCGCTGAAGCCGGCTCCTAAGCCAGCGACTGAACGGCCGGCTGCAGCGCCGCGCGTCCTGCGTCCGGGTGGCCCTGATTGCGGAAGCGGAGCTCGCCATGCTCGGCTGCATCCGGCACAGGCATGTCAAACAATTCCATCCGGGTGGCGCAGGAGGATGCAGTGATCCGGGCCGCGCCGGAGGTGGTGTAGAAGCGCCGCACCGCTCCTTCGAGTTCCAGTGACTCCCGCAGGCCGCGCCACTCGGCGCGATCCACATCTTCCAGAAACACAGCAACGATGCCGGCATGCTGGCCGGACAGCCGGGTTTCCGCGCAATGCTGCAGGCGGCGGGTCACAGCGGCAGCGATTCCATTTTCCCGGCCGGCTCGCGCCGCCATGACGAACACGCTGTCGCCCGCCGCCGTCGCAGTCACAGCCAGATGGGCATCGGGCCCGAACTGGCGCCGCAGCCGCTCGGAGAACCCCTCACCGGCAGCCTGAGCCCCAGCGAGCATCAGCGGATCGAGCTTCAGCACTGCTGCCCCTGAATTGTCCTGCCGCTTCTGATCGGCCAGCATGGTGCTGACCTGGCATTGCAGCGCGGCCAGCTCCTCCGGGCCCTGGATACCGCCGGGCAGGGACATCTTCAGCAGGTAACGGCCGGGATGCGCCGCCAGCCAGCTTTGCAGCTCGGGATTAACGCCATCCACCAGGGTGAACCAGTCGCCGCGGTGCAGATGGCGACCTTCCTCAGCCGACACGGTTTCACACACCAGCTCGGCGGTGATGCCGCCATACTCCAGCAGCAGGTCGTGCGGCGTTCCATCGGTCAGCCCGGTGAAGTGAACGGTGAAGCCCCGCGCCCGTTGCCGCATGGCTTCCCGCAGCATGTGGAACAGGGGGATCAGTGTGGCTTCTCCCACCAGACCTTCCAGCAGGCGCTGGCGCAGCCTTTCACGCGGCGGCTCGGGCAGGGTGTCGGCCAGCGCCACCGCCTCGCGCGCCAGGGCCAGGATGCGGCGTTCCGCTCGGTTGGGGCGCACCCCGTCCTGGGGGCGCGCCAGCCGCGTCAGGATCAGTTCCAGCGCGTGACGGCGCTGGGAGGCGCGGCCCCGCCAGGATGTCGGCGCGGCACGTTGCGCGATCTCGGCCATGCGCAGGCGCCATGGCGTTTCCCCCGCCAGTGCCAGGAATCCGGCGCAGTCGAAGCCCCCCTGACCCGTGGCGTCATTGTCAGCGCGCAACATCCACCTGGCCCTCCTTCAACGCACCGGGCTACCTTCCGGAGGGCGGAACGCTTGGTCAAGCGAAAGGGTCGGACGCGCTGAAGCCTGCTCACGATTAGTTGCGCGGCAGCCGGGCTGTGGCTGGCGCTTCAGGGTTCTGTGCTCGGTGCCGCAGCAGATGGTCTGCGAGCACGCAGGCCAGCATGGCCTCCCCAACGGGAACCGCCCGGATGCCGACACAGGGATCATGGCGCCCCTTGGTCAGCACCTCGACCTCGCCGCCCATCCGGTCGATGGACTGCCGCGGGGTCAGGATGGAGGACGTGGGCTTGACGGCGAAACGCGCAACCACCGGCTGCCCTGTCGAGATGCCACCCAGGATGCCGCCGGCATGGTTGGACAGGAAGCTCACCGTGCCGTCGGGGTTCATGCGCATCTCGTCGGCATTGGCTTCGCCATCCAGTGTGGCCCCGGTGAAGCCCTCTCCGATCTCGACACCCTTCACCGCATTGATGCTCATCAACGCGCCGGCAATGTCCGCATCAAGTTTGCCGTAAAGCGGCGCGCCAAGCCCCGGAGGCAGGCCTTCCGCCATCACTTCGATCACGGCGCCCAGGCTGCTTCCGGCCTTGCGCGTGGCAGCCAGCGTTTCTTCCCAGAGTGGCACGACGTTGGGATCGGGGCAGAAGAAGGGGTTCAGCTCCACCTCCGCCCAATCAAACCGGGTACGGTCAATGCCAAGGGGTCCCATCGCCACCATGGCGCCCCGGATTGTCACCGAGGCGCCGAGCACCTTGCGTGCAATGGCTCCGGCAGCAACCCGCACCGCCGTTTCGCGCGCGGAGGAGCGCCCCCCGCCGCGGTAATCCCTGACACCGTATTTCAGATGATAGGTCAGGTCGGCATGTCCGGGCCGAAATCGGTCCTTGATGTCTCCGTAGTCTCTGGAGCGCTGGTCCTGGTTCTCGATGATGAAGCTGATCGGCGTGCCGGTGGTCAGCCCCTCGAACACACCGGACAGCAGGCGGACCTCGTCCGGCTCCTGCCGCTGCGTGACGAACTTTGATTGTCCGGGGCGACGACGGTCAAGAAAGGGCTGAATGTCGCCCTCACCAAGCGCCAGGCCAGGCGGGCAGCCATCCACAACGCCGCCGATGGCCGGCCCGTGACTTTCGCCCCAACTGGTGACGCGGAACAGATGACCGAAGGAATTATGGGACATGAGGACCGCAATACCACAGGGATCGATCCCGTGGTTATGCGGAAGGTCGCGGCAAAGGCCAAGGGGGCCACTGCCGCCCGGGAATGCTACTCCTCCGACTGCGGTGTCTTGCGACGCCCGCCGGCGGGGAAAACATCGATCGGCCCACCCAGGTTCTGCGCCATTTCCACACCTTCACCAGGCTGGGTCTCGCCGGGCTGGATCGGCTGACGGATGGTCCCAGAGGCCGTCTCCTGCTGCTCCGCTTCCCCGGTATTGGACTTGCGGACTGTGCCGCCGTCTTTCGGTTGTTCAGCCATGTTGGAACCCTTTCTACTGCCGCGTCCCGGCCAAGTGGGCCGGAATGTCCCACCGCCGGAGCGGCGGGGAGGCGTACTTAGTGCTTGGTGTCGGGATCGTGGGTATGGTTGCGATCGCGCTCGCCGCCACCCCCGGAGACGCGGCTGTGATCTGGATTGGTCGAGGAGCCTGCCTCCGGCCCGCTATTGTCGCCGCCGCCCTTGCGGCCCGTGGCGGACGACTTGGACGGGTCCTGCTGATTCTGATGGCTGCTGCCGGGGCCGCCATGGCGGCCGGTATTCGCATTGTCCTGCGGCATGATGGCTTCCTGTTCCCTTTAGCACATCCAAGGGCTGCGGCCCGGCTCACCGGTCGTGCTGCAGGCCCTGATGCGTGGTGTTCTGCTTGATGGTTCCGCTTTGGCCCTGATTGGGCGTTTCATCGACCTGCTTGCCGGAACCCTGAGCTTCCTTCGCGGGCGGCGTGTTGCGATCGGCACCTGGTGTCGCTGCACGGTTGGCAGGCGGAACCGGCGGCATGTGAGCCTTGCTCATGAACTGTCTCCTCGGTTGCTCAGCGCATCTGATGCGCGGCACGGACGGCACGTTCCGTTTCTTCCACCTTTCCGGCGGCGGCATGGGCATCTTCGGGAAGAGCGCCATCCTGCAACGCTTCGGCTGCAGCCTCATCGCCGGCAGCGCCCGCCGAAGGTGCCCCACCGCCGGCGCGGGGATCCGGTGTCATCCCCTTGCCTCCGGGGGACAGGGGTGGCCTTCCGGGCTGCGTGTCGTGCTGGCTCATCTGCGCCTCCCTTCGGCACGGCCAGGATCGGCCGCGCGTAACGGAAGAACGGCATGCGCAGGAGGCGGTTGCGCTGCCGGAAAAGGGCAGCGTCGCCGCGGAAGGACGTCAGACCACCGAGATGTCGGGTGCGTCCACGGCCTTCATGCCGACAACATGGTAGCCGCAATCCACATGGTGCACCTCGCCGGTGACGCCGGCGCCGAGGTCGGACAACAGGTACAGCCCGGCGCCGCCCACATCCTCGATGGTGGAGTTGCGCTTCAACGGCGCGTTGTACTGGTTCCACTTCAGGATGTAGCGGAAATCGCCGATGCCGCTGGCCGCCAGGGTGCGGATCGGCCCGGCGGAAATGGCGTTCACCCGGATGCCCTGCCCACCGACATCGACCGCCATGTACCGGACGCTGGCCTCCAGCGCGGCTTTGGCCACGCCCATGACGTTGTAATGCGGCGTGACCCGCTCAGCGCCCAGATAGCTCAGCGTCAGCAGCGAGCCGCCATGGGGCATCAGCGCCGCCGCCCGGCGCGAAACCGAGACAAAGGAGAAGCAGGAGATGTCCAGCGCCTGGAGGAAGGCCTCACGCGGCGTGTCCATGTAGCGGCCGCGCAGGTATTCCTTGTTGGCGAAGCCGATGGCGTGAACCAGGAAATCGATCCTGCCCCAGCGTTTCTCCAGCGTCTCGAACACCGCGTCGATGCTGGCCTCGTCGGTCACGTCGCAGGGCAGCAGAATGTCGCTGCCGACGCTCTGCACCAGAGGCCGCACACGCTTCTCCAGCGCATCGCCCTGGTAGGTGAAGGCGATTTCGGCGCCGTGGGCGGCGAGCGCCTTGGCAATGCCCCAGGCAATGGAACGGTCATTCGCCACGCCCATGATCAGGCCGCGCTTGCCGTTCATCAGCGTGCCAGTAGGGACGGCGGCGGAATGGGGGGCGTCAGCTTCCATGGGTGGGCAGGACCGTTTCGCTCAGGGTTTAGGACAGGAACCGGGGCGGGGTATCCCCGTTGCAAGGGTCAGCCGGTGGTGGCACACCGCCTCGACCGGAGCAAGGGGCAGTGGCCCGCCCCGCTTCAACCCGCGGGGGAAGCCTGCATGACCGCTATCGACGAATCCGCCGGACCCTTCGCCCTGTTCCAGGCCTGGCTGGCCGAGGCGGAAGTCGGCGAGCCGAACGATCCCAACGCCATGACGCTGGCCACCGCGACACGGGACGGCACGCCTTCCGCCCGCATGGTGCTGCTGAAGGGCATGGACGACCGGGGCTTCGTTTTCTTCACCAACAAGGAAAGCCGCAAGGGGGGCGAACTGCTTCCCAACCCGCGCGCGGCGCTCCTGTTCCATTGGAAGTCGCTGCGGCGGCAAGTGCGTGTCGAGGGGGCGGTGGAAGAGGTAAGCGCCGCCGAGTCGGACGCCTATTACGCCACGCGTCCGCGGCTGTCGCGCCTGGGCGCCTGGGCCTCGCGGCAGTCCCGGCCGTTGGCCGGCCGGCAGGAGCTGGAAGCCGCACTGGCCGAGACCGAGGCACGCTTTCCCTCCGGGGATATTCCACGCCCCCCCCACTGGGGTGGCTTCCGCGTGCTGCCCGCCCGGTTCGAATTCTGGCAGGACATGCCGTTCCGGCTGCATGACCGTGTGGTGTTCGAGCCGGAAGGTGCCGGGTGGCGCAGCCTTCGTCTGTTTCCCTGATTTTATCCCCAACCGGCGCGCGAACCGCTAATCTGGGCGGGCCGGGCCGCGATGGAGGACCCGCAAGGGCGCAGGACGGCGCGGGCTTGGCCGTGCTAAAGTGCATGACGCCCTGATGACGGACCGTCGCAGCGGCGCGGACTGGATCGAGGAGATCATGTCATGGCCTATCGCCGTATCCTGCTGCCCCTGACGGGTACCGCCGCGGGCGAGGCAGCGCTGCACACCGCGCTGATGGTGGCGCGGACCTGGCACAGTCACGTGCATTGCCTTCATGTACGGGTCGATGCCCGCGACGTGGCGCCCCTGGCGGGCGAGGGCCTGTCGGGCGCCATGATCGAAGAGATGATGGCTGCCACCGAACGTGAAAGCGGCGAGCGCGCAGGCCGCGTGCGTGGCCTGTTTGAGCGCTTCGTGCAGGGGCGCGACGTCACCATCGCCCTTTCCGCCGAAACGGCGGCCAAGAGTGAAGGGCCGACGCTGTCCTTCGAATCCATCGCCGGCCGGGAGGAGGATGTGGTGGCGCAGCTCTCGCGCCTCTACGACATGGCCGTGGTGCCGCACCCGGAAGCGGAAGAGGATGTTTCCTCTTCCGACGCGCTGCACGCGGTGCTGTTCGACTCCGGCCGGCCGGTGCTGATCGCCCCGCGCGAGGCACCTGAAACCATCGGCAAACGCGTCTGTGTCGCCTGGAACGGCACGGCGGAGAGCGCTGCCGCCGTGGCTGCGGCGCTGCCCTACCTGCACCATGCCGAGGCAGTACGCATTCTGCACAGCGACGATTATCAGCGGCGCGGGCCCGCTGCCGACGGCATGAGGGCCTATCTGCGCTGGCACGGCATTGAGGCGGAGGCGGTGCCGTTCAAGCCGCAGACCCGCGAGGTCGGCGCCGGGCTGCTGGGCGCCGTGCGCGACTTCAACGCCGACCTGCTTTGCATGGGTGCCTACAGCCATTCCCGGCTGCGGCAGCTGATCCTGGGCGGGGTGACGCGGCATGTGTTGGAGAATGCCGACGTGCCCGTGTTGATGTGCCGCTGACAGGCTGACGGAAGAAGGGGGCGAGGGGCGTTGCCCCTCGAACTTAAGGTTGCGTTCCGGACCGGGCCGCCTACCTGCCCGCCGGATTTGTAAGCGCCTCAAACCTTGCCGGTCCGTTTCGGGAGGGTGTGGCCCTCCCGGAACGTGCGGGTTCAGCCTGAAGGCGGCGCGCCTTCTGACCTCAGCGGCCCTGCGGATCGATCCAGCCGACATTCCCATCTTGTCGGCGGTACACCACGTTGAGCTGCCCGCTATCCTGGTTGCGGAACATCATCACCGGCAGATGGCCGAGATCCATCCGCATCACTGCCTCGCTGACGCTGAGACGCGCAATCTCCGTTGGTGTCTCGGCGATGATGTGGTTCTCATCGTGCCCGTTGGCCTTGGGCTGGGGGCGATCTTCAATCAGCCCGTCCAGCAGGATGTCGGGGTCGATCGTCTCATCCGGCTCGTCCGGGGCCTGGGCCAGGATCACGGAGCGGGCGGTTTCGGCGGTGGCCGGCAGCCGGTCGCCGGCCTGAGCCCGGGAATGCTCGTTCATGCGGCGGCGATAGCGGCGCAGTCGCTTGGCGATATGCGACGCGGCCTCGTCAAAGGCGCGGTGGGCATCCGGCCCCTCGCCCTCGCCGCGCAGGCTCAGCCCTCGTCCGGCATGGATGTCGACAGTGCAGGCGAAGAATGCCCGGTTCTTGCTGAAGGTGACGTAAGCCTCCAGGGCGTGGTCGAAGTATTTCTTCGTCACGGTGTTGAGGCCTTCGGCCACATGGACCTTCAGGGCCTCGCCGGTTTCAACCTGCTTCCCTGCGACGACGATGTGCATGTGGAGTAACCCCTCCTTCTGATCGGGGAGGGGCCGTCCCGAGGGGACGGCGGAGCGGGCGGGTCGCGCCCGCGCCGGGTCAGGCCGGGACGGCCTTCTCCCGCTTACGTTGCACGGATGATGGGATGCGCAACGCTTCCCTGTATTTGGCCACCGTCCGACGGGCGATGTCCACCCCTTCCCTTCGCAAAGCTGCAACAATCGCATCATCGCTGAGGATGTCATCCGATGTCTCCGCCGCGACCATGCTGCGGATACGGTGTCTAATCGCCTCGGCGCTGAAAGTTTCTCCCGCGGTGCCGCCAATTGCCGTGGTGAAGAAATACTTCAGCTCGAAATTGCCTCTCGGCGTCGCGATGTACTTGTTGGCCGTGACCCGGCTGACGGTGGATTCATGCATTTCCACAGCCTCGGCCACGTCGCGCAGGATCAGGGGCCGCAGATGCGTCACGCCATGGCGGAAAAAGCCGTCCTGCCGGCGAACAATCTCGGCCGCGACCTTGAGAATAGTGTTGGCGCGCTGCTCCAGGCTCTTCACCAGCCAGTTGGCGGCCTGGAACTTTTCCGCCAGGAAGGCCCTCTCCTCCCGCGTGGCGCTGACCTGGGCGCGGGCATGGAAGCCGCGCTTGACCAGCAGCCGGGGCAGGGTTTCGGGATTGAGCTCCAGGATCCAGTCGGCCTCGGCTGCGCCGCCTACACCTGCCCAGACCGGTGCGGCACGCATCAGCACATCGGGCACCACGGCCATGGCAGGGGCGATGTCGTAGCCGGCGCCGGGCTTCGGGTCCAGGCGCTTCAGCTCCGCGACCATATCGGCCAGGTCCTCGGCATCGACGCCGCAGACGCGCATCAGGCCCCGCATGTCACGCCGCGCCAGCAGCTCAAGATTCGCCAGCAGCGCAACCATGGCCGGATCCAGCCGGTTGCGCTCGGCAAGCTGCACCGAAAGGCATTCCTGCAGGTCGCGGCAGAACAGTCCCGTGGGCTCGAAGCGCTGCATCCGGGCGCGGATCTCCCCGACCCGTGCGGCATCGCAGCCCATTGCGGCCGCAATGTCGCCATCGGCAGCAGCGAGCCGCCCGGCGGGATCAAGCAGCGCGATAAGCTGCGCCGCGATCAACCGGTCGCCAGGGTCGGGAAAGGTGAGGCGGACTTGCCCGGCCAGCTCCTCCTGCAAGGTGCGGGGCCGTTCAACCGCCAGCTCATCGATGCCTCGGCCATCCCCCTCGAAATCGGCCCGGCCGCCACGCCCTTCGCCAAAGCGGGGCTCGCCATCGTAGACGTTGGACCAATCCCCGATATCCAACGGCGCTTCGGTGTCCGCCGGCAGCGTCGCGGCACTGGCGCCGTCATAGCTGTCGAGGCGGGGCGGAGGCACGATCTCGCGCGGCGGGGGCACGGATGCTCCACCTTCCGGCTTCTCGTCCCGCTCCAGCAGCGGATTGCGCTCGAGCTCTTCCTCCACAAAGGCGGTAACCTCGAGATTGGAGGATTGCAGCAGCTTGATCGCCTGCCGCAGCTGCGGCGTCATCACCAGCGACTGGGTGAAACGCAGATCCAGGCGCGGTCCGATGGCCAAGACCGAACGCTCCGTTCAGGGAGGTGGGGCGGGGAGGGTGTTCCGCATGGCTACAGGCTGAACCTTTCGCCCAGATAAACCCGCCGCACGCCTTCATGCGCGACGATGTCCTCCGGCGTGCCTTCCATCAGGACCTGGCCGTCGTGCAGGATGTAGGCGCGGTCGATGATCTCCAGCGTTTCGCGCACATTGTGATCGGTGATCAGCACGCCGATACCGCGGTTCTTCAGATGCTTCACCAGGTCGCGGATCTCGCCCACGGCGATCGGGTCGATGCCGGCCAGGGGTTCGTCGAGCAGGATATAGGCCGGGTGGGTGGCCAAAGCCCGGGCGATCTCGCAGCGCCGCCGCTCGCCACCCGAGAGTGCAAGGGACGGGGAACGGCGCAGATGCGTCAGCCCAAACTCGGCCAGCAACTCGTCCAGCATCTGTTCCCGCCGCTCGCGCACCGGCTCCACCACTTCCAGGGCGGCGCGGATATTGTCTTCCAGCGACAGGCCACGAAAGATCGAGGCTTCCTGCGGCAGGTAGCCGAGGCCCATGCGGGCGCGGCGATACATGGGAAGCGAGGTGACTTCCTGCCCGTCCATGAAGACCTGCCCCTCATCGGGACGCACCAGACCGGTCATCATGTAGAAGGTCGTGGTCTTGCCCGCGCCGTTCGGCCCGAACAGGCCGACTGCCTCGCCGCGCCGCACGCTCAGCGAAACACCGCGCACAACGGGGCGCTTCTTGTACCGCTTGCCCAGCCCCTTCGCGACCAGTCCGCCCTCGCCCAGCACCACCTTCAGCCCCGCGCTCATCGCGCTGTTCCCGGGCGCGGTTGCCCCTGGGAAGGCTGCGCTTGGGAAGGCTGCGCTGCCTCCTGGCCCTGTTGCGGAATGATCAACCCCTGCACGCGCTGGCCGGGAGTGGAAACCAGGCGTGCCACGCCAGTGCGCATGTTCACGATGGCCTCCTGGCCGTTCAGCTGGTTGTCACCGCGGGTGATGCGGACACCGCCCAGCAGGCGCGCCATGCCGGTTGATTCGAGATAGACGCCACGGTCGCCGCGCACCACCTCGGATGGCGTCCGGATCTCAACATTGCCGAAGGCCTCGGTGCGCTCCAGCTGGCTGCCCTGCGCCGGTGCGCCGGCGGCGGCATTGCGCGGCGCGGGGGAGGCGCCCTGGTCGCGGAAATACCCGACCAGCGTGTCGGCAAAGATCTGCCGCTTGTCCTGCGTCACCACATGGGCGGCGCCGCGCGCCACGGCCATGCGCCGCTGCGGCCAGTATTCCAGGCTGTCGCGGGAGGTCAGCACCTCCTGCGGCGTAGTCAGCTTCAGCGCCCGTCCGGTCATCACCAGCACGGCCTGGTCCATGTCGTAGATGGCGCGGTCGCCCTCGGCATGGTCGGTGGCGCTGTCGATCTTGACGTTGCCCTCCGCCTCCAGGCGCCAGATCTCGCCGCCCGACATGGGCGTGTCTTCCGAGCCCTGGGAGGGGGCGGGCTGGCCGGCGCGAGGCCGATACCGGGCAACCAGCCGGTCGGCGGTGACCGTGACCCCGGCGCGAACCGCGCGCGCATTGCCGCGGGCGATCACCAGCTGCTCCTGCTGACGCCATTCGATGCCGTTGCTGGCGGTCACCTCCACCGGTCCACCCTGCGTCAGGTCGAGCGACTGGGCGGCAACCGGTGCGGGGCGTAGCGCCGCTGCCAGAAGCAGCGCCGCCACGGGGAGCAGACGGGTCACGATCATCGGCCACCCTCCAGCACGGCCTTGGCCTGGCCGGTGAAGACCACAACCTGCCCGCGATCCTGCAAACGGAACCCTTCGCTTACCAGCGTGCCGAAGGGGCCCTGGGCCGCCACGGCGCGGTTCCCTTCGGCGGCTCCGGCATTCAGGTCGATATGTGCAGCCTCGGTGCGCAGCGTGCTGCCATCCTCGTGCCACAGCGTCACGCGGCCGGCGAGGTCGAGCAGATTCTGGTCCCGCTTGTATTCGCCCGTTTCCGATTCCAGCATCACCCAAGCGCCGCTGGAGGTCACCATGTCGGCGCGCGGCCGGGTCAGGTCGATCAGGTTCTGCTGCTCCTGTTGCGTGGCCGAGCTGGCGGTCACGTTCACCGGCCGGCCCTGCTCGTCCAGACCCTGGTAGCGGGCGATGGAAAGGCGCATCGCCTCGGTGGTGGCCTGGGTCGCGCGGCGGAAGGCGAGGCGGCCCCGATCTTCCGCCCCTTCGAATTCCGGCCAAAGCGCGACCACGGCCAGCAGGGCCAGCGCGCCGATGGGCAGCACCCATCTGGCGATCAGCACCATCAGGCGACGCCGGGCCAGCGCGCCTTCGTTCATCACCAGGCGGGAGCGTGACGGGCGCAGCATGCGCGGCCGTGCGCCGGCCCGATCCGCGGCCGGGGCGTGCGGGATGTCCCGGGGCGGCAAGGGCGTGGTCATGCGGCGGCGCTCCGGGGCACCGGGACCGGGGGGTCACGGAACAGGCCGGCGGAAAAGGGGAAGGGCCTCACCAACCTTGTATGGGGCTGCACCCGGGTCGGGTCAACGCAGGAAGACATGCTCGCCTACCAAAAACCGTGCCAAGGTTTCGCCAGATTGTTCCTAGTGCGCGAAGATGTCCGGCTGGTCATAGCCCAGGAGGTCAAGTGCGCCCCGCGCGGGCAGGAAGCGGAAGCACGCCTCTGCCAGTTCCAGCCTCCCCTCGCGGATCAGCAGGGTTTCCAGCCGGGCCCAGAGTGCATGCAGATGCAGCACGTCCGACGCGGCATAGGCCAGTTGCTCGGGGGTCAGCTCCGGGGCGCCCCAGTCGCTGCTCTGCTGCTGCTTTGAAAGCTCCACGCCCAGCAATTCCCGGCACAATTCCTTCAGGCCGTGCCGCTCGGTAAAGGTCCGGACCAGCTTGGCGGCGATCTTGGTGCAGCGGACCGGTGCCACCTCCACCCCGAGCCCCGCACGGAGAATGGCCACGTCGAAACGCGCGAAGTGGAACAGCTTCACCACGTCCGGGCGCGTCAGCAGCCTCTTCAGGTGAGGGCAATCGCCACCCCGTCCCCCAAGTGAGGGCGGCAGGATCTGTACGCAATGCGCCGTGCCGTCGCCGGCGGAGAGCTGCACCAGACATAACCGATCGCGGCGCGGATCGAGGCCCATCGTCTCAGTATCGACGGCAACCACCGGGCCGAGGGCAAGATCCGCCGGCAAGTCATGCTTATGAAGTTTGATCACAGCGTTGGGGCTGAACAAGGTCTTGGCCATCGTCGCCCCGAACATGCAGGCGGGGGAGATATGCCCAGGAAAGGACTCGAACCTTCACGACCTTGCGGTCACTGGCACCTGAAGCCAGCGCGTCTACCAATTCCACCACCTGGGCAAGGAGGCGAACCGCCGAGCGGCGTGGACGGGCTTTTATGGGCGGCGGGTTCCGGCGTCAACATGGGTTTTGCAGATTCGCGACAAAACGGTGCAGGTCTTCTGACGGGAACATCGCGCGGGACCGCAGCACCGTCGCGAGAGAGTGTCTGCGCCCCCTTCCGACCTCTCCGCCGGTGGGAAGGACGGTGCCCGAACGCCACCTTGGCGGAAGAGCCCGGCCTCCTTGATGGAGTCCGGCCGATGATCAGCTCCTCTCGTCGCGGAAGGTGTGGCAGGGCGCTGATCCCTGGCTGTTGAACACCACGGCCTGACGAGGGCGATCCATTCCCATCCAGCGAAGCCGCCCGAGAAACCGAAGGACGGAATGCAGGGTTCCGCCTTTGCTGTACCTTCCACCGGGAGACCGCGCCCATGCGCCGCACCGCCTTGCTTGTCCTGTTCGGCCTCTCGGGCCTGGTCCTCGCGCCCGGCCTGTCTGCCCAGGCACCTTCCGCCGATACCCTGGCGACGGTGCAGAAGCGCGGCACACTGGCCTGTGGCGTGTCCACCGGTGTGGCCGGGCTGTCCCAGGCGGATTCACGGGGCGAATGGCGCGGCATCGACGCCGATTTCTGCCGGGCGGTGGCCGCGGCGGCGCTGGGCGACGCTTCGAAGGTGCGCTTCGTGCCGACCACGCCGCAGAATCGCTTCACCGCCCTGCAATCGGGCGAGATCGACCTGCTGTCGCGCGGCACCACCTACAGCTTTGGCCGCGACGTGGGCATCGGCCTCAGCTTCACCGGTGTGCTGGTGCATGACGGGCAAGGCTTCATGGTAAAGCGCGACCTTGGGGTGAATTCCGCCAAGGAGTTGAACGGCGCCAGCGTCTGCCTTCAGCCGGGCACCACCACGGAACTGAACCTCACCGATTGGTTCCGCGCCAATGGCATCAGCTTCACCCCCGTGCTGATCGAGAACTTCCAGGAAGCCACAACCGCCTTTCTGGCCGGCCGCTGCGATGTCTACACCACTGACCGGACAGGACTGGCCGCGATCCGGGCAGGGCGGGGCGCCGAGGCCGAGCAGTATGTCATCCTGCCCGAGGCAGTAAGCAGCGAGCCGCTGGGCCCGATGGTGCGCAAGGGTGACGAGCGCTGGGCCGATATTGTGAAATGGACCGGCCATGCGCTGGTAGCTGCGGAAGAGAACGGCGTGACCGCCGCCAATGCCCGCACCCGGGCCCAGGACGCCAATCCGGAGGTGCAGCGCCTGCTGGGAAGCACCGGCGATTTCGGCAGGACCCTGGGACTTCCCAATGACTGGGCCTTGAAGGCCATCGCGGCTGTTGGAAATTATGGCGAGGCGTGGGAGCGCAACATGACACCGGTTGGCGTGGACCGGGGCCGCAACCGGCTGGCACGGGATGGCGGGCTGATGTGGTCACCTCCTTTCCGTTGAGCATGTCGCCATCCGCCGCCAGCCGCAGCGCTGACAGCCTGCAGTCTCCATGAAGACCGGCTTCCGGCGCTTCTTCGTGGCCGGCCGGCACGGAGCTCAAGCACCCCGCGCTCGGCCGAAGGCACGATTACTGGCGTCGGGTATGGCATGTCTCAGTTGCAGCGACCTTCCGGACTGAGCCCGGCAACACCATAAAAGCTTCACGCAACTCGAACCCGAGCGTCACACGCCGCCTGTAGAGCCGCGCCCATCCGGACAGTGCGTGGAGTTGGGCTTGGCGGGCATCACCCTTCGATCGGTCATCAAAAGCTTCGGTGGCAACAGAATCCTGCACGGCGTGTCGCTGGATGTGGCGGCAGGCGAGTTCGTGGCGCTTGTCGGCCCCTCGGGCTGCGGCAAGACGACACTCATGCGCATCGTCGCGGGGATCGAGCAGGCGGATGCCGGCAGTCTGCACATCAACGGGCGCGAGGCTTCCGCCCTGCGTCCGGGCGAGCGCGACGTCGCCATGGTGTTTCAGTCCTATGCGCTCTATCCGCATCTGACGGTGGCCGAGAACATCGCCGTGCCACTGGCCATGCGGCGGCTCAACGCCTGGCAGCGCCTGCCGGTGCTGGGCGGCACGCTGCCGGGAACGCGCGGGGTACGGGGCGGCATCGCGGCGGAGGTGCGCTCGGCCGCCGAGGCGTTGGGCCTCGGCGCGCTGCTGGAGCGACGGCCGGCGCAGCTCTCGGGCGGTCAGCGGCAACGCGTGGCGCTGGCCCGTGCCATTGTCCGCCGTCCCGCCGCCTTTCTGATGGACGAGCCGCTCTCCAACCTTGATGCCAGCCTGCGCGTGCAGACGCGGCGCGAGATCGTGGACATTCACCGCCGTGCCGGCGCCGCCACCCTCTATGTCACGCATGACCAGTCAGAGGCCCTCACCATGGCGGACCGGGTGGCGGTGATGCAGGGCGGCCAGATCCTGCAGGTCGCCGCGCCGAGGGACATCTATGCCGATCCGCAGGATCTGCGCGTCGCCACCTTTATCGGCTCGCCGCGCATCAACCTGCTGCAGGCCGAGGCCGGCGCGGACGGCGTGCTGCGTGTCGGCGGCGTTGCGACGGCGCTGCGAACCGCAGCACGGGGCCGGCTGACGCTGGGCATCCGGCCGGAAGACCTGAGCTTGGCGCCGCAAGGCATCCCCGCCTGTGTTGAGGCGGTCGAGTTTCTGGGAGAATCATTGCTGCTGCATCTGCGCCGGGATGGCACCGGGCTGGTCCTGCGCCTGTCGCCGGACATGGCTGGTCGGGTGCCAGCCATCGGTACGGAGGTGCGCCTGGAGTTCGCGCCCCAGCGCGGATTGGTGTTCGGCTCCGACGGGGCGCGGGTCAAGGCGGCACTGGTTGCGCGAGCGGAGCCGGTCCTTGTCTGAGGCCGTGCTTCCCGCCGTGCGAAGCCGGGCACAGGCCAGCGAGACGCTGGCGGCCTGGGCCCTGACCTTGCCGGCCGCCATCGCCTACCTGCTGATGCTGCTGCTGCCGACCCTCGCCACCGCGCTGCTCGCATTCACCGATTTCGAGCTCGGCCTGCCCGGCTTCAACTGGATCGGCCTTGACAACTTCACCGAGATGCTGGGCGACCGCGGCTTCGCGCAGTCGCTGCGCAACACGCTGGTTTACGTCGGGCTGGTGGCACCGGGGTCCATTGCCGGCGCTCTCGCACTGGCACTTGCCATTGAAGCGGGATCGCGGGGACGCACCCTGTTCCGCGCCGTCTTCTTTCTGCCGGTGGTGTCGCTGACAGTTGCGATGGCCGCCGCGTGGCAATACCTGCTGCATCCCACGATCGGACCGCTGAACGCGTTGCTGCGGGAGATCGGCGTCAGCGGCCCGGCCTGGCTGTCCTCCTCCGACACGGTGCTGCTGTCGCTCGCCGGCATCGGCATCTGGGAAAATCTGGGCTTCAACCTGGTGCTGTTTCTGGCCGGCCTCACCGCCATCCCGCGCGAGCTCTACGCGGCGGCGGCAGTGGATGGCGTGCCCTCCGCCTGGGAGCGCTTTCGCCTCGTCACCTGGCCATTGCTGGGTCCGACCACGCTGTTCGTGCTGACCATCACCATGATCCGCTCGGTGCGCGTCTTCGACACAGTGGCGGTTCTGACCCAAGGAGGGCCGAACAAGGCCTCCGCCGTGCTGCTCTACACCATGTACGAAGAGGGCTTCACCTATTTCCGCATCGGCTATTCGGCGGCCATCACGCTGGTCTTCCTGGGCATCGTTCTCGCCTTGATGTGGCTGCAGACGCGGGTTCTCGACAAGCGGGTGCACTATGCCTGAGAACAAGCCACTGATGCGGGACCTTCCACGCCTGCTGTTCCTGGCCGCCGCCGGCCTGCTGATGCTGATGCCCTACATCTGGATGGCCGCCGCCAGCATGAAGCCGCTGGACGAGATCTTCCGCGCCAGCCTCACCCTGCTTCCGGAGCGCTTCTTCGGCGTCGAGAATTACGGCAAGGTGTTCGAGCGCCTGCCCGTGGGGCGCTACCTGCTGAACGGCGTGATCGTCTGCGGCGGCATCCTGGCCTTCCAGATCCTGTTCGCCGTGCCGGCCGGCTATGCGCTGGCCAAGCTGCGCTTCAAGGGGCGCGAGTTCGTCTTCGGCGCGGTGATGCTGGGCCTGCTGGTGCCGCCGCATGTGCCGGCGCTCCCGCTCTATGTCGCCTTCAGCCAGATGGGGCTGCTCAACACCTACACCGCGCTGATCGCGCCCTTCACCATCTCGGTCTTCGCCATCTTCCTGTTCAGGCAGTTCTTCAAGTCGCTGCCCGATGACCTGATCCACGCCGCGCGGCTGGACGGCATGAGCGAGATGGCCATCGTCTGGCGTGTTGTGCTGCCCAATGCCTGGCCCGCCGCCACGGCCTTCAGCATCTTCTCCGTCGTCGCTCACTGGAACGACCTGTTCTGGCCGCTGATCGTCGCCAATGGCGACAGCCACGCCACGCCGGCGCTCGGCGTCATGTTCTTCCGCTCCGCCGAGGCAGGCGATGATTTCGGCGCGCTGATGGCCGCCGCCATGATCATGACCGCGCCCCTCGTCATTGCCTTCCTTCTGGCGCAACGCCGCTTCGTCGAAGGCATCGCTTCCACCGGCCTCAAGGGTTGACCGATATGAACCTCTCCCGCCGCGCCATGATCCGTGTCTCCTGGGCGCTGCCTGCCACCCTTTCCATGCCCGCCATCGGCAGGGCACAGGGCGGCACGGAGATCACTGTCCACTACGCGCAGCCCTATATCTACCAAGGCAGCTACGACGCCATCCTGGCTGAATTCGCCAAGCGCGAGCCCGGCATCAGGGTGAAGACCGTGACCACGCCGAACTACGAGGAAGGCGCGCAGCTCCTGCTGCGGCAAGCGGCGACCAACCAGCTGCCCGACCTGTCCTACCAGGGCTTCAACCGCCTGCGCGTCTTCGCAGAGCGCGGCGTCGCGCAGGACCTGACGCCGATGCTGAAGGCGGAAGGCGACCCATCGAAGATGGGGTACGGCCCGAACCAGCTCGCCCTGGGGCATTTCGGTGGCATGCAGGCCGGTCTCGCCTACGCCGCCTCCAACCCGATCTGCTACTACAACGCCGATCTGGTGCGGCGTGCCGGTGGCGATCCGGACAACTTCCCGAAGGATTGGGACGGTGTGCTGGCCCTGTCGGCGAAGATCAAGGCGCTGGGCGACGGCCATGAAGGCATGTGGTTCACCTGGACCGGCGACGACTGGATGTTCTCCGCCCTGCTGTTCGGCCATGGCGGCCGCATGCTGAACGCCGACGAGAGCGATGTCGGCTTTGCCGGCGCCGAGGGGCTTGGCGCGCTGAAGCTGGTGGAGCGCATGGTCAAGGAAGGCGGCATGCCCAACCTGACCGCCGCTGCCGCGCGCCAAGCCTTCGCCGCCGGCAAGGTCGGCATGATCTTCCAGACCACCGCGCTGGTGCGGGGCACCGTTTCGGGCGTTGGCCGGAATTTCGAGCTTCGCACCACTGGAATGCCGGTGATCGATGCCGGGAAGGGCCGCCTGCCCACGGGCGGCGCCGCCGGCATGCTGACGGCCAAGGACCCGCTCAGGCGCGAGGCCGCCTACAAGTTCCTGCGCTTCTCCACGAGCCCCGAGGGGCAGGCGATGATGGTGACCAACACCGGCTATCTGCCCTGCAATCAGATCGCCATCGACGATCCGCAGTATCTGGCGGCCTTCTATGACGAGAACCCCCTCTTCGTGCCGTCGGTGAAGCAGATCCCGATCTCGATCCCCTGGTACGCCTTTCCGGGAACCAATTCGGTGCGCGTGACGCAGACCATGGTGGACAACCTCGCCCGCATCGTCGAGGGCCGCGCCACGGCCGAGCAGGTACAGCCCGAAATGGCCGCCGAAGTGCGCCGCCTGTTGCCGCGGAAGTCCTGATCCGTGGCGTTCCGCATCGCGCAGATCAGCGACACGCATCTCTCCCCGCAGCACCCGGAGTTCACCGCCAATTTCGATGTGCTGGCCGTGCATCTGCGCGCCTCGGCACCGGATCTCGTGGTCAACACCGGCGACCTTTCGGCGCATGGCGAGCTGGCGCGGGACGACCTTGTCTTCGCCCGCGAGAAGCACGAGGCGCTTGGCCTCGCGTGGGTGGCGATCCCCGGCAACCACGATGTCGGCAACGACCCGCAGCTGAACGGGCCGACGCCGGCCGATGCCGAGCGTCTTTCGCGCTGGCTCGGCATCATCGGGCGGGATCATTTCCGCCGCGACGTGCCGGGCTGGCGCCTGATCGGGCTGAACACCCTGATCACCGGCACCGACCTGCCGCAGAACGAGGACCAGTTCCAGTTCTTGCAGGAAAGCCTGGAGACGGCGGCGGGGCGGGCTATCGGCCTGTTCATCCACAAGCCTCTCTGCGAGGAAACGGTGGCCGAGGCGGATACCACATACTGGGCGGTGCAGCCGGAACCGCGGCGCCGCATCCTCAACCTGCTCGCACGGCACCCGGCCGCATTTATCGCTTCCGGGCATGTGCATCAGTGGCGCGACCGCGGCACGGTGGAAGGGCTCCGGCAGGTCTGGGCGCCGGCCGCGGCCTTCATGGTGGGCGACACCTGGCAGCACCCGGTGGGCGAGAAGCCGGTGGGCTATGTGGAGCACCTCCTGCACGAGGATGGCCGGCACGAGTGCCGGCTGGTGCGGCCCGAGGGCATGGTGCGGAACGACCTTGGCCTGATGCCCGGCATCTACCCGGCTATGCGGTCCATCGCCGCCTGACGCGTCGCGGCGCCGTTGCTACAACGGTGCCGCACGACGATGGACAAGACAATGGATCTGAGCGAGAGGCTGCGCGTTGCCGAGGCGCTGGCGCGGCAGGCGGCATCCCTGGCGCTGGGCCTGCGCCCTTCCGCCAACAGCGAGGCGATCACCCTCAAGGGCGCGCAGGACTGGCTGACGGAGGCGGACGGGGCGGTGGAGCGCTTTCTGTCCGACGAGCTGGCGAAGCACTTTCCCGAAGACGGCTTCCAGGGGGAGGAGGCCGGGATGCACCGGGAAGGCACGCTGCGCTGGGTCGTGGACCCGATCGACGGCACCTCCAACTTCGCCCATGGCGGGCAGCGCTGGTGCGTGTCGGTCGGGTTGATCACCGAGGGCCGTGCGGTGCTGGGTGCCGTGGTGTCGCCAGAGCTGAACCAGTGCTTTCTGGCCTCCGAGGGGTGCGGCGCCACGCTGAACGGAAAGCCCATCCGCGCAGCCGCGACCCGCGAGATGGGCCGCGCCATCGTGGAATGCGGCTGGTCGCCACGCGTGGCGAACCCCGATTACCACGCTCTGTGCCAGGCGGTGATGGGCGCCGGTGCCATGATGCGCTCCGGTGGCTCCGGAACGCTCGGGCTGTGCGATGTCGCCTGCGGCACGCTGGATGCCTATGTGGAGCGGCATATCAACCTGTGGGACGTCGCAGCGGCGCTTTGCGTGCTGTCTGAAGCCGGGGCGCGGGTCAGCCCCTTCATGGCCGATGGCGGCGCCGAGCGGGGCGGGCCCATCCTGGCGGCCGCTCCGGGCATCTCCGAGGCGCTGGCCGGCATCGCGGGCATGCGTCTCGCGGCCTGAGGGCACGAAAGGGGAGCGGCCCCTCCTGTCCGCTTGTCGCCAAGGGTCCAAGGCTTCGTGGAAGCCGGTCCGTGGAAGGGGATGCAGAAGAGGCCATGCCTTGCGGAAAAAGCCAGGGTGCAGTGCCCTCGGTGCTTTGCAGCCCGCACACACCGTCCTAGCCTGCTCGCCCGGCGCATCACCGGTGAGGGGGTCAGGACAGCATGAAAATCAGGCAGATCCGCATCTACACGGTGCAATCGGCGCGGCTGCATCCTGTGATCGTCGAGATCCTGACCGATGAGGGGATCACCGGCATCGGCGAGGCCGGCATCGCCTACGGCCTCGGCGCCACGGCGGCGGCCGGGATGCTGCGCGACATTGCCGAGCGGATGCTGATCGGCGCCGACCCCTTCCGCATCGAGGCGCTGTGGGCCGAGATGTACGATCACAGCTTCTGGGCCAAGGGCGGCGGCCCCATCGTCTTCTCCGCCATAAGCGCCATCGAGCAGGCACTCTGGGACATCAAGGGCCGTGCGCTGGGCGTCCCCGTCTACGAGCTGCTGGGCGGCAAGATGCGCGACGACGTGCGCGTCTACCTGAATGGCTGGGCGCAGGACCATCGCGAGGTCGCGCCCTTCCTGCGCTCCGCCGAGCAAGCCGTGGCGGAGGGCTACGATGCGCTCAAATGGTATCCCTTCGCCTATCGCGAGGCGCATCCAGGCGCGACCTCCCGGCATCCCTCCAGCCGGTCACTGGGGCGAGAGGCGATGTCGCTGGCGCTGGCGAAGATGCGGGGGCTGCGGAAGGCGGTGGGCCCGGAGATCGACCTCATGCTCGACCTTAGCGGCGGGTTGACCTGCGACGAAACCCTGCGGTTTTGCCGCAAGGTGGAGGACCTCGACATCTTCTTCATCGAGGAACCCTGCGACCCCTTCGACATCGGCACGCTGAAGAAGATCTCGGATGGCGTGCGCATCCCGGTCGCGGTGGGCGAGCGGCTCTACACCCGCTACGGCTTCCGCCCAGTTTTCGAGGCGCATGCAGCCGACATCGTACAGCCTGACCTGGCATTGTGCGGCGGCATCCTCGAGGGCAAGAAGATCGCCGCCATGGCCGAGGCCTATTCCATGCGGGTGCAACCGCATGTTTGCGGCAGCCCGGTCGCCACCGCCGTCGCGCTGCAGCTCGCTGCCTGCATCCCGAACTTCGCCATCCAGGAGATCTACACCTACTGGCAGGACATGCCGGGCTATGTGGAGTTCACCGACGACCCTCCGGAGCGCCGCATCCAAGGCGGGCGTCTGCGCATTCCCGATGCGCCGGGTCTCGGCATCAGCCTGCTTCCCGACAAGATCGCGCCCTTCCTGCACGCGACGGTGGGGTAGGATCAGGCCATTCCGGTCTGGCGCGGGGCTGCGGCGATACGCACCCGCAGTGGCCCGGCGGCGTCGCGCAGTTCCACGGGCAGGTTCCCCACCGGATCGCCATCGGCCTGCACCGGCACGGCGTCGCCGGCCAGGGCGACATGGCCGGCGCGCAGCAGCCTCAGCCCCGGTAGGCGCGGCAACAGGCCGAGCGGCAGCAGGGCGCCGGCCAGCATGGCTCGCGCCATTCCGCCTTGGATAAGCGCCACGTGGAAGCCCGGTTCCACCGGCCGTGCCTCCGGCGCCAGCATGTAGCGCCCGGCGTAGAACCGCCCCTTGCTGACCACCAGGGCGGAGGCCAGGAGCGGCTGGTTCCCGTCCAAGGTGGCGGCAATGGGCGGAAAGCCGTAGCGCGGCATTTCGCGCAGTGACTGCCAGACATAGGCGCCGCGCCCGATCGCCTTTTTCAGCCGCAGGTCGAGACCGTGCACCACGGCCGCGTCGAACCCGGCGCCGACCATCTGCACGAACAGCCTTTGCCGCCCGTCAGCGAAGCGGGCGATGCCGGGCCACAGCAGCGCCTCCTCTCCGCGCGTCAGGCACGCGGCGGCGGCCTCTGGCAGAAGCGGCAGGCCCAGCTCATGCGCCAGCACATTGGCCGTGCCGAGCGGCAGGATGCCCAGGGCGCTGTTATGCCCGGCCAGGCCGGCGGCAACCTCGGCAATGGTGCCATCGCCGCCGGCGGCGACGATGCAGGGGCGGCCCGACCGTGCCGCGTCGCGCGCTATGTGCTCGGCATGGCCGGGGGCGCGGGTTTCCGCCAGCTCGGCGCCGGGCAGCAGCCGCAGCGCGCGTTGCAGCTTCTGGCGTCGCCTGTTGCCGGCGGCAGGATTGAAGACGATCAGCGGCGCGACGGAGGACAGGGTGGTCATGCTGCGCGATGAACCTCAAGGATCCCCGCGTTATAAGCAGCTCTGCGGCGGCTTCATCGCCCGAGGCCGGCACCGTCGCCGAAGTTTCACGATAATCCGTCGCCTGTCAGGGAAACGTCACGCACTTCACACGCGCGCAACGTGTAGGAAACATGTGTCGCAGCAGCGGGAAGACCTTAGCGGGATGACCATGCACCAGAGCCGCTCCGCCTCTGTCCAGAAGCGCCGCTACCGCAGCATCTTCATATCCGACGCGCATCTCGGAACACGCGGGAGCCGAGCCGATTTCCTGGCGGATTTCCTGTCACGCACCGAGTGCGAGCAGATGTACCTCGTGGGCGACTTCGTGGATGGCTGGCGTTTGCGCAAGACCTGGTTCTGGGACGCTCATCATGATGAGGTGATCCGCCTCATTCTGCGTCAGGCGCGCAACGGGACTGATGTCACCTACATCCCCGGCAACCACGACGAGATCTTCCGCAACTGGCTCGGGCTCGAGATGGCCGGCGTCAAGCTGGCGCTGAAGGCAGAGCACACTTCTGCCGATGGCCGCCGCTTCCTGGTCATCCACGGCGACGAGTTCGACAGCGTGGTGCGCTACGCTCGCTTCATCGCCTATCTGGGCGACGGCGCCTACAACCTCGCGCTCTCGCTGAACCGCTACTTCAACCTGGTGCGGCGCAAGTTCGGCTATCCCTACTGGTCGCTGTCGCAGTGGCTGAAGCGGCAGGTCAAGGGGGCGGTGATGGCGATCGACCGCTTCGAATCGGCGCTGGCGCTGGAAGCCAAGCGCAACGGCTTCGATGGCGTGATCTGCGGCCACATTCACCATGCCGAGATGCGCGACATCGGAGGCGTGCTGTACATGAACGATGGCGACTGGGTGGAGTCCTGCACCGCCCTGGTCGAGCATCATGACGGGCGCTTCGAGCTGATCGACTGGGCGGCGGAGAACCGCCTCTCGCCATGGCCTGCGGTGCCCGCGCCGCCGCCGCGTGTGGCGTTGCCGGCCTGAGCGCCCCGTCCATGACGCCGGGCATTCCCGCGCGCCTGCTGATCGTTTCCGATGCCTGGCTGCCGCAGGTGAACGGCGTGGTGCGGACCCTGACGCAAGTGGTCAACCTGCTGCGGGAAGGCGGCGACACGGTGGAGGTGATCGGGCCTGACCGGTTCCGCAACATGGCCATGCCCGGCTACGCGGAGATCCGCCTCGCCCTGGCGCCGAAACGGCGGCTGGTTCAGCTGATTGACCAGTTCCATCCGGACGCAGTGCACATCGCGACAGAAGGGCCGCTGGGCTGGGCAGCGCGCGCACTCTGCCTCAAGCGGGGCTGGCGCTTCACCACCTCCTTCCACACTCGCTTCCCCGACTATCTCCACGCCCGTACGCGGGTGCCCCGGTCCTGGAGCTGGGCGGTGATGCGCCGCTTCCATGCGGCATCGGCCGCCGTGCTGGTGGCAACGCCCTCCCTGGCCGCCGAGATGAAGCAACGAGGCTTCGCCAATCTCACCTCCTGGTCGCGCGGCGTCGATACGGAGCGCTTCCACCCGCGCACTGCACCCGGGCCCGGTACCGACCACGAAGATCCCTTTGCCGGACTGCCCCGCCCGGTCTTCCTTTATGCCGGGCGAGTGGCGGTGGAGAAGAACATCGCGGCCTTTCTGGAACTCGACCTGCCCGGCAGCAAGGCGGTGGTGGGGGAGGGGCCGCAGCGCGCCGCGCTGCAGGCCCGCTATCCTACGGCGCGCTACACCGGGCGGCTCGACAACGGACATCTCGCGGCCGCCTATGCGGGTGCGGACGTTTTCGTGTTTCCTTCGCGCACAGACACTTTCGGGCTGGTGCTGCTGGAGGCCCTGGCCAGCGGCACGCCCGTCGCCGCCTTCCCCGTGACCGGCCCCATCGACGTGATCGCCCCCGCGCCGGAGAAGGTCGGTGCGCTGGACGAGGATCTGCGCATCGCTTGCCTCGGCGCGTTGGAGGCCGATCGCGCCGCTTGCCGGCGCCATGCCGAAACCTGGTCCTGGGCCGCCTGCGCCGCGCGGTTCCGCGATACCCTGACCCCGGCCCGTGCCTGAGGCAGGCGCCCGGCCGGCCCCCGGCCCCGAAGGAATGCACCGTGTCCGATCCCATCGCTGAACATCGCCCGCCCCTGGCCGGCCAAGCCGCCGGGGCACCCGGCCAGCCAGCACACGGCGAGTTCCTGCGCCAATGGCTCCGCAATCCCTTGCGGATGGGCAGCATCATTCCGTCTTCCGCCGCGCTGTGCAGCCGCATCGCGCGGCACACGCAGTGCGGCCCCGACGAGGTGGTGGTGGAACTCGGCGCCGGCACTGGCGTCGTGTCCCGTGCCCTGCTCGACCACGGCCTGCCGGCACGGCAGCTGGTGGTGATCGAGATCGAGGCCAACATGGCCGCTCATCTGCGCCGCACCCTTCCGGGCGCGACGGTGCTGGCCGGGGATGCCTTCGAACTGGCCGAGATCCTGCCACGCGCGCTGCATGGCCGGGTCGGCACCGCCATCTGCGGCGTGCCCCTGGTGCTGCTGCCTTTGGAGCGCCAGCGTCGGCTGGTGGAGGCGGTGCAGGCGGTGGCGCCCGGGCGCGGCTTTCTTCACTTCAGTTACTGCGTCACTTCCCCGCTGCCCTGGCGCAAACTGGGCCTCACGGCACGGCGCGAGGCCTGGACGCCGCTCAACTTTCCGCCCGCCAGCGTGTGGCGCTACACGCCCGGGTGAGGGGCAGTGCGGCAACTCGGATCATTATCAGCCATTGCCCAACCGCTGCCGGCCTCATAGCATCCGCCGGCTGGCAGGTTCCTTGCGGCGGCGGAGGGGTGCAGCGTGCGGGCGGCGGCCCGGCGCCCCGGAACGGCCGGTTGTCACGGTGGCCCGCAGGATGAGGGCCCCTTCGTGGCAAGCCCGCTCTGGAAGAAGGGCATGGCCGGCGCTTGATGGCCCTGTTGAAGAAACATCGCTCGACCCGGCGGCGTCCGGGCGCGGGGCTGGCTCTGGGAATGCTGGCCGTGATCGGTTGGCTGGCCTGCTCCAGCGTGGCCTGGATGCTGGCCGATCGGAATGCCGACCGGGTGGAAGCCAGTGCCAGGCTTGCTGCGCTGGCCCGTGCCGAGGTCGCGTCCGAGGCCATCGAGCAGAATCTGCTGCGCCTGCTGGAAGGTATCCGCAGCCTGGGCGAGCTGGCCCTGGCGCGGCAGGAACTGCGACAGGCGGGCGCGATCTCCGCGCTGGATGTGGTGGAGACGCAGCTCAGGGGCGTGGCGGAGAATGGCCGCCTCGGCGTGTTGCAGATCGCGGTGGTCGCCAATGACGGCTGGCTCGCCTGGTCTTCGGAACCCGGGTGGAAGACCGTGTGGCTCGGTGACCGGGAACATTTCACCGTGCATCGCGAGCAGCCCCTGGGCCTGTTCGTCAGCGCTCCGCTGGTGGGGCGGGTGTCACAGCAATGGAGTCTGCAGTTCACCCGTCCGATGATCGACAAGACGGGTGCCCAGGCCGGCATCCTGGTTGTCTCGGTAGATCCGATCCAGCTTTCGCGCGATCTCACAGCGCTCAGCTTCGGCTCGCATAGCGCGGCGCTGATCCTGCGGCGGGACGGCACGGTACTGGCGCATGGGCGCGACGCGTCGCAGCAGCTGGGCGATGTGCTGCCGCCCGGCGATCCCCTGATGCAGGCACTGGCCACGGGACGCGCCGGCGGGCTGATCATGCCGGCCTCTGCCGGCGAGCGCGAAAAGCTCACCGGGTTCAGCAACCTGGCGGAGGCTCCCCTGGCCGTCGCCGTGTCGCTTGACACTGCCGAGGAGATCCAGGGCACGGCCTTTGTTCGCCCGTCCCTGCGGGCGACGGCGCTGGCCTTCTCGGTGCTGCTGCTGGCAGCGCTGGCGCTGACGATGCTCTGGCTCGACCGCCGGCGCACACTCTACGACCTGGAAATGGCCCGGCGGGAACGGGAAGCGGCACAGCAGCGCCTGGTCCAGGCCCAGCGCATGGAGGCGCTCGGACGGCTGGCCGGCGGGGTCGCGCATGACTTCAACAATGTGCTGCAGGCGATCTTGGGCGGCGCCAAGCTGCTGGCCAAGCGGCCGGGGGACGAGGCCGGGGTGCGGCGGCTGTCGCGCATGCTGCTGGAAGCTTCGGAACGCGGCGCGGCCGTCACCCGACGGCTGCTGGCCTTCGCGCGCCGTGTTGAGTTGAAGGCGGCCCCGGTGCCGCTGGAGCCGATGCTGCAGGGACTGCGGGAGGTGCTGACGCACACGCTGGGCCGCGAGGTGGAGATCGTGCTGGACATGCCGCCGGGATTGCCGCCCGCCTTCGCGGATGGTGCCCAGCTGGAAACGGTGCTGATCAACCTGGCGATCAATGCCCGCGATGCGATGCTGCCGATGCCCGAGCGGCGCCTGACCTTCCGACTGCGCCTTGCCGCGGAACACCCGCCGCAGGAGCCGGGAAGGCAGGCCACGCCGCCCCCGGGCCTTCCTGGAGGCTCTGGCGGCTACCTCACAGTGGAAGTGACCGATACCGGAACCGGCATGGATGCCGTCACCCTGGCCCAGGCCATGGAACCCTTCTTCACCACCAAGGCAAAGGGGAAAGGCACCGGACTCGGCCTCGCCATGGCCAAGGGCTTTGCGGAACAGTCGGGCGGCGCGTTGGCGCTGCACAGCAGGCCCGGCGAGGGCACGGTGGTCACGCTCTGGCTGCCTGTTGCGCCCGAGGGCGCGCAGGCCGAGCCAGCGGCCGTACCGTCCCCGGTGCCGGTCGGAAGCGGCCATGTGCTGCTGGTCGATGATGAGGAACAGGTCCGCCAAGTCCTGGGCGCCACGTTGCGCGACCAGGGCTACCAGGTGGTCGAGGCGGCTGATGGACCGGCAGCGGTCATGCACCTCGATGGCGGCGGCGCGTGCGACGCCCTGGTAAGTGACCTGGCCATGCCGGGAATGGATGGGCTGGCGGTGGTGCGGGCGGCGCGGCAGCGGCGACCCGGCCTCCCCGCGCTGCTGATCACCGGCTATGCCGGCGATGCCGGCGCTGCGGCGCTGGAGGAAGCGGCGGGCGCCGGCGCGCTCCAGCTGCTGCACAAGCCGATCGATCCCGAGGCGCTGGCGGTGCGGCTGGCCGCCCTGCTGCAGGATGGTGGAACAACAGGCACGGCACGGTAGGGCTCAGGCGCTTGCAACGGCGGCCGGGGCGGGCGCCGCTTCCGGCGCCACCGCCGGGGACGGGCGGCGGGCCTCGGCAATGCGCTCGATCCGCACCGCCAGTTCCGGCGCCTCGGCCAGCAGGCGGCGGAAGGCGCTGGCTTCCAGCTCCAGCAGGTAGCAGAATCCGGCAGCCCGTGCCCGGCCGCGGCGGCGCTGCTGGCCGGCGAGCAGTTCGGATTCGCCGAGCACATCGCCATGGCCGAGCGTGAGCTCGCCGGCCCCGCCTTGCAGCACCACCTCGCCACGGCTGATGAAGAAGACCGAACGTGCGGAGTGGCGCGAGCGGTAGATCCACTCGCCCGGCACGGCGAAGCGGATGGTGACGCTCATCGCCAGGTCATGCAGCAGCGCATCCTGCAGTCCGGCGAAGATCGGCAGCTCCTCGATCCGCTTGTCGAGTCCCGACTGGATGTTGAACTGCAGCGGCCGCGAGATCTGGGCCCGCAGCGTCTCCAGCCCACGCAGCAGCTCGTCATGCAGCTCCTCACCCACCAGCGATTCGCGCCGCAGCGTGGCGTATTCCTCTATCTCCATCCGCAGACCGATCTGGCGGAGGATGCGCGTCTCCAGCGCCTCGGCATAGCCCGGATACTGCACGCGCAGCGTTTCCATCGCCTCGCTCAGCAGGTCCTCGCGGCGGCCGATGATGTCGCCCACCACCTCGGTGACGCGCTGGCCCAGGACCGGCTCCATGCGGCGCCGCATGAAGCGGGACATGGAGGCGGACACCAGATGCGACAGCAGCAACATCTCGAAGCGCTCGGCCATGCAGTGCATCAGCGGCGTGTCGATGCGGAAGCGGCGGTGCAGCCACTGGGCCAGATGGAAGCGCATTCCCGGCTGCAGCCGCTTCCGGGCCGCCTGGATGTAGCCGTAGCGGCCCTCGGCGCGGGCACCGTCGATCATGCTCTCGGCGGTCCAGAGCAAGGTTTCCATGACCCTGCGCGACAGGCCCTGATCCTGGAACATCTCCAGCAGCAGAGAGCGTTCCTGACTGGCAAAGGTGATCAGGCCCAGCACCACGCGGTCGCGGTCGCCGATGGCGGTGTCGAAGGTGTTGGCAGCCGTTTCGACCTTCACCCGCCGGTCATACATCTCGATCACATGGGCGGTGGCGGGAGGAGAGAAGCCCAGCTCGCCTGCGGTGCGGCGAAGCCTGTCGCGCACCTCCCCCAGCCCGATGGCGACCACTTGGTTGCGCAGCGCCTGGTCGGTGGCTGAGAGCCGGTCCAGTTTCAGGGCATGCACCAGGAAGCGCAGGGTGGTGCCGTTCACCAGCAGGGTGGACAGCACATAGCCGGTGGCGACGATGGCGACGAACTGCTGAATATGCGTCGGCACGGCCGCGTTCTCGGTGACCGCCAGCGCCAGCGCCAGGGTGATGGCGCCGCGTAGTCCGCCCCACAGCATGGTCACCTTGAAGGGGATCGGCACACGCTGCGACAGCCGCGCATGGCGCAAGAGCGGCATAACGCCGAACAGCACGGCGGCACGCGCCGCCATGGCCGCCAGGATCACCACGCCGATCAGCAGCAGGTCGCGCATCTGCATGCCGAGCAGCAGCCGCGGCACCAGCATCGAGGCCAGGATGAACACCATGGAACTGCCCCAGAAAGAGAGCTGGTCCCAGATGTCCTGCAGGAACTGCCAGGAACGCGGGCGGAAGGTGGAGGGACCCACCGCACTGACCGTGAGCCCGGCCGCTGCCGCCGCCACCACGCCCGAGACATGCAGCATGTGGTCGCAGACAATAAAGGCGACATAGGGTAGGGCGAGGGTCAGCGTGACCTCGGCGGTGCGGTTTCCACCCATCAGCGGCACGGCGAACAGCATGGCCCGCGCCATCAGGAATCCCACCGCCAGCCCGCCGGCGAAAGAGGTGACGAAAGAAAAGGCGACATCCAGCGGCGCGGCCCCATGCTGCCCGGTAAGCTGGCCGAGGAAGATGGTGAAAATCGAGATGGCGGCGGCGTCGTTCAGCAGGCTCTCGCCTTCCACCAGGCGGGTCAGGCGGCTGTCGGCGCCGATGTCGCGGAAGATGCCTACCACGGCCGAGGGATCGGTGGTCGCGACAATGGCGCCCAGCATCAGGCAGGCGGTCAGCGACACGCCGGAAAGCGGCTGCAACGCGAAGCCGATCGCCGCCGTGGTGGCGAAGACCGCCACCACAGCCATCACCAGCACCGGTGCCCAGTCCCGCGCCAGGCGCCGCACATCGATCGACAGCGCGCCGTGGAACACCAGCAGCGGCAGGAAGATGAACAGAAAGGCCTGTGCGTTGACCGGAAAGCGCAACAGGGTGCCGGCCGCCTCGTCGATGGCCTTGGTGTGGCTGGTGTCGATCAGCACGGTCGCACCGCCGCCCAGCAGCACGCCCACCACCGCCAGCAGCACGGTGGAGGACAGCATCAGCCTTCGTGCCAGAGGCTGAATGGCACTGACCACGATCAGCAGCAGGGCAATGGCGAGCAGGGTGTTGGGGAGGCTGGTCAGCATGGATCCGGACTTCTGGCGCCAGGCCCTTGGGGGCCGGGTGCGGGCAGGGGTGGCAGGGCGTGACTTGCCGGATGGGATTCGAAGGATCTGGCGCCAGCCCGGCGTGCTGCCGGAGCGATCGCGCATCGACACGGCCTGGATCGCCATTCCTTTGGCCAGTGGCGCTGCTGCTGTGCATGATCACGCCCTGCCGCAGGATTGCCGTTCCGTGACGGAAGGTTCATCCGCGCTGCCTCATGCCGCGGCAGATCCTTGATGGTGAAGCCGCACAGGTCGCCACCGCGCAAGAGCGATCGTCATCCGGACCTTGAAGGATGATGTGCTGCCTTCCGGTTGAAGATCCCGCTCCCGCTTGTGCCGCCGGGCAAAAACCTCGGTTCCTTGCGGCAAATCGACTTCCGCGAGCGCAACCGCGAGCGTCACGGGCCGTTGCAGACGCGCCAGGGCGCCCTCACGCCCAGGCACAACGACGATAACGCGAAGGCGGCGCCGCGGCGTCGCCCCGCTGGCGGACATCCGACCGAATGGCGGGGGCCCGGTGCCCCCGTCCTTCTCGCAACGGCAACTGGGCGGCCACGCCCCCTGGCGGAGACAGCCTCATGGGCATCATCATTACGATCATCATCGGCTTCCTCGCGGGGCTGGTCGCGAAATTCCTGATGCCGGGCAAGGATCCTGGCGGCTTCATCATCACCACCCTGCTGGGCATCGTGGGCGCCGTGGTCGCCACCTATCTCGGCCAGGCAGTCGGGTGGTACCGGGCCGGAGAAGGCGCCGGCTTCATCGGCGCCGTACTCGGTGCCATCATCATCCTTGTGATCTATCGCATGGTTGCCGGGCGCCGCGCCGTCTGACCGGCGGTGCCGAGGGAGGGCTGCGGCCCTCCCGTCCCGGCTTCAGATTGCCACCACCAGCTTGCCGAAGTTGCGTCCTTCCAGCAGCCCGACAAAGGCTGCCGGCGCATTCTCGAGCCCCTGCGCCACGTCTTCCCGGAACTGCAGCTTTCCTTCGCGCAGCAGCACCGCTCCGTTCCGCATCCATTCCTGCCCGGCGCGCGGATGGTCGTTGACCAAGAAGCCCTGCAATGTCAGCCGCTTGCGCACCAACGCCATCAGGTTTGGACCGGGCGGCGGAGGCGACTGGTTGTATTCCGCCACCATGCCGCAGAAGGCGATGCGGCCGAACTCGCGCATGCGAGGGAAAACCGACTTCTGCACAGACCCGCCGACATTCTCGAAGTAGCAGTCGATGCCATTGGGACAGGCCGCGTCCAGAGCCGCTTCAAGCCCTTCCCGGTGGTCGAGACATGCATCGAAGCCCAGCTCCTCGGTCACGTAGCGACATTTCTCGGCGCCGCCCGCAATGCCCACCACGCGGGCGCCCATCCGTCGAGCCACCTGGCCGGCCACGGCGCCCACTGCGCCCGAGGCCGCTGCCACCACAAAGGTTTCGCCCGGCTTCGGCCGCAGGACCTCGGTGACGCCGATCCAGGCTGTCCGGCCGGGCATACCCAGCACCCCCAGATAGGCCGAGGGCGATACTCCCGATCCGGCGGGGAGCTTCACAAGGGTCGAGCCATGCGCCGCCGACCAGCCCTGCCAGCCGCGCGCGCCGCTTACCCAGTCGCCGGGAGCGAAGTTCGGATGCTGGCTCTGCACCACCTCGCCGACGCACTCGCCTTCCATCACCCCGCCCAGCGGCACCGGCGGCGCATAGGAGACGGCATCGCTCATCCGCCCACGCATGTAGGGATCCAGCGAGAGGAAGCGGTGGCGCACCAGCACCTCTCCATGCCGCGGCTCGGGGATGGGGGATTGGACCAGCTCGAAATGCTCAGGCCCGGGACGACCTTCCGGTCGGGATTTCAGCAGGATCTGCAGGTTGGCCTCGGCCATGCGGCGGCTCCTCTTGCAAAGGGTTTCGAGGCCACAGGTGGGGCGCACGGCGGCTTGCGGCCAGGGGCAACAATCCCTAATGCCTTCCGATGCGCCTGATCGGATTGGCCGGCTGGAGCGGTGCCGGCAAGACCACACTGCTTGCACGCCTGATCCCTTGTCTCACCGCGCGGGGCCTTGTCGTCTCGACCCTGAAGCACGCGCACCACGATTTCGACCTCGACCAGCCGGGCAAGGACAGCCACACCCACCGGCAGGCAGGAGCCCACCAGGTGCTGATCTCCTCCGCCCGGCGCTGGGCGCTGATGAGCGAGCTGCGTGGCGCACCCGAGCCGCCGCTGGATGTCCTGCTGCGCCGGCTGGACCCGGTGGATCTGGTGCTGGTGGAAGGCTTCAAGCGAGATCCGATTCCCAAGCTGGAGATCCACCGTGCTGCCAACGGCAAATCCTGGCTGCATCCCGGAGACCCCCTGATCCGGGCCATTGCCAGCGACGTGCCGCCCCCTGTGGGCTGGAATGGCGGCCATGCTGCGCTCGACGATGTGGAGGCGGTGGCGGCGCTGATCCTGCGCCATGCCGCGGAAGGCCTGCCATGGGTGCGCTAAGCGGCGACTGCTTTGCCCATGGAGGCGGCCTGCTGACCCTGCCGGAGGCGGCCGCTCTTGCGGTACGCGCCGTCCACCCGCTCGATGGGCAGGAGAGGGTGCCGCTACAGGCCGCGCGTGGACGCGTCTTGGCGGAAGCGCTGCAGGCATCGCACTCGCTGCCGCCCTTCACCAACAGCGCCGTGGACGGCTACGCCTTCCGTCATGCCGATCTGCCGGGCGAGGGGGCGGCGCGGCTGCTTCTTGGCGGCCGGGTCATGGCAGGCCAGGCGGGGGCCGGTCGCCTCGGCCCTCGCGAGGCCTTCCGCGTCTTGACCGGAGCTCCCCTGCCGGAAGGCGCCGACACCGTGTTGATGCAGGAGGATGCACGGATCGAGGCCGGTTCCTTGCTGATGCCACCGGGCCTGGCCCTGGCGATCCAGCCAGGGGCCAACCGGCGCCTGGCGGGCGAGGATGTTGTGTCCGGCGCCTTGGCGCTGCAGCAGGGGCTGAGGCTGAATCCGGCGCATCTCGGCCTGGCGGCCGCGCTGGGGCAGGGCAGCCTTCCGGTGCGGCGGCGGCCGCGCATCGGCGTGTTCAGCACCGGCGAGGAACTGGTCCCGCCAAACGGCATGCCAGGGCCCGCGCAACGCTTCGACAGCAACCGCCCGATGCTGTTGGCCCTGCTGGCCGGCCTGCCGGTGGAGCCGTCCGATCTGGGCATCCTGCCGGATGACGCCGCGGCGATGGCCGCTGCTCTGTCCGACGCCGCGGCCACACAGGATCTGCTGCTGACTTCCGGCGGCGTCAGCGGCAGCGAGGCGGACCATGTGCGCGACGCCATCGCGCGCAGCGGCACCGTGTCGCACTGGCGCCTGGCGGTGAAGCCAGGGCGCCCTGTGGCCATGGGTGTGGCGCATGGCATCCCGGTGGTGGGCCTGCCGGGCAACCCGGTGGCAGCCATGGTGGCCTTTTTGCACCTGGCGCGGCCGGTTATCCTGAGGCTCTGCGGCGCCCGGCCGGAGGAGTTGCTGCGCATTCCCGCCCGATCCGGCTTTGCCCATGACAAAAGGCCGGGCCGGCGCGAATTCCTGCGCGTGGCGCTGGCGCCGCAGCCGGACGGGATACCGCTGGCCACCGCTTTTCCGCGGCAGGGTTCCGCCTCGCTCGCCTCCCTCGTGGCGAGCGATGCCTTCGCGGAGCTGCCGGAGGATCTGGCCGCGGTGGCGCCGGGCGACGTGATCTCCGTGCTGCCTTTTGCCGGATTGTTCTGAGGGCGGGGTGCCGCAATCGCGGCGGAACCCCATCTTGGCGGCATCACCCCAGGGAGTTCCCGCCGCATGTTCATCGCCATGAACCGCTTCCAGGTCACGTCCGGGGCGGAAGCCGAGTTCGAGCAGCTCTGGATGTCGCGCGAATCGCATCTGCACAAGGTCGGGGGCTTTGTGGAGTTCCATCTGTTGCGCGGCCCGGCGCGGGAGGATCATACGCTCTACGCCTCGCACACGATCTGGCGCAGCAAGGCGGATTTCGAGGCCTGGACTACCTCCGAAGCGTTTCGGGCCGCGCATCGCAGTGCCGGAGGCAGCCGGAACCTGTATCTCGGCCCCCCACAGTTTGAAGGCTTTGAAGTCCTCCAGTCGGTGACCTTGCCCGGTGCCGAGCCGCTTGTGACGGCAGCCGGAAGCTGAGGCGGACCCCACAGCCAAGGAAATCACCTGTTGGCCTCCGCTTTCGAGGAAGCCCCCAAAACAGCGCCTCATAGCGAAGCCCGCAATTTCTGAGACGGGGACGGCCTTGCAAGAAGGAACGGTGGATCGCAGACGCCGTTCGCTGATGTGCCGCCTTTGTTCCTCACATCGATGGTGGCGGCACCGTGAAGGACGGCTTTTAAAACGAAGTCGACCGGTTCCACGTTATCCACGCATCATGTCGCAAAGCCGCATTCGAGCGGCGTTCAACGAAGGGAGGCTTGGGATGACACCATGGCGCTTTCCGCTTCTCGTCGTTCTTGCGTGCCTGGGGGGCTGCTCTTCAGGCTACTCCGAAGGCTCCGGGCGCTTGGGCGGACCGGCATACGGATACGGCCACCCGGGGTACGGGTATGGGTACGGTCCGTACGACGGGGGCTTTTATCGATCGAACCGTGCCTATCGACGTGATCGTGCTGATCAGCCGCCCCCACGTGCCATGCAGGTACCACCGCCGGCTCCTCCGCCCGCATCAATGCGTCCGCCACCGCCACCATCCAGACCAAGCTTCTCGACCGTGCCCGAGCAGGGAGATGTAGGTTCTGCAGGATCGTGAAGCGCTTCTGATATCTTCGGCATGTTGGAGGCAGGTGACGCCGGGACATGATCACTGTCCCAGCAGCCGGGGGCAGCCGGACTTCGCAGGATTTTCCGAGTTGATCGCCCCAGAGCCTGTGCAGCCGGAATCGGGTGGCACCTGGCTGTGACGGGGGGGACTGTGCCCTGGCTTCGGTCAGGCACATGCAACCGCAGTGCCTGGATGGACCAGCCATACCTTCAGAACCGGTCCACCCTTGAAATGGAGGCACGGGCATAGCGTGGGAGCTGAAAGGGGAGAGGCTGCCAGAGGCGAGGACGGTGCCGCATGGGGCTCTGAAGGCGGCAACGGAAATTGGGTAGGGAATGCCGGGCTCAAAGCCTGCCCGGCCCCATCGCCGAAACCCTGTCAGCAGCGTTCAAGGTCTGGCGCCTGAACAGGAGCCTTTGCACGCGCGGCCTGTGCGGTCTCCGGCATCAACAGCAAGTAGCCGAGGAAGCCCAGTGCGGCGATGCTGCCCAACGTCAGGAACGCCGCGGAATAGCTCGCACTAACAATCACCGTACCGGCCAGTGTGGCACTCAGCGCGGCGCCGACACCCTGCGCGGTGGCCACCGCGCCCTGGCTGACATTGAAGCGGCCAGTGCCACGCGTCAGGTCGGCAACAACGACCGGAAAGAGCGCACCGAAAATGCCGGCGCCAACCCCATCCAGCAACTGAACGCCGATCAGCCAGGCTGGATGATCCGACAGGGTGTAAAGCGCGCCGCGCAGCGCCAGGATGCCGAAGGCCATGAGGAAGATGGGCTTCCTGCCCCAGAGATCGGCTTTGGCTCCCACCAGGATCGCCACCGGCACCATCACGCACTGGGCGGCAACGATGCAGCCGGCGATCAGCGATGTCGCATAGTCCCGGCCGACAACAAGGGTCAGCTTCTGTCCCACGGTTGGCAGCATCGCCGCGTTGGCGAGGTGAAAGCAGGCCATCAGCCCGGCGAAGATCAGCAACGGCCGGCAAGTCAGGAGCGTCTGCCAGCCGGAAGGTTCCTCATGGGTCTTGCTGGACGTCCCGGTTTCCAGGCCGCGCGCGACGTCATCGTTGATGGCGGTGGCCGGGATCATCAGCATGGCACCGATGCTGGCCACGGCCAGCAGGGCCATGATCCAGAACACCACCACGGGGCCGAACAGGAAAGCCGTGCCGGCGGCCAGGGCTGCCGAAGCCGCGTTGCCGGCATGGTTGAAGGCCTCGTTCCGGCCGATGCGGCGAGAGAAGCCGCGGGGGCCCACCACGCCCAAGGTGATGGCAGCAAGCGCCGGCGGAAAGATGGCCGCGGCGATGCCGGCGAGGGATTGTGTGGCGGCCACGGCGTAGAAGTCGCTGATGAATGGCAGGGTCACGCTGCTCAGCGTAACGGCCACAGCAGCGGCGATGATGATGGCACGTTTACGCCGACTCCGGTCGATCAGTGCTCCGGCGGGTGTCTGAGCCAGGAGACCAGCGATGGCGGAGATGGTGATGACCAACCCGATGGTGGCTTCGTTCCAGCCCTGCTCAGGGCCGCGCACCGCGAGCAGATAGATGGCGAGGTACGGACCCAGGCCATCTCGCACGTCGGCGAGGAAAAAGTTGAGGGCATCAAGCCCGCGGCCGATCTGTCTGGGAGGGTGAGCCGTTGAACAGCTTCTGCGCAAGGACGTGCCAGACATTTCGCCACCATTATGGAGATCGATGGCGACAACGCCTGCTGGGCACTTCCGTTGATGAAGATCGGCTACCGGACGCAATTCGCAAACGGCGAAGAGGCGGGGAGGCAGGGCACTGCGACGACACGGCCATGGCGACCTTCCAGGAACGCCTTCGGCCCCGGTCGATCAAGAGGCAACCATTTGCAAGACCCGCCTGTGGTCAGTGGAAGCTAGGCAGGTTCTTTATGTTCCGGCTGTCCAGGGCTTCCATGATGCGGAAACAGCGCAGTTTCGAGCTACTATGTGTGTAAGTCAGCCGCCTGTTCGTGGCGCACCGGTCTCTGGCACGATCTCTGGTGCGGCGTTGTCTTTGACTTTGATGTTGACCGGTCCCCCCGGCCCTGGATCTCCGGCAATCCTGTTGTTGTTATCACCGGGCTTCAGATGATAACTCGCTGGATCTAGCCCTGCATTTCCGGGATCGGTTTGGTCTTGCTTGAAGTGATGCGGGCCAACACTGGTAGGACGTCCAGTTGCCGGGCCGCGACCCCAGTTTTTATAGCCTTCAAGGCTTGGCGGTAACTTCATGCGTGACCCCTTGGCATTATGCCCGCCGGAAGGAGTTCACGACGGGTATTGAGTGTGGGGTGATCGAGCGCTCAAACAAGCGGACACTGCCCGATGTAATGTTTCAGCAAGCGCAGCGGCGCCGAAGTGCCGCCTGAGGCAAGCCAAGCCGGGTCCAGGCGCATCGTCACCTCCTTCAGCCCCCTTGAAAACGCCCGCCAAACCGGGAAGAAGGAAACGTCCTGGCACCACGGGTCGGATGCGTTCGCCTCCCGCGGTGGAGGGGCGGCGTTGAACAGGAAGAATAGCATTTCCTTTCAACACCTTGCCGGGTTAGCACAGCGGTAGTGCAGCGGTTTTGTAAACCGTTGCGCGGCTTGAAAAACCCGTGCCAGACTAAAGCCTTAGGAGTGGGAGACCGCAACCTGGGACATAGACGGGACAGTGGGGAGGGGTTCGGCGCTGGTGCAAGCCAGCAGACCGTCGCTGCCTGCGGTTACCGCGCCGGGTTGGGCGGCCCCAGCACATCTGTGTTGGGGAAGATTCCATGGCGACGATTGTGTCTCGCAAGGCTGCGGGCAAGACCACCTATCAGGCCAAGGTTCGGCTGGACGGGCATCCACCGGTAAGCCGGACGTTTCCCAGCAAGGCGGCTGCGCGCGCCTGGGCCGGTGAGGTCGAGGCCGAGATGCGCAACGGCCGCTATGCAGCAGGCTCCGGGCACACCCTGGCCGAAGCCATTGCCAGCTATCGCACCGAGCGCCTACCCGAGCTACGGGATCAGGCGACTACGCAGATCCACCTGGCCTGGTGGTGTCGTCGACTCGGCACCAAACGTCTGCGGGACCTCTCGCTGATGGCGATCAGCGACGCCCTGGCCGAACTGGCGCGGCAGCCGAAGACGCCCCGGAGCACCGGCCAGCTCCCGGAACTGCGCAGCCCGGCGACGATCAACCGCTACAAGGCCACGCTCTCCGCCGTGCTCCACTGGGCGCAGCAGCGTGGCTGGATCGCCGGCAATCCCGCCCGGCTCGTGGCCATGCGTGCCGAGAACAATGAGCGGGCACGGTTTCTCACCGGCGAGGAGCGGGTTGCGCTGCTGATCAGCTGCAAGCAGTCGGCCAGCGCCGCCCTGTACCCCGCCGTCGTGACCCTGCTCGCGACCGGGGCGCGCCTGATGGAGGTGATGCGTCTGCGCTGGGCCGATGTCGATCTGGAGACCGGCGCTATCACCATCCGCGTCTCGAAGAATGGCGATGCCCGTCGGGTGCCGCTGACCGGGGAAACGGTGGCCGTGTTGCGCGCTTGGCGCGACCGCGACGCCGTGGCGCGGCTTCCCCCGCTTCTGGTCTTCCCGTCCGAGGGGGCGCCTACGCAACCAGCGGACCTGCGACGCTCCTGGCAGACGGCTTTGCGGCGGGCCGGCATCAGGGATTTCCGTCGTCACGATCTCCGTCACTCGGCGGCCTCAGCCCTGGCATCCGCGGGCGCCTCACTGCTGACGATTGGCGCCATCCTGGGGCACCGCAGTGCTGCTGCCACGCGGCGGTACGCTCACCTCGCGGAGGGTGATCTGCGGGAGGCGATCGAACGCGCTGCCACCAAGCACAAGGTATCCTGACCATGGGCCGTGCTCGTCAAACGCCGCCGCTTCCATTTACGACCGTGATCAGCGCTGATCCGGTGGCAGGGGCAAGGCTTGCTTTTCACCTGCACCGCTTGAAAGCCGAAAGGCGGGGACGACCAGGGCGGTCGGTGCGGTTCGACAGATTTGCAGCTGCGCTGTTGGCAGCAGAGCAACATCCCCCCACAGCAACGGGCACCAAACGTCGAAAGCCCTGTCGGGGTTCCCCCATTACGCCGCAGCGGGAGATCAAAGCTGTAGAACTGCTGCAGCAGATCCTTCAGCCAACCGGCCGGGTCGTGGTCGTCCTTAAACGGAAGCTATCTGCTACACAGCGGCAGAGAACGCTGGAGCGAGCGCTGGTTGACGGTCTTCAGGCCGGCAACACAGGGAACATGCTAAGTGCGGCGGATGCGCTGCATCGGCTGCAGATCAAAGCAGCGGCCCCGCCGCGCGGAGAATTCCTGACGATCGCCAACGCGACTCGGATCATCGAACAGGTCAGACGCTTGGCCAAGGCGGCCGGTTAAATACGAGTGCATTAAATTCAGCTCCGCGTCGGGCGCCTGTGATTGCCTGTGAGTCCCTTCAACAAGGACGAGCACCATGAGCACACCCGCCGAGCACAGCACCGCCCCCCCGATGCCCTGGAAGCGCTGCTGGCGCACCATCCGGTTCATGGCGGCCCGGTCGGAGGGCGCCTTTTCGGAGGCCGCCATCCGCGCGGTCATCTACCGCGCCAAGCCCCACTACAACAGCAAGGGCGAATGGGTCGAGGGCAACGGCTTGGCGCCCCACATCTGCCAGCCCGGCGGCAAGGGCGGCAAGATCCTGATCGACGAGCACGGCTGGGACGCGTGGTTGGAGCGCTGGATTGGCAACCCGCCCGACGCGCCATCCTCCGGCCGGGCCAACCGGAAGCGAGCGCTTGCCCCCACAGTTTCAGGCCAAGCCGGAGTGGTCGCGTGATCGGCGGCGAGTTTCCCAGTCACATCCAGCCGACTGCGTTCGAACAGCGTGGCTTGGCAGAGCGAGTGCGCGCTGACGCGATCCTGTCAGGGCTGCCCGCCTCGACCCGGTGTGCAGGAGCTCCGGCGCCTTTGACAGCGCCGGCTTGGCAGGATGTCGAAGCGGGGCTGCGGTGGACCCTGGAGACGGTGGGTCCAACCACGATCGTCGCGATCAAACCAGACGGGCCCACAGCAGGGATGTATCTCGACCATGTAACTCTTCCCGATGTGGTGCCGTGGGCGACTACGAGAAACAATGCCGAATGGAATCTCTACTTCCATGTGAACCAGCCGAGGTCCGGCTTGGCGAAGAAGGCCGCAAAAGCGGACATAGTCGCCATCCGCGCCGCAGCCTTCCTTGACATCGACGCCAAGGGCGGCCGCAACATGGAGGAGGCACTCGCTGCCATCACGGCGCTGCCGCTACCACCTCCCTCGGTGATCATTGCGAGCGGCGGCGGCTATCAGCCCATCTGGCTCCTGGCCGCCCCGATGCCGCCCGAACTGGAGGTGGTGGCGCGCGTCGAGTCGCTCGGACGGCGTCTCGAGCCGCTGGCGGGCAGCGACCATGTCAGCCACATCGACCGACTTCTGCGCCTTCCTTTCACGATGAACCACCCCAACGCCGCCAAGCGGGCCGCCGGGCGCGGTGTTTCTTTCTCTGGTTTGCTGTGATCGAGGGGCACTTTCTATGAAGCGTTATGCACTCGCGGACCTCGAGGCGGCCTTTCCAGCCGTGTCCTCCACCGCCCCACACTGTTTTGACAAGGTCGTGCGGCTGCCCGGCAGGCGGGCGGCGATCTTCGATCGCCCGGGGTTTCCCGACATGAATGCGGCGGCCTGGGCGAACTTGCCCATGCGTCGCTTCGATGATCTTCCTTCAGCGGAAATGAACCAGCTTCTGGCCGCTCTACTCGGCCATCCACCCATCGCGGCCCTGGCCTTCGAGGAACGCAAAACATGGTTGGAGATAATTTTCGCGCTCGCCGACGCCGAGCGGTGTGGGGCGATGACGGCGCGGGAGCTGGCGCTGCGTTGGTCAGCGTCCGCGCCAGAGAAGTTCAATCAGGCCCATTTCGACAGGGACTGGGCGTCGTTTCGGCCGGGCGGCGTCACCATGGGCACCCTGCTGCGGATCGCAATGCAGACAGGCTTCGACCTCAGCCCCTGGTTCGAGCCCCCTGGCTCTCGAACAACGTCCATCCCGCCGGCTCCTGCCGCGGCGAGTGCAGCCGTCACCGCCTTCTTTGGCCGGGTGCCCTTTGCCGCCGCTGATTTAACGCGGCCGCCTTGGCTGATCGAGCGCTTCGCCGTTCGGGGCGACGTTGCGGTGGTCGCGGGGCCAGGCGGGAGTGCCAAGACGGTGACGCTGGTGGATCTGCTGGTCTGTGTCGCCGCGGGCCGGCAGTCGTGGGGCGGACACCGCATCCGGCCGCGGCCCGATGGCAAGCCCCACCGGGTGGCGATCGTCAGCGCCGAGGAGGATCGAGGCCGGATCGCCCTGCTGATTGCCGCCGCCTGCGAAGCCCAGGCGCTGGACGGAGGGGAGCGGGCGGCCGTAAGCAAAAACCTCCTGTTGCACGATGCGCGGCAGTCCGGTCTCCGCGTCGGCGCGCCGCGTCCGAGCATGCGCGAGGACATGGCGCCGGAAGCGGATGACCCAGCCTGTGCGGCCTTGCGGGATGGCCTGCTGGCCGAAGGCATCACGCTGGTGGTTCTCGACACGCTGGCGGCGCTGCTCGCGCTGCCGAATGAAAACGACAATAGCGCCGCGACTACCCTGATGCGCCGGATCGGAAAAATCGCCGCGGAGGCGGGGTGCGCCGTGATCCTGCTGCATCACACACCGAAGCTCTCGAAGGAGGGCGCGGCCGCACAACGTGGCGAGGCCACGGCCGTCCGCGGTGGCGGCGCCATCGTCAACTCAGCCCGGATCGTCTGGACCATCACGGGGTTGCCCGCGAGCGAAGCCGGCCTCTTCGCCATGAACGGCGTGGCGCCGAACGCGATCCGGCGGCTGGATCCGGTGAAGCTGAACGATGCCGCGCCGCCCGCTCCCAGCTTCTTCGAAGTGGAGGGCATGTCCGTTCAGGTTCATGACGGCAGCCGTGAGAGTGTCCGCGCCATTCGCTTCATATCACCGCCCCAGGTCGGGGCAGTCCCCGACGCACTGCGCCATGTCGCGATGAAAGCCCTCGATGCGGGTGTGATGGTCCACGGGGCGAAGGTGGCGCTGAGTCCGGGAAGCGGCCCCCGTAATGCGGTGGACCACATCGCGCGCGCGCTGTGCGCCGCAAACGCACAACTCAGCCAGGATCATGCCAAGATCGTGGCGCGTCAGGTCCTGGGTGATCTCAAAGACCGCCTTGGCTGCGTGACCGTGACGGACGTGCTGGTACCCAAGATCTCTGCCAGCGGCACACCAAACGGGTTCGACAAGCGCAAGGGCTTGGAGACCCAATGGCAGCTAGCGCCCTGGACCAATCCAAACCATGCTTGCGCCCCGCCGTCCCAAGCCGTCCTGGCAGCACCGGCGTCCTGCGCGGCTGACAACAACCCGGCTTCCGCGGTCACCCCTGCGGTACTTCCGCCGGTGCCGCAGCCAACAGCCAGCAATGCGGATGGTCCGGCGTGAGAGACGTAGGCCTCGCGCGCCTCGCACCGGCCTCGCACTCCGTCTCCGAGGCGCCGGCGAGTGTGTGAGCGCGCGAGGGCGAAGCCCTCGCCTCGCACTTCTGGGGGGTATGGGGGGACGTGCGAGGCTGGGCACCTGTGCCCGGGCAACATTCGCAACTGTAGTGGGAGGAATAGTCATGCCGGTACGGACTCGCCGAGCCATTCAGCCGCCGCGTGGCGCGATGCAACTGCCAGCTCTTCAGGCCTTCGCGCATTTCGCGACCCCTTACCGAACAGGTCCCTGGATCGAATGGCTTGCCGGACCAGAGGATGCACGGGTCGCGGCTTTGCCGAACAAAGCGTGTCTGGTCGCCCGCCCGGGCGCAAAAGGCGTGTTCGTCTGGCTGATCACGCCCGACGGCACGTCGTGGATCCTGATGACGCGCAGACGGGTTTCCGAGCTCGCCCCGGCTCGTCCTGTGGTCTATAATCCGAATGATCCAGTCCGCATGCGGTGCGTGTTCGGCCGCATGGCCGAGCGAGCCGGCGCCGCGACGCAGAGTCTTTCCCCATCTGACCCTAATCGCTTCGCAATGCCTTGTCCCGGATCGTCCTTCTGGCGGCAATGGGCTGGCGTGGATGAGCGTCGGTATCTCAGCCGTGTAAGGCAACCCCCTCGGCACCATTCTAGCAATGCCGATGCAGCGCCCAGGCCCGCGTGAAACCAGAACGCTCAGACGAGAGGGCGGTTGGGACTGGACAGGGCCAACCCGTGCCAGTTCCACCCTCGGGGCCAGCCGCCTTAATCCTTGAGCGGCTCCGTCGAAAAGGCATCAATCACGGGCGCGATGCGCTCAACTCTGTTGCCCAGGTAGATGTTCACGCTGAACGGCGGCCGGTTCCCTTCCGTGCCCGCCTGCGGCGGAGCGTAGCCAGTCACGCCGCCGAGCTTGGCCCGCACTTCGGTCGCCCGGAGCTGCTGGGCCGACAGGGACGCGACAGCGAGGCGCTGGTCATCGTCCTCCGCAGCGGCGGCCGTACGCTCGAGGCGCTCGTGGACCCGTCTGAGGTCCTCCACGATGCTTGCGAGGGTGACGAAGGCCATCGGATCGCCGGCTTCCGCCGCGGTGATGACCTGGGCGCGCCGGAGTGCCGCGTCCTGGCCCTTGGCGGCCATGGCCGCGACCGCCTGTGCCGGTGCGAGGAGGTGATTGCGTCGGTGGCGACTGACCGCCATCCGGCCGATCCCATTGCCGAGGCGGCGGGAGATCGCCTGATCAGTGGACCCGCTTCCGACCATCTCGGCACAAAGGCGAGTAGCCTTGCGGCAGGAGCAAATCTTACACGGGGCAGCCATTTGGATCTCCGCTCAGAGTAGAGGGAGAATCGCACGGAATGCACTAATGGCTAAAGCAGCAAGAAGGTGTGAAAGTAGATTTGCGCCAGTTAATGTGGCAAGTGCAAGGATAGCGCAGCTCAGTTCAAGCCAGCCACCTCTCCAACTGACTAGCGAGATGCGATGGCGCGGGGTACGGGCTCATAAAGCCTTTTGAAGGTGAGTTCGGACAATCTTTCGAGTTTGCCGTCTGGATGCTTTACAATCCAATCGCCGTCACGGATCGAGAGGATGTCGCGCTCCCAACCGCGTCCGAACATCGCTGGCAAGACTTGGTCTAGGTTGTGACTATGCTCTTGAGCCCAGCTTTCAGCTCTGTTGCGGTCTGCATGGAAGAAGTGAACGATGAGAGCCTCGGCGTCGGTCACGGCCCAGCCATCTTCCAGACCTGGTGCATACTGGATGGCCTGCACTGTAGGAGTCTTAAGCCGGAAATCTTGCAGTTGCGCTTCCCAGTCCTTCATCATTGTCCTCCGCGTCTGTTGGAAGCAGCTCTTGGCAGCCGCCAGTCGATCTCAAAGCCTGAAGGTAAGAAGGTACTCCAGTTCCACGCTTGGTAGTGAAAACTAGCGGTGTGGGAATCTTTCACGCGCGTGGGCGTTGACCAGCAAGCCTCCCGCGGCTTCACAGCTTCCGCCTTTTGGGCGGCGAGGTTGTCGAGAAGCAGGCGATACGCGCCCGCCACACAAGGTGCGGGCTCTTCTGGGCACAACGCACACCTTCAAGCCGCTCTCGGCCGGAGCCGAAGCTCGATGCATTTCCTGATGCCTCCAGACCCACCGGCCTCGGTCACCATTGGAATCATCAACCTAGATGAAACCGATGAAGCCATCACCGACTTGGCTTCCGTCTTCCGCTTCGTGAGACTCTCCTGACCTCCTCACTAGTTTCCTGAACTGCGGCGCCAGGACCCTTAGGATGATTCAACGCATGACCAATGAATACCATCAGGGTATGATAGTATCTCATTGACGTTCCTGCGGGCTCCAGGCTCATCCGTTCTTCCGCTAGAAGACACAATATTTCAAGATAACCTTTCAATATTGGGTCGGCCATTTTCATAAAGTCTCTTTTTGCGTTATTTTTTCCGCGATCGTCAACTAAATCAGCATTTTTTGTTAGCCAAATACTAAACTCTTCTTCATTATGTTTAGCTGACCGCCCCTGATCATGACCATTGAGCGCTAACCTCACCATCGAATCGGCCCGTTCGCGGCTTCTTCGCCTTTTTCTGCTAGGCAACGCCGGCAGTGTTGTAGATGCAGACCTTCGTAGAACTGACTTTCTCCTCGGTGCAGAAGGCTGACTTTTCAGGTTGGATTCGGAACAGCCTGGAGGCGGCTTATGCGTCACTACGGTAGTGCTCCTCTCTTGACCTAGGCTTGGCCTAAAGGATTTCACGGCCATGACCTTGGCATTGAGGCAGCAGGTCCGGGTGCCGTGATCATGTGTTCATGTTGCGGAGGGCTTAGGGATAACGCGGCTTCATGCTGCAGCCGTTACGCAGGATTCTCAGGGTAACCTGTCGCCCTGCTGAATTTTTATCTGTCGCCGCTCCAATTATCCTATTTTGGGTTTAAATCAAGACCTTCTTATCCGGGTCAGCCGCGTCCCATGGATCGGCTAAACCGGCATGCCTCGCTCAAGCCGATCGCCTCGGCATCTACGTTTGATAGAGATTCTCAAGGCGGGCCGGTTGTCGGCTGACCTGACACAACATGAAGCGGCGGCGAAGCTACGAAGGCCGCAGTCTTTCGTCGCAAAATACGAGTCAGGGGAGCGTCGCCTCGACGTTGTGGAACTGATCGAGGTCTGTGAGGTGATAGGCCTGGACCCGCAGGATCTGGTTGCGGAGCTGACTGCCGTCGGTCAGGGATGACCCACGCTCGGGAGATTGCGGCCCAGAGATATTGGCGCGGCCGATGCGGCCGGCCAGGCTGCGGTTGTACCATTTCAGAGCAGCGATTTTTCTTCAAACCTGGAGGACAGGATTGGGCGCCCAGCGTCCGAATTCCTTCGCCTGCTCCAGTCGGTCTTCCATCTCCATTCTCCGTTTGCTCATCGGCACCGCTATACGCGGCTTTCTGCCGTGTTTTTGCGGATAGGGCTGATACTGCGCGGTCGGAACGACCGTCGTTTCTGTCTCCCCAGGCCGATTCTCTCTCCGAGGCTCGGGATCTGGCCGATCGAGTCTACAAGCCCCAACACCAGGAAAATGGCCGATCTCCCGGCTCGCGCCTGGCTTGTGGTTGGGGCTGAGACCGCGTGAGCGCTTATCGCCCGGCTCCAGCTGTTCACCGCAAGCCCCGAGCCTCTCCAGAGAAAAGGCGCAAAACCGGGGTAGCTCGACGCTCGCAACCACTGCGCAATCCGCTCTTTTTTCTCTATTCTCCCGCTAGAGTTGCAGGGAGAATCGGGAATGGCGGGTCGGCGGCGGGCACAGCCCTCAGAACAACAGGGCGCGCTCCCGGTCGAGGACTATCGCCATGCTGGCGCCACCCGGCCGAACAACCCGCCCGCCGCCATCGCTGCCGAGGGCCGGACACCTCCAGCGCCGCGGACCAGCTACGCTTATTCCCCGCGCCTGGACCCTGCACTGCGAGCCGATCCCTCTGGCCGGGCGGATGCCCTGCCGCCACTGCTGGAGAAGGCGACGCGAGAGAAGCTAACCGCGGAGGAGGTCGCCTTGCTGGCCGAGGCGCTGCGGCGGCACGAGCCCTGGCTGGAATGGGCCGGCAAACGGGAGACGCCGGGCTTCGCGGTGGACTCGGTGGCGCTGCACATCCATGAGCGCGTGAGCACCCAGGCCATCCTTCGGGCCGCGGCGCGGCAGGATGTGACGCGCGACCTGTTTGCCGACCCGACGCTGTCCTATGCGCAGGCGGTCAAGTTTTACCAGCACGACGTCGATTGGGCGAACCGGCTGATCCTGGGCGACAGCCTGCAGGTGATGGCCAGCTTGGCGCAGCGGGAGAACCTCGCCGGCAAGGTCCAGATGATCTACCTGGACCCACCCTACGGCATCCGCTTCGGCAGCAATTTTCAGCCGGAGACGGTCAAGCGGACAGTGTCGGACCACGCGGCGGACCTGACCCGCGAGCCGGAGATGGTCCGCGCCTACCGCGATACTTGGCGGCTCGGCGTGCATTCCTACCTCACCTATCTGCGGGACCGGTTAACCGCCGCGCACGCGCTGCTGTCGGACACCGGCAGTATCTTTGTGCAAATCAGCGACGAGAATGTTCATCGGGTTCGGGCTTTGATGGACGAGGTTTTCGGAGCTGAGAATTTCGTCTCGATGATTTCATTTCAGACTACGTCAGGCTTTGCTCAAGCGGGCGGTCTTGCCCGAATGGGCGACTACCTCCTCTGGTATGGTCGAATGCGAAAGCGGACACGAATCAGGACGCTCTATGAACGCCAGAACGTGGACGCGGGCAGCCTGGCTGCTGGTTGGCTGATCACCCGCGAGGGCGAGTATCGGGGCGTGAGTTCCGACGAAGAAAGCGGTCGGAAGCCCCTGCCCGAGGGCGCGTTGCTCTATAATCCTGATAACCTTCAATCTCAGGGTGCAGCCTCAAATCCCCAGCCGTTCGAGTTTGAGGGCAAGCAATACGAGCCCAACTCAAACAACCATTGGAAGCCCAACTATCCGGCGGGCCTAACACGGCTGGCGCAATCGGGCCGTCTTCACGTTGCAAAGGACAGCATCCGATACCGACGATACGCGAATGATTTCCCGCTGAAGGCGCGCGGAAATCTCTGGACAGATACACTTACGGGCAGCTTCACCGACTCAAAGCTCTTCGCCGTGATGACGAACCCGAAGGTGATAGAGCGGTGCATGCTGCTGACGACCAACCCTGGGGATCTGGTGCTCGACCCAACCTGCGGTTCGGGAACTTCTGCTTTCGTAGCTGAGGAATGGGGGCGGCGCTGGATTACGATAGACACTTCGCGCGTTGCTGTTGCCGTCTGCCGGCAACGTCTCATGACGGCTCGGTTCGAGCACTACCGCCTCGCGAACGAGGCAAAGGGTCTTGCGGGAGGCTTCGTCTGCAAGACCGAACCTCACATCACTCTGGGCGCAATCGCTCGCAACGATTCGCTCGACGCTATCTTTGCGAAGCACCAGCCTATCCTCGACACGCGCCTGTCGGCCTTAAACGCCGCCCTGGAGAACGCAGGCAAAGACTTACCGACCCGCCTCGCTGGAAAGCTTGCGGCCAAGCAGAGGGCTGAGGGCAAGCGCGCCATCACAGAGGGCGACCGTCGGCGCTGGCTGCTACCCAAGGTTGGCGAAGGCTTCCAGCATTGGACCGTACCCTTCGACACAGACCCCGGCTACCCGGAGGACTTCGCTCAAGCCATCACAGCGTATCGCGCAGCGTGGCGCGCAAAGCAGGACGAGGTGGACAAGGCAATCGCTGATGCCGCGGAGCAGGAAGAACTTGTCGATCAGCCCGAGAAGGTAAACGGTATCACGCGGGTAGCCGGCCCCTTCACTGTCGAAGCCGTGCAGCCCGCCGAGACCAGTCTCGATGAGGCTGCGCATGCAAGCCCTATAGACGGCGCACCCGAGACGCTGGATGATACCTTCGCCGCCGATGGTGCCGATGCGGCAACAGCCGATCCGCAGAATGCCGAAGCTTATCTCGACCAGATGCTTCGACTCCTCAGGCAGGACGGTGTCCGATTCCTGGACAACAAGGAAAAGCACTTCACCCGACTGGAACCGCTCGGCGCGCGGTCGCAAGCCATCCATGCCGAGGGCCGATGGGTGTTGAAGGGCGAGACGGACGATGATCCCGAAGGCCGCGCTACCGTCGCCGTCGCTTTCGGCCCGCAATACGGGCCAGTGACGGCGCAGCAGGTCGAGCAGCTTCTCTCCGCTGCGTCGCGGCGCGGCTATGAGGAGTTGGTGATCGCCGGCTTCACCTTCGACGGCGCTGCTCAGGCGATCATCGACGAGGATCCGAACCCCCGCGTGCGCGTTCACATGGCGTTCATCAGGCCAGACGTGAGTAGCGGAATGTCGGGGCTGCTGAAGGACACACCCGCGGCACAATTGTTCACTGTCTTCGGAAAGCCGCGCTCGAAGCTGGAAACGGCTGGCAAGGACGAGTGGCGCGTGGTGATGGAAGGAGTCGATATCTACGATCCACTGACGGCCACGATCACGCCGACGCGCGCCGACAAGGTGGCCGCCTGGTTCATGGACAGCGACTATGACGGCCGCAGCTTCTGCATCACCCAGGCCTTCTTCCCGGACAAGGGCGCCTGGTCGAAGCTGAGCGCTGCGCTCAAGGGCGTGGTGGATGAGGAAGCCCTCACCGCCCTCTCCGGCACAGTCAGCCTGCCCTTTCCGAAGGGCGAGCATGCCTGCGTCGCGGTGAAGGTGATCGACCCGCGCGGGAACGAGGTGATGCGCCTGCATCGGCTGGAGGGCTGAGGCGATGGCCAAAGCCTCTCCGCAGCAACAGGACATCCCGATCCAACCGGTCGAACGGCCCATCCTCTGCTCGCCCTACAACGAGCCAGATCAGCACTGGAAGTACGACACCGTCACCGGCGCCGCGCACAAGGAACCGGGCCGTCGCACCGCCTCCTACTGGTACAAGACCGAGCGGACCGGCAGCGCGCAGATGTCGCTGCTGGCGCAGGAGCAGCAGGACGACCTGCCGCTGCCTAACCTGCTGCGCGACGATGTGCGCCGGTGGCGGGAGGCCGACTACCGCGGCGCCACGCTCGCCACCCGCGAGTTGCTCCGCCACTGGAGCCGTGAGGATCGCGAGCGCCGCCTGTTCTTCGGCCAGCGTGAGGCAGTCGAGACCATCATCTACCTGGCGGAGATGCGCTTCACCGGCCGCACCAGCCGCCTGCGCTTCGCACCGAAGGTAACGGAGGAGGATCTCGGGCGCCTGCTGAGCGGCGTGCGACCGGGGCCGGCCTTCCAACTGGCGCAGGGCGCGGAGTTCTTCCCCACCCTGGTTGACAAGCCCGCCGACCCGTCGCTGAAGCCACTGCGCCGCCTGTGCACCAAGCTCGCGACCGGCAGCGGCAAGACGCTGGTCGCAGCCATGGTGATCACATGGGCCTTCGTGAACCGCGGCATCAGCCCGGAGAGCAGGGAATACCCGGACGTCGCCCTGCTCTGCGCGCCGAACCTGACAGTGAAGGAGCGGCTGGGCGTGCTGAAGCCCGACGCACCGGACAATTACTATGACGCTTTCGATCTCGTGCCGACGAAATGGCGGCCGCTGCTCCAGCGCGGGACCGTCATTGTCGAGAACTGGCACCGCTTCGCGCCGGAAAGCCCGCACAAGGACGGTGACAAGACCTATGCCGTCGTCGACAAGGGCGAGGAAACCCCCGCGGATTTCCTGCGCCGCATCCTGGGCAGCGCGTCTGACCGGCTGCCGATCCTGGTCATCAACGACGAGGGTCACCATTGCTGGCGGCCGGCTCCCGGTGTGGCGGCCGGCTCTGGGCTGACCGGCGACGACAAGGCGGCATTCGAGGATGAAGCGCAGGAGGCGACCGTCTGGGTTGACGGGCTCGATCGGCTGAACGCGGCCGGTGGTGAAGCGCCAGGAATCGCCATGGTGGTGGACCTTTCCGCCACGCCCTTCCGCATCAAGGGCAGCGGGTATCCCGAGGGCCAGCCCTTCCCCTGGATCGTCTCCGACTTCGGACTCGTGGATGCGATCGAGAGCGGCATCACAAAGATCCCCCGACTGCCCGTTCAGGACACGACGGGGCGGCCTGACCCGCGATACTTCCGCCTATGGGAGGCGATCCGTGACGGGCTGCAACCTGGCGAGAAGCTACCTGGGCGCTCCGGCAAGCCGAAGCCGGATGTAGTCTGGCGCGAGGCACAAGGCGCGCTGGTCCAGATCATGGGCCAGTGGAAGGAGCGTTTCGAGCGTATCCGGGCGGCCCAGCCCGGCGCGGACCGGACGCCGCCCTGCGTGATCGTCGTCTGCGACAACACCGACATCGCCGAGGAATTCTACCGCCGCATCAGCGGCGAGCAGGTGATCGAGACGGTCACCGAGGCCGAGGTGCAGGAAGTTCTCGAAGAGGAAGAGGGCGAGGACGAGGCGCCTACCACCAAGCGCGGGAAGAAGCCCAAGCCGCGCACCGTCTACGGGCAGGGCGAGGTCTTCCCCGAACTGTTCAGTAACACGGCAGAGCGGAAGGTCACCATCCGCATCGACAGCAAGCTGCTGGCGCAGGCCGAGGCCGGCGGCACGGGCAAGGGCAAGAAGAAGGCCGATGCGGCTGAGGAGCTGCGGCGCATTGTGGCCACCGTCGGCAAAGCTGGCGAGCCCGGCGAGCATGTTCGCTGCGTCGTCTCGGTGGCCATGCTGACGGAAGGCTGGGACGCCAACACAGTCACGCAGATCCTCGGGCTGCGCGCCTTCACAAGCCAGCTGCTGTGCGAGCAGGTCGTGGGCCGCGGTCTGCGGCGGATGGACTACAAGCCGGACCCCGCAACCGGGCTGCTGACCGAGGAATACTGCGATGTCTACGGCGTGCCCTTCTCCGTCATCCCGTTCCGCGGGAGGCCGGTGAACAAGCCCGAGCCGGACGACACGCCGCCCAACCTGGTGAAGGCGCTGCCCGAGAGGGCCGCGATGGAGATCCGCTTCCCGGTGGTGGAGGGTTATGCCTTCGCGCTGCGCCGCAACCTGATTCGCTGCGATGTCGGCGCGATGGAGCCGCTGCGCATCGAGCCGAACCGCGAGCCCACCGGCACTTTCGTGCGGCCGCAGGTGGGAGTGCAGGTCGGCGGCGGCATGGCGGAGACGCAGTCGCCCTTCGGCTTCCACCAGCAGGACCGTGAGGCCTATTACGCCTCGGTCCACCTCCAGACGATCCTGTTCCAGGCGGCACAGCGCATCGTCGAGGAGCTGACGCAGGCGGGTACGTCCGGTACCGAGGGGCGCAAGCGGCGCGTGTTCGCGCTGCAATCACGCCACGCGCTGTTCCCGCAAGTGTTCCGCGTGGTCGAGGAATACGTGCGCCGGAAGGTAAACTTCAACGGCGCACCGGAGCCCGAGCTTGGCCTCGAGAAATATGCGCGACAGGTGGTGGAGCGGGTGCGCGACGCCATCCAGCCGGACGCCTCATCGGGCGAGCCGCCGCTGCTGCCCTTGCTGAACCGCACACAGGAAATCGGCAGCACCACGGGTGTGGAGTTCCGCACGAAGCGGCCGGTCTTTGCGACGATGGCGAGCCACATCGGGCATGTCGTCGCCGACACCGCCGCGTGGGAACAAAGTGCTGCGTTCCGTTTGGAGCAGGCCGCACAGCAGGGGCTGATCCGCTTCTATGCGCGGAATGAGGGGATGGACCTCAGCATCCCGTATGAGTTCCTCGGGGTCGATCACGGCTACGAGCCCGACTTCCTCGTGCGTATGGCCATGCCGGATGGAGAGCCGGACCTGACGCTTGTGCTTGAAGTGAAGGGCTTTGAGGACAACCAGACGACTGCCAAGCACGAAGGCGCGCGGCGTTGGGTGCGGGCGGTGAACAACTGGGGGAAGCTCGGGCGCTGGGCGTTCCATGTATGCCGGAACCCGCAGATGCTGGAGCGGGAGTTGGCGTATCTCGTGCAGCAGTAGGGAAGTGAGTCTGCCGCGTGATTCGGATTTTTTCTCCCGCATAGTCGCCGGAAATGCAGCTGCGGGTCAGGAGATCTAATGGACTGGATTGACAAGAATCACCTGGACACATTTGCTGCAAGGAAGGACGCGCGGGATCTTCTCCCAGCCCTGATCTACGACCTTATCCTCGCCACATCTGAGACTCCCGTAGACGCGCGGTTTCTATCAGGAGAAGCGGGCCAGGTACGCGGCTTCGATGGCGTGCTTACGTCTAGGGGTGCCGATCCGTTCGTCCCGGCCAGACACTCGGTATGGGAATTCGGCTGCGAGCCAGACTTCAAGTCTAAGGCTGCGAAGGATCTAACTAAGCGGAGTAAGACCCTCGACGCCGCGCAACGCGCGCAGACGACCTTCGTGTTTGTCACGCCCCGCACCTACGATGTTCCTCGGGTGAGGCTCGATCAGTGGGAAACTGAACTCGCCAAAGGTAAGGGCTGGAAGGACGTGCGCGTTGTCGATGGCGGCAAGCTGAAGCACTGGCTCGGCCTCGCGCCAGGCGTCGCGGCGCACTGGGCTTCCGGATTCTTCGGCGCGTACCCACCCGGTGTCGCGTCGACCGACGAGTTGTGGCGCGAGTATGCGAGCGGCTGCTCCCTTACCATCACCGAGCAACTCCTCCTGGCAGGGCGCGCCGAGCAGGCTGCGTCCATCGTTCAGCGCCTTGCCACATTGCAGCCCGACCGAATTGAGATAGCCGCCGATTCGGCCGAAGAGGCGTTGGCGTTCGCAATTGCTGCCCTTCGATCGGCTAAGCCGGAAGTTCGGGCCGTCCTGCGTGCGCGCGCTCTTGGTCTCAGAACGCCAGACGCAGTAACGGACCTGGTACGTCGTGGCGATCTCGCGACTGGCCTCATTTTCTTCCCAACGAATCTTGCTGCGACGCGAGCTGGTCTACTCGTGCAGCACGGCCCGACGATTATCGCATCGGGGCGCGCGCAGGGCCGTGGCGGCAGCTACGTCCAGCTCACGCGCCCCCCGCGGCACGTATTCGCCGAAGCGCTGTCATTGGGCGGCAGTGCTGATCGCCTGCTTGCTGCGCAGCTCGCCGCCGGATGCGGGAGCAGCGTCACTGTGCTTACGCGAGTGCGGCCTGGCGGCACGCCCAATCGGCCAGCCTGGGCCGGCAATGCACAAGGAACTGGGCTCATCGCCGCGCTACTTGCCGGGGCCTGGGACGCCTCAATCGAAGGGGACCGATCTGTCCTAACGACGCTCTCAGATGCTTCTTCCTATGAGGAATTTGAGGCGCGCATTCAGCACCTTCTCGCAATGGACGACCCACCGCTTGAGCGCGCTGGCACCGTGTGGAAGGTCCGCGCACCCATGGACGCTTTCGTGTTGCTCGGCGCGCTCGCCGACGGCCTGCACCTCGGCCGCTTCAGGGCAAGCTGCTGCGACGTGCTCGGCGAGCGCGATACGAACCTCGAACTTGACGATGATGCTCTTCTCATGGCTGGACGAGGACTGAACCGGTCCGACTGGCTCAGGGAGGGGATGGCAATGACCCTCCTACTAGCGGCTACGATGCACGAGCCTGCGGCTTTTGGCGCCAGCCTAGCCGCCGTTGGCGGGCCGGAGGCCTGGGTGGGTGGAATAGTGGGATCGCTTCCCGGCCTTGCCACGGACGCCGCGCTCCTGGCGAGTCTACGGGGCGCGCTGCCGCTCCTCGCAGAGGCTGCACCGGCCCCTTTCGTCGCGGCGGTCGCTCGTCTTCTTGAAGGTGGCGCGGGGACCGTCGCTCCGCTCTTCCGTGAGCGCACCGCTTTTATCGCGCCCGACGCGCGGCATACCTACCTACTCTGGGCGCTGGAGGTACTCGCCTGGGATCCGGACCTCCTGCCGCGCGTGGCGATCCTACTGGCCCGACTCGCGGCGTTCGACCCAGGCGGTAAGCTCGGAAACAGGCCGATCAACAGCCTGCGCGAAATTCTGTTGCCGTGGCTACCGCACACTGATGCGCCTGTGGCGAAACGCCTTGCAGTGATGCAGGCGGTCGTGCGCACGGACGACAAGGTGGGCTGGGATCTTTCCCTTCGCCTTCTGCCCGAGATGCACTCCAGCAGCTCGCCCACGTCCCGCCCGGAGATCAGGGAAGCCGGGGCGAGTGAGGCTGGGGCGCCGACGACCGAGACGATTGCTGTGCATCGCGCCGCCGCTCAGGCGGCGCTGCGCCTCGTCGGGACGAATCGATCCCGATGGCTTGAACTCATTCCGCGACTGCCCGATCTCCCGCAGGAGGAGCACGAGGAAGCCGTGTCAATCCTGGACACAGCTCTCGCAGCGCTGCCTTCGGTGGATCGCCAGCAGGTCTGGGACTGCCTCCGAGCAACCACCGCGAGGCACGCCGGCTTCCAGGACACCGCCTGGGCCCTGCGCGGGGCGCCACTTGAGCGGCTCGTGTCTCTGGTTCAGAAGTGGGAGCCCGAGGACGTCGTCGCCCGCACACTTCCCCTATTTGCGGAAAGCCTGCCCGAACTAGTTATCGCGCCCGGAGAGTCGCCGCTCACGCGCGAGCGGTTGGAAGAACTGCGAGCGGGGGCCGTGCGTGACCTTCTCACGGCGGAGGGAGATGCCGGCGTGCTCCGGCTCGCCGACGAATTGACCAATACGTGGGATCTCGTCCGGCTTACAGGTAACGCTCTGCCCACAGCAGAGGCGATTCTCGAGTTCTGCCTTAACGCCCTCGCGCGCGGAACGCCTAGCGCCACTGGACTTGCTGGTGGCCTCTCAAGTGTCGGAGAGCAGCGTTTTGGTGACGAATGGAGAACGCTCCTGCGCACTGAGCAGAGCGTACTTTCATCGCCACACCTCGCTGTCCTGCTTCAGGGTCTACCAGACGACGAAGCGGCTTGGGATTTCATCGCGTCACTCGGCAAAGATGTCGAGGATGCGTACTGGAATCGGAAGTCTCCGTGGTTTTTGCCTGACAGCAATCCTGCCCTCGTCGAGCGCGCGGTCCAGAAACTGCTGAATGTCGGAAGGGCCATTCCCGCGCTCCTAGCTCAAGGCCGCAGCCTGCCCATTTCTTCTGATCTGACCCTCAAAGCCCTCGACGGGGCTATCCCGGAGATTAATGCCTCAGTCGAATCCATTGGCGCCAGCTTCGTGTACGCAGTCGAGCAGGTCTTTGGGCATCTGAGGGCGCGCAGCGACGTCGATCGCGCTGACATCGCCAGACGCGAGTTTGCGTACTTATCTCTCCTGACGAACGCGGGAAAGCCGAAGCAGCGGCTAGTTCTCTTCGAGACAATGGCTGGGAACCCCGAACTTTTCGTCTCCCTGATTTGCACGGTGTTCTTGCCTACATCGGGTAGACGTCCGGAGCCCAACGAGGCGCTTCGCCAGCAAGCTCGTGCCGCGTTCCGAGCCTTAGAATCCTTCCGCGAATTGCCGGGCCGCACCGGCACCGAAGTGGACGCGTCCGCTTTGCGAGTTTGGGTGATGGAGGCGTTGCAACTTACGATCGAAGCGGACCGGGCGAAGATAGGAGCGCAGTATATCGGCAAGGTTTTGGCGCATGCGCCACATGATCCTGCCGATGAAGCGTGGCCGCATAGGGCGGTGCGCGAGGTGATCGAGGGGGCCGCAAGCGACGAGTTGGAACGCGGCATCCAAGTAGAACGCTTCAATATGCGTGGGGTCTTCTCCAAGGATCCGTATGAAGGCGGTGGTGCCGAACGAGCGCTCGCCGTGCAGGCACGGCAATGGGCGGATGTTTCGACCGCTTGGCCGCGGACAGCGGGGATGCTCGCGCGCATTGCCGAAAGCTGGGAGCATCATGCTGAGCGAGAGGACATTGAGGCACAGAAACGTTTTATGGGGGGGTGAGCTTTCGGCTGGGCAGCATCGGCCGCGTCCGGCAAGGTCATTGAGTCCAATCGTGCTTTACCGCGTCACTCGCCGGATGCGATGTCCGCCTGCTCAGATCGAGACTAGCCCGCTGTTGATGCCAGACCGCCGATGCGCATGAAAGCAGCGGAGGTAGACCCAAGCCATTCATCTCCCGCCCCTCCAGAATGTCCTCGACGAGGTCTGGAGAAAGCAGCGTGAGCTGTAGCAGGCGCCCGAGGTAGCCGCGGTCGATCTTCTCCGCGGCCGCCATGTCGGTGACCGAGCCGTAGACTCCATTGTCCAGCAGGCGTTGGTACCGGAACGCCCGAGCCAGCGCCTTCACCAGCGCCGGCCGGCGCGCGTTGTGACCGGCGCCACGCCATCGGCAATCGGAGTCACGACTGTCTTCAGCCCGGTCTGTGTCGGATGGCCAGCGGCACCCGGACCGTGATGCTGGTCGCGGCCGTCATGCCGCCCTCAAGGCGTCTGGCGCGATGGCGGTCATCGCGGCCGAGGCCGCCGAGCCCATCCAGCCGTAACCGAATGTCCGCGCCGCCTCGGCGGCCGGTTTTCTGCCAACCGGATCAAGCTCGCACTTCAGTGCACAGAAACCTCAAATTTAGTTCCCGTAAGAGTGGATCGCTTGACCGGGGCGGGGCACCCCTAGCATCTGTCCAGGTGAAGGGGGGGAGGGAGGAGGCAGATTCTCGTTACTACTGTAGGGGGTGGCAGGTTAGGCGCTGTCGACAGCCCGCCTCCATGCCGGGGCTATCCTGTCGATGCCGTCGCTGCAGGTAGAGATTGTGGCCGCTTCGGCGGTAATTTCTGTCCAGCTACCGCAAGAAAGGGTTCCTGCGACCGAGGCGCACAGATGCTCCGAACATCATACAGACAACAGATATCCTCATTTTGCGGGACATCTGAGGGACAGTAGCTCAGGTGAGTGGTGCATATTTGGACAAACGCTGAAAACTAGGGTATGCGACAGAAGGGGCCGTAACCTGCTGAATTGGGTGACGTTTCCCTTCGTAAGCCTTGCTCTGCGCCGGGTTAGCACAGCGGTAGTGCAGCGGTTTTGTAAACCGAAGGTCGGGGGTTCGATCCCCTCACCCGGCAAATTCTCCCCGCAAAGGCAAGTTCATGTTCCGGCGCGGGGGCACAGGCAGGCGAACTCGCCTACCGATCTGCGCCGGGTTTCTCCTGCTTCGGGGGCTCCCCTGTCCATTCATCCGTGATCTGTGCCTGGGCCTCCGAAATCTGGTCCAACTCGGGTGCCGATGGAGGCTTCGGAATGTAGCCTCCCGTGGCATCTTTCGAGGGGAATTGTGCTTTCGGGCCTTCCGGTGGGCGATCCGCCATGGCCTTGATCCTTTCTTTGTCCCGGAAAAACAACGTCGCAACTGCTGCACCGTTCCACGCTCCAAATGCGCTTGTCGGCCAAGGCCGGTGTTCCGGATGAACGGGCTGGCCGGGTGGAGGGGTGACCGGCCAGCCCGTTCTCTGGCAGCATCGCCCTTGGATTGCGGGCCAAGCGGCAGGAGCGGCCTTGTGCCGCATGAGCCGGGGAGGAAAGAACATGGGTTCCAGATCGTCGCGCCAAGGACAAGGAGAAAGGGTATGAGCGAGCACCGGATCCGGCTCGGCGTGCTGACGCCCTCTTCCAATACGGTGCTGGAGCCGGTGACGCAGGCGATGATCGCCGGCCTGCCAGACGTATCGGCTCACTTCAGCCGCTTTCGCGTCACCGAGATCGCGTTGTCCGAGAGTGCGCTGGCGCAGTTCGACGACACGCCCATTCTGCGCGCTGCGGAACTGCTGGCCGATGCCCGAGTCGATGCGATTGTCTGGAGCGGGACCTCCTCGGGCTGGCTTGGCTTCGCAGCGGATGAGCGGCTGTGTGCGCGCATCTCCGCGGCGACGGGCATCGCCGCCACCACGTCCATGCTGGCACTCAATGACGTGCTGACCTCGACGGGAGTGAAACGGCTCGGGCTGGTCACGCCCTATCGCGACGATGTGCAGGCGCGCATCCTCGCCAATTATGCGTCCTTCGGTTTCGATTGCGTTGCAGAGCGGCATCTCGGTCTGCAGGAGAATTTTTCCTTTGCGGGGGTGGACGCGGGTGAATTGTCCGGAATGGTAGGGGCGGTGGCGGCTGAGGGCGCCGACGCCCTGGCGGTGGTCTGCACCAATCTGCGGGCTGCACCGCTGGTTGCCGAATGGGAGGCGCGGCTCGGCCTGCCGGTTTATGACACCGTGGCAACGGCGGTGTGGAAGGGATTGTCACTGGCGGGCGCCGATCCGGCATGCATCCAGGGCTGGGGGCGGTTGTTCTCGGTGAAGCCGTAGCACCGCAAACCTCGGATCGGTCACGGGCGTTGCCCCTGCGGAGAAGATCGGTAGGAGGGCGTTGCCATGCTGTTGCGCGCACGGCTGGTGCTGGTGCTTCCGCTGCTGGGTGCTTGCGCCGGGTGGGAGAAGCCCGGGACGGATGCCGCGCAGCGGGACGCTGCCCTGGCGCGGTGCGAAGGCCAGGCCGGCGGCATCGCACCGCAATGGGAAACGGTGGTGGAACGCCCCGGCCGCTTTGTGCCCTCCTTCGTGGAATGCGGGGCTGACGGGCGCTCCTGCCGTAGCACAGGCGGCTATTTCGACTCCCCCCAATATCGGAGCCGGGATTCGGCGGCGCCGCTGCGCGAGGCGGTGGTGGAAAGCTGCATGCAGGAACAGGGCTGGCGCCGCACCGGCGGACTTTAGCCCCCGCCGAAGTGCTGTGCGCCATGCGCCGAGATATGCCACCTTGCCGCGGACAGAACCCGCTAAGGGTCCGGGAGGGAGGAAGCGGAGCCATGCGCCCAGATGCCCATCTTCACCATGCCGAGCGCGTGCACGCCACCCTGCGCGATCATTCCGCTGCGGCGCGGTCGGCTGTTGTGGCCTCCTGGCTCCGCTCCGCGCGGGATCATGGGCTGGATCCGGAAACGTCGCGTCCGCCTCACCGCATCGAGGAAGCCAGATTGCGGGAAGCGCATGAGCGGCTGGCGCCAATGCTGCGCGCGGCACGGCCCACCCTGGACCGGTTGCTGGAAACAGTGGGGGACAGCGGGTGCTGCATCCTGTTGACCGACCGCGACGGCGTGCCGCTGGAACGGCGGGGGCGCCCCGGCGATGACGCGGCCTTCCTGAACTGGGGCCTGTGGACCGGCATGGTCTGGAGCGAAGCGCGGGAAGGCACCAATGGCGTCGGCACTTGCCTGGCGGAGGGGAGGGCGTTGACCATCCATCGCGACCAGCATTTCTACACCCGGAACATCGGCCTATCATGCACCGTGGCGCCGCTGCACGACCATGAGGGACGGCTGGTGGGTTGCCTGGATGTTTCCAACTGCCGGCGCGATGCCGACCGGGCGATGGTGGCTCTGGTCGCGGCGGCTGTGGGCGACGCCGCCCGGCGGATCGAGGCGGCACATTTCCGCCAGGCCTACCCTCAGGCGCGCATCCTGCTGTCCGCCGAAGAAGCGGGAGCCGAAGGCGCGCTGTTGGCCCTCGACCGGGACGACCTAGTGATCGGCGCCACCCGCGCCGCGCGACGCCTCTACGGCATCACCGCGGAGCGCATCGCCGCAGGGTTGCCCGCCTCCGCCGTCGTGGGCGGGCCGGCGAGCACCGGGGACGGGCTGCGCGAAGCCGAGCGCGGAGCCGTGAGCCGGGCGCTGGCACGGGCGGAAGGGAACGTTTCGGCCGCCGCACGCAGCCTCGGCATCAGCCGCGCTACCCTGCACCGCAAGCTGGCGCGGCTTGGCCTGCAGAACTGAAAGGCCAGGAAAGGCAGCGCTCGCGGTTGAGGGGTGCCAGAGCACGGTCGCAGCCTCTTGGTGAGGTGCGCCATTGTCGCAGCTCTGCGACAGGTTTGCGCCGCAGCAAGGGCAGAGATGGCTGGCACCCGGCCCGTGATCGGAGGATGCTGCGGCTCAAGGGCGCTGAATGGCGCCAAATCAGCATGGGAGGGGACCCGATGACCCAGATGGAATTCGACCGCGCCTCGAAGCCGCCCTTCGCCGCACGCTATGGCAACTTCATCGGCGGACAATGGGCCGAGCCGAAGAGCGGCCGGTATTTCGAGAATACCTCGCCGGTTAACGGCAAGGTGTTGTGCGAGGTGGCGCGCTCCGATGCCGCCGACATCAACGCGGCCCTTGATGCAGCGCACGCCGCCAAGGAAGGCTGGGGCCGCACCAGCGCGACCGAGCGCGCCAACATCCTCAACCGGATCGCGCAGAAGATCGAGGACAACATCCCGCTGCTGGCCGCCGCCGAGAGCTGGGACAATGGCAAGCCGATCCGCGAAACCACGGCCGCCGACCTGCCGCTCGCCGTTGACCATTTCCGCTACTTCGCCGGCTGCATCCGGGCGCAGGAAGGCGGCATCTCGGAAATCGACCACGACACGGTGGCCTACCACTTCCAGGAACCGCTGGGCGTGGTCGGCCAGATCATCCCGTGGAACTTCCCGATCCTGATGGCGTGCTGGAAGCTGGCGCCGGCACTGGCCGCCGGCAATTGCGTGGTGCTGAAGCCGGCCGAGCAGACGCCCGCCTCCATCATGATCCTGGCCGAGCTGATCGCCGACCTGCTGCCGCCCGGCGTGCTGAACATCGTCAACGGCTTCGGGCTGGAGGCAGGCAAGCCGCTGGCCTCCTCCAGCCGCATCGCCAAGATCGCCTTCACCGGCGAAACCACCACTGGCCGGCTGATCATGCAGTATGCCAGCCAGAACCTGATCCCCGTCACGCTGGAGCTGGGTGGCAAATCGCCTAACATCTTCTTCGCCGATGTCGGCGCGGAGGATGACGACTTCCTCGACAAGGCGGTCGAGGGCTTCGTCATGTTCGCCCTCAACCAGGGCGAGGTCTGCACCTGCCCGTCCCGAGCGTTGATCCATGAGAAGCTGTTCGACCGCTTCATGGAACGGGCGCTGAAGCGCACCGCCGCCATCACCCAGGGGCATCCGCTCGATCCCTCCACCATGATCGGCGCCCAGGCCTCCAGCGAGCAGCTGGAGAAGATCCTGAGCTATATCGACATCGGCAAGCAGGAGGGTGCCGAGGTGCTGGCCGGCGGCACGCGCAACGAGCTGGGCGGCGAACTGGCGGGGGGCTACTACGTCAACCCGACCATCTTCCGCGGCCACAACAAGATGCGGGTCTTCCAGGAGGAGATCTTCGGCCCCGTTGTTTCCGTCGCCACCTTCAAGGATGACGAGGAGGCGCTGTCCATCGCCAACGACACGCTCTACGGCCTCGGTGCCGGCGTCTGGACGCGGGATGGCAATCGCGCCTACCGCTTCGGCCGCGCCATCCAGGCCGGGCGTGTCTGGACCAACTGCTACCACGCCTACCCGGCGCACGCGGCCTTCGGCGGCTACAAGCAGTCGGGCATCGGGCGGGAGAACCACGCGAAGATGCTGGACCACTATCAGCAGACCAAGAACCTGCTGGTCAGCTACAGCCCGAAGAAGCTCGGCTTCTTCTGAGCCATCCGGCGGCGGGGAGGGCAGCCCTCTCCGCGCCCAGCAGCAGGAGCGGCAGCATGAACGACAACACCCCGCCCCGCGTGCGCGCAACCGCCGCCGCCCTGGCCCTGATCGACACGCTGCGGCAGGAACACGGCCCCATCCTGTTCCATCAATCGGGCGGCTGCTGCGACGGCTCGTCACCCATGTGCTACCCGCAGGATGATTTCCTGATCGGCGATGGCGATGTGAAGCTGGGCGAGATCGGCGGCGTGCCGGTCTACATTGGCGGCGCGCAGTTCGAGGCCTGGCGGCACACCCAGCTCATCATCGACGTGGTGCCCGGGAGGGGTGGCATGTTCTCGCTCGACAATGGGCGGGAACAGCGCTTTCTCACCCGCTCCCGCGCCTTCAGAAACGAAGAGTTGGCGCAGCTTGGGGAAGCGCCACGGCCAGGGCCGGAGCCTTCGGGCGAAATCTGCGCCGTTCCGCCCCGCTGAACTCAGTCTCGTTCCGCCAGCAGCAGCACGTTGGGCAGGGGCAGCCTTCCCCAGCAGGGGCGCCGCTCGACCCGGAAGCCTCCGCCGCGCAGCACCGCCTCGATGCGCGGCAGCGGCAAGGGGCTGACCCGCGCCCCGGGCTCGCCGCGCAGCACGGCGTTGACCCGTTCCATGCCGCGGCCGAAACGGCTGCGCCAGCCCAGATCGGGGTCGAACAGCCGGATCACCATGCGCCGCCGCGCCGCCCGCAAGGCGGGTGCCAGCAACGCCATCTGTGCTGCCTCCGGCATCTGATAGAGCACGTCTACCAGAAGCAGCGTGTCGCAGTCCGGGAGGGCGGCGCGGGTTTCCGGACGTGCCAGATCGGCCTGGATGTAGCGCGCCGGCAACCCGGCGGCAGCGGCATTGGCTTCCGCCACCTGCGGGCCGATCACGTCGATGCCCGTTGCTTCCCGCGCCAGCCCCGCCTGCACCAGCAGCAGCGCGAGCTGACCGCGTCCGCAGCCAAGGTCCAGCACATGGCCAAAGCCGCCGAGCTGCGCCGCATGGCGCAGCACCACTTCCGTCGCGGGGTCGCCACGCAGCTTGCCGGGCACGAAGCCACGGCTGTAGCGGGAAGCCCCCGCATAGCGTGCGGCGACCTGGCGGATCAGCCCGGGCAGTGCCGCCATCACCGCCTCCGGCCTGGGCGCCGCCGGCTGCTGCGGCTGCAAGACCTGACTCACCTTTCCTCTGCTCCTCCTGCTGGCAGCGCCGGACGGCATCCGGCGCTGCCAGCATCAATCATGCTTCGGGGCCGGAGGGGAAGCCTGGGCGCGCAGGCGCGTGCGCGGTGCCGGCATCTGCCGCGCCCTCGCCACGGCTGCGCCACTCCTTGCGGTTGACCCAGAGCCGCAGCCCCAGCCAGCACGCCATCGCCCACGCGGCGCCCAGGGCCCAGCCCGCCAGAACGTCGGTCGGCCAGTGCACGCCCAGATAGACCCTGCTGACGCCGATGATCACCGTAAGCCCAACGGCCGCCGCCATGACATAGGCCTTCAGCCGGCGCGGGCGAGCAACCCCCGCCAGCAAGGTGCCCAGCACCAGGTAGCAGGTGGCGGAAAGCATGGCATGGCCGGACGGAAAGCTCGCCGTATGCACCTCGGCCAGATGCGCGACCAGGTCGGGGCGTGGACGGTCGAAGCCCTGCTTCAGCAGCCCGTTGATCGCCATGCCGCCGCCAAAGGACACCACCAGCAGCACGGCCGACGCCCATTTGCGCAGAAAGGCGATATATCCCAGCGCCAGCAGGCCGGCCAGGATCAGCACGGCGTGGCTGCCGAGCGCGGTGTAGTCCCGCATCATGATCTCCAGCCAGAATGGTCCGATCGGGTCGGCTCGATCGGCAGGATCGCGCAGGGCCAGCAGGATGGCCTCGTCGAACGCGCGGGTGTCGCCTTCCAGCGCCTCGTCCACAAGCCAGGCGAAGCCGAGCAGCCCCAGCGCACTGCAGAGCAGCGCCGCAAGAGCGGCGAACTGTCCCCAACCGAAACGGCGACGCAGACGTTGCAGGGCGGACGGGCCTGGGAACATGGAAGCCTTCCGGGTTGCGGTCAGGGCTGAGACGCTGCCGTGGCGTGACAGTTGCCGTAAATCTGAGGACCGACCGTAACGCAACATTGCGGAATGTATGGTTTTCCGCAATGTGACGCATGGCCGGGCATTGATGAGGATAGAGGATCCCATGCAGCATCAGGGTAGCCGGGCCGCTGCCGCGACGCCGGAGGGGAACCCTGCACATCAGGCCGCCCCCGGCCCGAAGCACGCGCTGCTGATTGTCAACCGCCGCGCCCGCAATGGCGGCGCCGTCATCGAGGAAGCGCTGGCCATTCTGCAGCGGGCCGGCTGGCAACTACAGGAAGTAGCTTGCCCCGAGGGCGGCAACGCGGCCGATGCCATCCGCGCCCATGCCGGGCAAGGAGCGCAGGCAGTGATCCTGGGCGGCGGAGACGGCACGCTGAATGGCGCCGCGCCGGCCTTGATCGAGACCGGCCTGCCTTTTGGTATCCTGCCTCTGGGCACCGCCAACGACCTGGCGCGCAGCCTGTTCATCCCGCCCGACCCGGTGGAGGCTGCCCGCATCATCGCCGCCGTCGCGCCCCGCCCCATCGACCTCGGCGAGGTGAACGGCATTCCCTTCTTCAACGTGGCCTCTATCGGCTTCTCGGCGGAGCTGGCGCGCGACCTGGGCGCCGAGGTGAAGAAGCGCTGGGGCAAGCTCGGCTACGGCATCGCCGCCTTCCGCCTGCTACGCCGTTCACGACCCTTTACCGCCTGGATCAGCCATGACGGGGTGGAGGAGCAGGTGAAAACCATCCAGGTCTCCGTCGGCAATGGACGCCACTACGGCGGCGGCATGACGGTCGCGAGCAATGCCCGCCCCGATGACGGCAAGCTCGATGTGTACAGCCTGGAGCTGAATCACTGGTGGCGCCTGCTGGCGCTGCTTCCCTATCTGCGGACCGGCACGCACGGGCAGTGGCGGGATGTGCGCGCTTTTCCCACCCAGGCCTGCGACGTACGCACCCGTCGCCCCATGCCGGTCAACACCGATGGCGAGTTGAACACCATGACTCCCGCCCGGTTCCGGCTTCTGCCGGGGGCCGTTCAGGTCTTCGCACCCTCTGAAAGTTCCGAGGAGACGTTCTTCTGATGGATGCTTTGCTTGCCCTGGCCGCCGACCCCGCGGTCTGGATCGCCCTGGTGTCGCTGATCGCGATGGAGGTTGTGCTCGGCATCGACAACCTGATCTTCATCTCGATCATCACCAACAAGCTGCCCGCGCATCAGCAGGCGCGGGCACGTCGGATCGGCATCGGGCTGGCGTTGATCATGCGCCTGGCGCTGCTCGGCACGGTGGCGCTGATCGTCCGCGCCACCGCGCCGGTGTTCGAGGTGTTCGGCCACGCCTTCTCCTGGCGCGACCTGATCCTGATCGCGGGCGGGCTCTTCCTGGTGTGGAAGGCAACCAAGGAGATCCACCACAATGTCGATCCGCCGCAGGAAGGCGACATGTTCGCGGGGCAGGGCGCGAGCCTCACCTTCGGTTCCGCCATTGTGCAGATCCTGCTGCTGGACCTCGTCTTCTCGGTGGACAGCATCATCACCGCCGTGGGCATGACGCCGCATGTGCCGATCATGGTGATCGCGGTGCTGGTTGCCGTCACCGTCATGCTGCTGGCGGCCAATCCCTTGGCCGAGTTCATCAAGCGAAACCCGACCGTGGTGATGCTGGCACTCGCCTTCCTGATGATGATCGGCATGACGCTGATCGCCGAAGGCATGGGAGCCCATGTGCCGAAGGGCTACATCTACGCGGCCATGGCCTTCTCGGTGATCGTTGAGGGGCTGAACATGCTGTCGCGTCGCGCCCGGGAACGGAAGGCGCAGCCGTTGTCCTGATGCGGAAACGGCAACCTTGGACGCATGAAGGAATTTTCATGATAGTTGCCGCCGGCTTGCCGGCGGCTCGTCTTGAGGAGGTTTCATGAGTCAGCCCATCTCTGCCGAGCGTCGCATGCTCACCGGTTCCGAACTCGCAGCGGTGGAGCGCAGCCATTATCCTGCCATCTGCGGCCTGGAGCGCCGCGAACTGGTGGAGGTGGCGCGGAACCTGCGCGAGTTCCGTGACAAGGCCCGGGACATCAGCCGTTCCCGCCGCCGGGAGATGCGGGGCAAGGCGGAGCAGCGCGGCGCCCGTCCGGCAGCGGAGACCAGCGGCCTGATGGAGAAGAAGCAGGTCTTCGCCTCCGCGCTGAAGCGAGTGAACCGGGAACTCACCCGGCAGGAAGAAACCGAGCGGCGTGGCCGGCAGGGCGAGATCGCTCGCAAAGCATTGGAGATGAAGCGGGCCAACCGCGTGCGGCGGCATCCGAGCGCCGGCCGGACCGCTCGTCACGGCATGAGGACCGTGGAAAGCGATGCCGTCACCACCTCAGTCGATCCACGGCAGGTCGGCAGCGTGTCGCAGCAGAACAAGAACTTCCAGGCACGCAACGACGGGTAACCGGCGCGGGCGGAAGGCGGCCTCAGATCGTCAGCAGCGTCGCCTCGACGTAGCATTTGGCCCGGCGGGTGTCATTCTCCCGCCGGGCCGTTTTCCTGTCACCACGGCGCATGGCCTATCAGCCCGCACTCGCCTTGGCCTGCACCCCTTCGCGCAGCCTTGTCACCTGTTGCAGCACCGCTTCGGCGGCGCCATCGCTCTCACCCGGCTCGGTGCCCTGCACGATCTTCGCCAGGCTCTCGCGGATGCTGCGCTCGGCATCCTCATACAGCGAATCGCTGCGGAAGCTGTTGGGCGCACGGCGAACCGTATCGAACGCATTCTGCGCCGCTGCCTGCATGTCCATGCGCGCCGGTGTCATGGCCTTTTGCTGGTTGCCTGCGGGTTGCTGGCCACTGCGCTCCAGCGATGTCTTCAACTGCTGCTCCGCCGACAGAAGCATGGCGGCGTAATCCGCCAGATTTCCCGCAGCGGGGCTGGATGCCTGCGCCTGGTCGGGCTGCGACCGGGGCTGGTTGGGGCTGACCTCGGGCGCCTGCGCCGGCTGTGCCGCCACGGGGGGAGCCAGAATCAGGCTGGCCCCCAGGGCCAGAATGCAAGGGGCGGCGATGCGGGATGCCGCCCCTCGCCGGGCCGTGCGGGAGGGGGAAGGGGCCATGAAGAACTCCGTTGCCGCTGAGAATGACACCGGAAAAACGAAGCGGCGTGGCTAGGGGTTGCTTCCCGCCCAACCGGCACGAGCGGTGCTCCCCTGCGAAAGCCAAGAGGGTGTGAGCAACCCTCGGCGGCGCGGCAACTCAGCCCGCCAGCTTCTCCGACGGAATGGCCATGATCACGCGACGGAAGGCGCCTTCCTGCCGTCGCTCCGCCTCGGTAAAGCCGAGGCGCGCATAGAGGGCGATGTTCCGCTCCATCTTCTCGTTGGTGTAGAGACGCACCTCCGGCAGGCCACGCCGCAACGCTTCCTGCCCCACGAAGCGCAGCATGGCGAGCCCCAGGCCCGTTCCGTGCCGGTCCGGCTCCACGGCGATGTTGTCGAGCAGCAGGCAGGGCGGGGCGGCGTCGCGCCGCTCCTCGACCACCGCCAGCGCGGCGAGGCCGCCGCCATCCTCCGCCACCCAGGCCTGGGATGCCGCGATGCGCGCGACGTAGTCGTCCTGCATCGGTGCCGGACGGCGGCCGACCACTGACACCCAGGGGGCGTAGGCGCGTTCCACCAGCGCAGCGAGCAACGGTGCCTCGCCCGCCATGGCCAGTCGCGGGGCGATGTCGGGCAATCGGCGCCGGGCGGTATCCGACCCCGGTCGCAGATCTTCCTCAGACAGCGGTGCCACCGATGGTCAGCCCGGTCATCTTCAGGGTGGGCTGACCCACCCCCACCGGCACGCCCTGGCCCTGCTTGCCGCAGGTGCCGATGCCGGGATCCAGAGCCATGTCATTGCCGATCATGGTGATCTTTTGCATGGCGTCCGGCCCGTTGCCGATCAGCATCGCACCCTTCACTGGCGCACCCACCTTGCCGTCCTCCACCAGATAAGCCTCGGACATGGAGAAGACGAACTTGCCCGAGGTGATGTCCACCTGTCCGCCACCGAAATTCACGCCCCAGATTCCGCGCTTCACCGAGCGGAGGATTTCCTCCGGGTGCTTGTCTCCGGGCAGCATGACCGTGTTCGTCATGCGCGGCATGGGGGCATGGGCATGGCTCTGGCGCCGACCGTTGCCGGTGGGTGCCACGCCCATCAGTCGGGCATTCTGCCGGTCTTGGATGAAGCCCTTCAGGATGCCGTCCTCGATCATCACCGTGCGGCCGGTCGGCGTGCCCTCATCATCCACGGTGAGAGAGCCGCGGCGGTTGGCAAGGGTGCCGTCATCGACCACCGTCACCCCGGGTGAGGCGATCCGCTGCCCCAGCAGCCCGGCGAAGGCCGAGGTCTTCTTGCGATTGAAATCGCCTTCCAGCCCATGACCGATCGCCTCGTGCAGCAGAATGCCGGGCCAGCCCGGGCCGAGCACGACCTCCATCTCGCCGGCCGGGGCGGGTATGCTTTCCAGGTTCAGCACGGCCTGGCGCAGCGCTTCGTCCACAGCGAATTTCCAGGCTTCCGGCGCCATCACCAGGTCATAGGCATGGCGTCCACCCATGCCATGCATGCCGCTTTCCCGCCGTCCGCCGGCTTCCACCACCACGGAAACATTGAGCCGTACCAGGGGGCGTAGATCGGCCAGGCGTTGCCCATCCGCGCGAAGGATCTGCACCGCCTGCCATTCCCCGGTCAGGTTCGCCATCACCTGCGTCACGCGGCTGTCGCGGGCCCGGGCATAGGCATCGATCTCCGCCAGCAGCGCTGTCTTGGCCGGGAACTCCACTGCCGAAAGGGGATTGGCCGAGTCGTAGAGGCGGGCATTGGTGGCACGTGGCCCGATGGCGGCCTTGCCGGAATGTCCGGCGGCAACGGCCCGCACGGTGGCGGCGGCGCGGGACAGGGCCGCTTCGGAGATTTCGCCGCCATGCGCGTAGCCCGACGCATCCCCGGCAACGGAACGCAGCCCGAAACCGCGGGTGGCATCGAAGCTCGCGGAGCGGATGCGACCGTCATCCAGGCTGATGGCCTCGCTTTCCACGTATTCCAGGAACAGCTCACCGTCCTCGGCGCCGCGCAACGCGGCGGAAGCCAGGCGCTCGGCATCCGTCAGCGCCAGTTCGCGGAAAAACAGCCGGTCGGTGGTCTCGAGTGCGGTCATGCCGTCTGCTCCTGCGCTTGCATGGCGGTGGCGAGGCGAAGCCGGGCCACAGTGCCGCCGCCGCGCTCGCTTTCGAGCGTCAGCGTGGCATCCATCGCACCGGCCAGCGCCCGGGCAAGATACAGCCCCAGCCCGGATCCTCCATATCGGCGGGCATGGCTCGTTTCCAACTGCACAAAGGGCTCGAAGGCGCGCTCAAGCTGGTCGGGCGCCATGCCGATGCCCGTATCGGTGACGGTGATCTCCAGCAGACCGGGCGAAATCGCCGCCGCACTCAGCCGCACCTGCCCGCCAGCCGGCGTAAACTTCACCGAATTCGCCAGCAGGTTCAGCAGGATCTGCCGCAGCCGCCGCTCATCGGCATGGGCGCGCGGCAGATCCGGCAGAGCCTCCAGCACTAGCTCGACGCCGGCCGCATCGGCGGTGGTGCGCATCAGCCTGAGGGTGCTGTCCAGCACGCTCGGGATATAGAGCGGCCGGGTTTCGACCCGCAGCGCCCCTGCGCCCGCCTGGGCAACGGCCAGCACCTCGTCGATCAGCGACAAAAGGTGCCGCCCGGCCTCCAGGATGGTGCCGGCGAATTCGGCGACTTGCAGCGGGTCCCGCTCCGCCGCGCCTTCGGCCAGCAGAGCCTCGGAAAAGCCGATCACCGCATTGAGGGGCGTGCGCAATTCATGGCTCATGGTGGCCAGAAAGCGAGTCTTGGAGAAATCCGCCTGCTCGGCCGCGCGGCGCGCCTGCTCGATCGCCGCCAGGGCGGTGTGCTCGGCCGTGACATCGGTGTAGATGCGGACGAACCCGCCATCCGGAGTAGGATCGGTGGCGGTTTCGATCACCCGTCCATCGGCCCGGGTCCGGGTAAAGGTTTCCAGCAGCGCCGGGTCATGGGTCGATCGGCTCTGGAAGATCTGCTCTGCGCGGAGGCCATTGCCGAACTGGCCGCGCTCAAGCTGGATGCGACGCAGATCCTCGAGGCGTGCGCCGGGTGCGAGTTCCTGCCGCGACAAGCCGGTCATTTCGTAGGCCAGCGTGTTGGCGACCACCACGCGGTGCTCGCGGTCGAACAAACATACGCCGTGACGCATGCTGTCCATGATGAGCTGCAGCAGGTCTGCGCGCCGTTTGGCTTCCTCCTCCGCCGCATGCAGGGCGGTAACGTCACCCAGGACGGAGATATGTCCTCCATCGGGCAGTGGCGCCGTGTTGCCGCTCAGCAGCTTGCCGTCGGCACGCCGCCGGAGAACAGGGTCCCGGCCGAAATCGAACTGGCGGCGGTAGACGACTTCTGGGTCCTCGCCCCTGGTATATTCGCTGGCGGCTTCCCGGCGGCGGAGGATATCGCGCAGATGCTCGCCGATCCGCACTTCCGACGCGCCCACCATGCCGCGGAAAGCGGCATTGGCCATGCGCAGCCGCCTGTCGGGGCCGTAAACGCAAACCCCCTGCGGCATGGCTTCCAGCACCGCATCCAGCAGGGCTGCGCGTCGGTTGGCCTCGTCTTCCGCAGCGCGCAGCGGGGTGACATCCTCCTGCACCACCAGAAATCCGCCATCGTCCAGCGGCTGGCTGGTGACCCGCAATGCGCTGCCATCGCCGCGCTGCCGCAGAAATTGGCCGCGCTGGCGCCGGTCCACATGGCGGCGGCTTTCAAACAAAGCCCGTTGCTCGTCATCCAGTGGCGTGTTGTCGATCACGAGGCTGGTGACAGTGTCGAAATCCATGCCGATATGGATGCTGCCCGCCGGCACCTCGAGCATGGCCTCGTACTGGTCGTTGTAGAGGACGAGCCGTCGTTCCGCGTCATAGATGGCGACGCCGGAGGGATTCTTCCGCAGGGCCATGTCCATCAGCCGCATTCTCTGCCGGCTGGAAGCCTCGGCCTGGCGGTGCGGCGTGACGTCCTGGGTGACGCTGGCCCATCCTCCACCGGGCAGAGGAATGGAGCGCACCTCGAGGAATCGGCCATCCGTCGTGCGCAAGACGCGACAATGGTGCTGACGGCGATCGATCTCCATGGCCGCCATGACCTGGGCTTTGGGGTCACCGGCGCCATACAGGCCCTTGTATGACGCCAGGCTGGCGATCGCCTCCAGTGACAGGCCGGCAAGGGGCGTTTCCGACTGCGGGCTGAACATGTGCTGGGCGGCGGGGTTGGCCAGCACCACCTGATCCGCGCTGTTGTAGATCAGCACGGCACTTGGCAGCGCGAGCAACAGCCGGGCCGCGTCCGCCGCGCCGTCTGTTCCGCCCCCCTCGCTCATGTCTGCCGCGGACGGCGCAGCCCGTGCAGCGCGGCGAGGGTAGCGGTCAGCACGGCCACGGCGACGGTCTGGTGCAGTGTGCCGAGCCAGGCCGGCACCACCAGCAGCAGGGTGGCGACGCCCAACGCGTATTGCAGTGCCACCACCCAGCCGAGCGCAAGAAGGCTGGTGCGCGCGAAGGAGGCCGGAAGCGCGGCGGCGCCCCAGAAGGCGGCGCCCACTGCGCCGCATGCGGCGAGCGTGGCAAGGAATCTATGGTTGAACTGCACAGCAGCAATATTCGCTGTAAAATTATGAATGAATGGTGAAAGCTGGGCGTAACCGTCCGGAATCAGGCGCCCTTCCATCAGCGGAAAGGTGTTGTAGGCGAAGCCCGCATGGATGCCGGCAGTGAAGCCGCCCGCCAGCATGGCCAGCACAACCAACCCCGCAGTGCCGTGTGCCAACCGGCGCAAGCCGGACGGATGCGGCGGCGCGTCGCGTCCCGGTCGGAACAGGCCCATCGCGGTCCACAGCACCACACCGTAGAGCAGCAACGCCAGCCCGAGATGCACCACCAGCCTGTAGGGCGAGACAGCGGTGCGGTCCGCCTCGAAGCCGGAGGCCACCATGAACCAGCCGACGGCACCCTGGGCCCCCCCCAGCAGGAACAGCAGCAGCAGGCGGGGCTTGAGGCCCGATGGGATGCGGCCGCGCAGCCAGAACCAGGCCAGCGGCAGTGCGAAGGCGAGGCCGATCAGCCGGCCCCAGAGCCGGTGCAGCCATTCCAGCCAGAAGATCTGCTTGAAGCCTTCGAGCCCGAATCCCTGGTTGACGATCTGGTACTGGGGAATGGTGCGGTACAATTCGTAGAGGCGCTCCCATTCCGTCTGCGACAAGGGGGGCAGCATGCCCGAGATCGGCGCCCATTCCATGATGGACAGGCCCGAGCCGGTCAGCCGCGTGGCGCCGCCGAGCGCCACCATGACCCAGATCATGAAGGCAATGCCGAGCAGCCACCAGCCGATGGCCTGTCGGTCGGCGAGGTCGCGGTTGCGCGGGGTGGGATGAGGATCGAACGGCATGATGCCGGCCCTTCTAGCACGGGCGGCGATCCTGCGAGCCTGGGCAGCTTGTCTCAACCCCATCGATGTGATGCTGAGGGGCCATTGGCAGCCGCAAGAGGGTGCGGCACTCCCTTGTCGCCCGCTTCCGCGCCTGCTACCCCGCGCCGCCATGCCGGAAATGACGCGCCCTGCCGACGCCGCGCCGGGCGCCCTGGAATCCGGGGCGCCGCTGTTGTCGGTTGTTGTGCCCGTGCGCAACGAGGCCCCGAACATCGGACCGCTGGTGGAGGAGATCTCCACCGCCCTGGCCGCCATCAGGCACGAGATCGTCTATGTGAATGACGGCTCGGCCGACAACAGCGCGGCGGTGCTGGCCGATCTGGCGGCGCGGGTACCGACGCTGCGGGTGCTGACCCATGCAGTATCCTGCGGACAATCGGCGGCAATCGTTTCGGGCGTCCGCGCGGCGCGCGGCGCCTGGATCGCCACGTTGGATGGCGATGGCCAGAACGACCCGGCAGACATTCCCGCGCTGTGGGACTTCGCCCAGAACGAGGCGCGGCCCGAGGCACCGGCGTTGATGGTGGCGGGCTGGCGCACAACCCGGCGGGACACCCAGGTGAAGCGCCTGTCCTCCCGGTTGGCGAATCGCATTCGGGCCCGGCTGTTGGGCGATGCCACACCCGACACGGGCTGCGGGCTGAAGCTGTTCCCTCGCGCACTGTTTCTGGAACTGCCGCCCTTCGACCACATGCACCGCTTCCTGCCCGCCCTGGTGCTGAGGCAGGGCGGACGCGTGGTCAGCCGCCCGGTCAACCACCGCCCCCGCCTTCGGGGCCAATCGAATTACGGCACGCTTGACCGGCTGGCCGTGGGCATCACCGATATTCTGGGTGTGATGTGGCTGCAGCGCCGGTGGAAGAGGCCGTGCCTGGTCGCGGCGCCGGAGCCGGTCTCCCCTCCCGCGCCGTGAGCATCGCGCCCGGCTCCCATCCGCGTTCTGCCCCGCTGGCGGCTCTGGGCAAGCTGCTGGTGCTGGCCGCCGGGCTGGCGCTGGCAGGCTGGCTGCTGCGCGAACTCGGCGGAGCACCCGGGGGCGATGCCGCAGCGCAATGGGTCCGGCGCTTTGGCATGGACCAGTCGGCCCGTGGCGAGGCGGTTTATCTGGTTATCGCCACTGTGGCGCTGGCCATCGGCATGCCGCGCCAGGCGGTCGCCTTTCTGGGGGGCTACGCCTTCGGTCCCTGGCTTGGAGGGGCGTTGTCGCTGGTGGCGCAGGGGGTGAGCTGCCTCGCAACCTATGGCTGGGCGCGGCTGGTCGGGCGTGGCTGGGCCGAGCGGCGGCTGGCGGGGCGGTTCGGCCGAAGGCTGCGCCGCCTGCGCGACGTGCTGGCAGCCAACCCCTTCGGAGCCACCCTGTCGCTGCGACTGCTGCCGGTGGGCAACAACCTGGCGCTCAACCTGCTGGCCGGGCTGTCGGGCATCCCGGCACTGCCCTTCCTGGCCGGTTCGCTGATCGGCTACCTGCCACAAACGGCCATCTTCGCCCTGGCCGGTGCCGGAGTGGCGGTGGACCGCGTCGCCCAGCTCTGGCTGGCCGGGCTGCTGTTCCTGGGCTCGGCGGCCATCGGCGTTTGGCTGCTTCGGCGCCACCGGGCTGGGCAGGCCATGGACACCGAAGACTGAGCCCCGCGCTTGCCGCATAGCCCCGCGTCGGGCTATCTGCGAGCGCCTCGCAACTGATCGGAGCCCAGCCGTGCAGCGACGCTCTTTCTGCCTCTCCGGCTTGGCGGCCGGCGCGGCTGCCCTTGCACGGCCTGCCCTCGGGCAATCCGCTACCGGCTGGCCACGCGCGCTGACGGACCTGCTCGGCCGCCGCGTCACCCTGCCCGCCGCACCGCGCGCCATCCTGCTCGGCGAGGGCTTCCAGCTGCTGAGCCTGGCCCTGATCCACCCCGATCCGGTTTCCTTGCTGGTGGGTACGGGGGGTGACTTGCGGCAGGCCGATCCCGTCATGGATGCCGCCTTCCGCCGCGCTTTCCCGGCGTTGGAACAGGTGCCACAGCCCACGACAACCGTTGGCCAGACCCTGCCGGTGGAAACCGCGTTGGCGCTGCGGCCAGACCTCATCATCCTCGCGGTCTGGCAGTTCGACTCGCCGGAAGTGCAGCAAAGCGTGACGATTCTGGAACGCGCCGGGGTGCCGACGCTGTTTGTGGATACCTTCCAGAACCCGCTCACCAACACCCCGCGCAGCATCCGCCTCCTGGGCCAGGCACTCGGGCGGGAGGAGCAGGCGGAAGCCTACGCGGTGCTTTATGACGCCCGGGTGGCGCGAGTCCGCGAGCGGGTCGCCGCCGCCCAGGGCATCCCCCCCGCCGTTCTGCTCACCGCCTTCCCTGGACGCTGGCCCTGTTGCTGGGCGGCGGGGGAGGGTGGGGCCGGGGAGTATCTGAAGGCGCTGGGCGCCCGCAACGTCGCGGGGACGATGCTGCCCACGCCGCGCGGCGGCACGCTGGGGCTGGAGCAGATTCTCAGCCTGTCACCCGACGTGTTCATCGGAACCGGCCTTCACCGCCCCGGGGACGAGGGAGGTCTCATCCTTGGCAGCGGCGCGTCACCGGAACGGGCGCAGCAGAGCCTGCGGGAGGTGTTGCGGGCACCCGAGCTGGCGAACCTTGCCGCCGTGAAGGCCGGGCGGGCGCACGGCCTGTGGAACTACTTCAGCGGCACGCCTCTCAGCTTCGTGGGGCTGGAGGCCATGGCACGGTGGGTTCGGCCAGAGCTGTTCGCCGATCTTGATCCGGCCGCTGCCCTGGCCGAGGCGAACCGCTTCACCCGCGTTGCCTTTGAGGGAACCTACTGGACCAGCCTGCCGCCGGGCTGACCACCCGGCCATCCGGCTTCACGTGCCGCGTGTCATGTAGAGATAGCCGAGGTCGCCGCCGAGCTTGGTCAGGATTTCCTGCGGGGTCATCGGCGGCGTCAGCCCGGCAGGCTCGATCAGGGAGAGGCCAAAGCCCAGATCAACGAAGTTTTGCAGGTATTGCAGGGGAGAAAGGATGGGCCGGGTGCTGCCCTCGTGGAACTCCACGACCAGCGTCAGGTTGGGCGAGCGTTCCATGAGTTGTCGGGCACCGTCAAAGACGTAGGGCTCCGCTCCTTCCACATCGACTTTCATCACCTGCACAAAGGGCACGTCGGCCAGCAGCACGTCGAGGGGCGCGGCGCGCACCTCGACCTCATGGGCGCCGTGCGGCGCGCCCATGGTGGAGCCGCCGCCGGAATACTCGTCGGTGTAGCCGAAGCGCAGCGTTCCCTCGGTAGAATGCACCGCAAGATTGTGCAGCTTCACCCGGCCGCCGAAGCCGTTGATGGAAACAGATTTTTCCAGATGGCGGAAGATCTTGGGATTGGCCTCGAAGGAATAAACCCGACCCGTGGCGCCCACCCAGGACGCCCCCAGCAATGTGTAGTAGCCAAAGTTGGCGCCCACATCGAGAAAGGTCATGCCCGGCTTCACGGCGGCGGCGATGATCTTCTCGATCCAGGGCTCCCACCGGCCTTCCAGCATCAGGTGCGAGCAGATGCCGACATCGCGCGTATCCACATAGATGCGGTGCCCTGTGTAGAGCCGCGTCAGCGCCTCATGCCCGCCCAGGAACAGGGTGTGGCTGTTACGCAGCTGACTTAGCTGCGCTTCCAATCCCGTGATGCGACGATTCATGCTGGCGTCGAGCGTTTTCAGCTGCTCCTGCAAGGCGCGAATACCCGCCTCCAGGCTGGCCATGGTTTGCGCGCTGGCGGCGGGCGGACTTGTTTCGCTCATGCGGTATCCTTGCAACGCCAGGGGGAATTTTTTCAGCTGACGCGGGCCGAAAACTACTCGTTCGCGCCCTGATCGCGCAAGCGTGAGCAACGCTCGTCCTGCGCGAGACTTCCTCTTCTTATTGCCTGCCCTGGTTTGCGCTTGCCTCCAGCCTTCAGCGCCGGCGAGATCGTTTCTTCTCCGGATCATAGCCCCCGCCGCCGGGGCCAAGGGGCTTGGGCTTCCAATCCCCCTTGCCACTCTTTTTCGGCGCGGCGGGATTCATCGAGCGCCCGGCCAAGTTGGGCTCCAATCCGCCAGCCAGTCCGAGTTCGAGATTCTCCAGCCGCTTGATCTCGTCGCGCAGCCGCGCCGCGGTCTCGAACTCCAGATCGGCGGCGGCGGCGCGCATCTGCTTCTCCAGCGTGGCGATGGAGGCGCGCAGGTCCTTGCCCACGAACTCCATCGGACCGGCCTCCTCGGCACCGGTCGGTGCCACGGTGACGTAATCCTGCTCGTAGACCGATTGCAGCACATCGGCGATGTCGCGCCGGATGCTTTGCGGCGTGATGCCATGCTCGGTGTTGTAGGCCTGCTGCTTGGCGCGGCGCCGGTCCGTCTCTTCCAGCGCCCGGCGCATGCTGTCGGTCATCCGGTCGGCGTAGAGGATCACCCGGCCCTCGGCATTGCGCGCGGCGCGGCCGATGGTCTGGATCAGCGAGGTGGTGGAGCGCAGAAAGCCTTCCTTGTCGGCGTCCAGGATGGCGACCAGCCGGCATTCCGGGATGTCGAGGCCCTCGCGCAGCAGGTTGATGCCCACCAGCACGTCGAACACGCCCTTGCGCAGGTCGCGGATGATCTCGATTCGCTCCAGCGTGTCCACGTCCGAGTGAAGGTAGCGGACCTTGATGCCCGCCTCCGTCATGTACTCGGTCAGATCCTCGGCCATGCGCTTGGTGAGCGTGGTCACCAGCACCCGGCCACCCTTGGCCATGGTGTCGCGGCACTCGGCCAGCAGGTCATCCACCTGGCCCTCGACGGGGCGGATGTCCACTGGCGGATCGGTCAGCCCGGTGGGACGGATCACCTGCTCGGCGAAGGTGCCGCCCGTGCGTTCCATTTCCCATCCGCCCGGCGTCGCCGAGACAAAGATGGTATCCGGTCGAAAGCTTTCCCATTCCTCGAACTTCAGCGGCCGGTTGTCCATGCAGGAGGGCAGGCGGAAGCCGAACTCGTTCAGGATGGATTTGCGCGCGAAGTCGCCGCGGTACATGCCGCCGATCTGCGGCACGGTGACGTGGCTCTCATCGACGATCAGCAGCGCGTTGTCCGGCAGGTACTCGAACAGCGTAGGCGGCGGATTGCCCGGGCCGCGGCCGGACAGGTAGCGCGAATAGTTCTCGATGCCTTTGCAGGACCCGGTGGTTTCCATCATCTCCAGGTCGAAGGTGGTGCGCTGTTCCAGCCGCTGGGCCTCCAGCAGCTTGCCCTCGGCGTTCAGCTCCTCCAGCCGCTGCTTCAGCTCAACACGGATGTCGCGAATGGCCTGCAGCAGGGTAGGGCGCGGCGTGACGTAGTGGCTGTTCGCGTAGATGGCGACATTCTCCATCTCACCGGCGATCTCGCCGGTCAGCGGATCGAACTCGCGCAGGGCGTCGATCTCGTCGCCAAACAGGTTCACCCGCCAGGCGCGGTCCTCGAGATGCGAAGGCCAGATATCGACCGTCTCGCCGCGCACGCGGAAGGTGCCCCGCTGGAAGGCGGCGTCGTTGCGGCGATATTGCTGCTCCACAAGCGCCTTCAACAACTGGTCGCGCCCGATCCGACCACCGAGCTGCAACTTGACCACCATGTTGGAGTAAAGCTCTACGGACCCGATGCCGTAGATGCAGGACACGGAGGCCACGATGATCACGTCGCTCCGCTCCAGCAGGGCCTGAGTGGCCGAGTGGCGCATGCGGTCGATCTGCTCGTTGATCTGCGCATCCTTCTCGATATAGGTATCGGAGCGCGGCACATAGGCTTCGGGCTGGTAGTAGTCGTAGTAGCTGACGAAGTACTCGACCGCGTTATCTGGAAAGAAGGACTTCATCTCCCCGTAGAGCTGGGCCGCCAGGGTCTTGTTTGGCGCCAGGACCAGGGCCGGGCGCTGAACGGCCTCGATCACCTTGGCCATGGTGAAGGTCTTGCCGGAGCCGGTCACACCCAGCAGCACCTGGTCGCGATCCTGCTGCTTCAGCCCGTCAACCAACTGCGCTATGGCGGCGGGCTGGTCTCCCGCCGGCTCATAGGGAGACGAGATGGTAAGGGCGCGCGCCTTCGGCGGGGCCGGGCGCTTTGGTGGCAGAAACGGAGTGGCGGCGGGGATGATGAGATTCATGCGACTTGCCCCCTGCGAGAGGCGCCCAATGTGGGAGCGATGTCGCCGAAATGCCAGCGGTCCGGGAACGCATTGTGAACGGAGCAGCTTTTATGAAGAAAAGGTTCAGCTTTCCGTGAGGCGGCAAGACTCTTTAAAGCCTCATTCATCTTTCTTGGCCAAGTTGCCGGCATGACCTTCCGGCCTTTCCTTGGGGAGATGCACAAAATGTGCGAATCGCCCGTTGTCTCCCGGTTTACCGAGGAGGAACTTGTTGAGATCACCCGACGTACCCGCACCCTGCCGGGGCGATGGACGCTGTTTCCCCACGTGGATCAGCTGGGCGAGGTAACCCTGCTGCTCACGCCTGCCTTGTGGGAAGACCAGGATGCCGGCTTCGTGCTGCAGCGCGAGATGGCTGGTATCGCGGTGCTGATGACCGATGGTGACGACGTCACACGTGAGGGACTCGCCACCGGAGTGGATCAGGCCATGAAGATCGTGTGGGAACGTGCGCTGTTCCGAAGTGCCAGCCTGGCGGAACCGGAACAGGTCTTCCGCGCCTAGGGCAAGCGTTGGGGAGGCAGGTCTTCCTCCCCAGAGCCAACCTTCAGATGGCGGCTTCGGGCAGGATGCGCGCCAAATCGCCATCCCAAACGGTTGCATGGCGTCGGAGCCAATGATCCGCCTGGGTTTCGCCCGCTTCCAGCACGTTTTCCAGAGCCGTCAGGTAGCGCTCTTCGCCCATGCCGCGGGCCACCAGGCCCTGCCGCGCGATGGCCACGGCATCCCGGCCCCATTCGCGCAGACTGCGGCCGCGGAACGGGGTGTGGATCGCCTGCTCCGGCACCGCCAGGCGAAGAGCCTGCATTTCGGGTACCGCCCAGTCCCGCACCAGCGCGGCCGCGGCCTTCTGCGCCGCGTCGTCGTAAAGCAGGCCGGTCCAGAAGGCGGGCAGGGCCTGCATCATCTCGGGGCTTCCGGCATCGGCGCCCCGCATCTCCAGGAACCGCTTCAATCGCACATCGGTGAACACCGTGGTCACATGGTCGGCCCAGTCGCCCATGGTGGCGAAGACGCCGGGGTGATCCGGCAGGCCGCCGGCCATGAACTGCCGGAAGGAGGCGCCGGCGCAATCGATCCAGCGCCCTTCGCGCATGATGAAGTACATCGGAACGTCCAGCACCCAATCGGCGAATCGCTGGAAGCCGAAGCCGGGCTCGAACGCCACGGCGGGAATTCCGGTGCGGTCCGGGTCGGTCTCGGTCCAGACCCGGCCGCGCAGGGTCCGCAGCCCATTGGGCCGGCCTTCCGCGAAGGGCGAGTTCGCGAACAGGGCGGTGGCCAGGGGCTGCAGGGCCAGGGAGATGCGCAGCTTCTCGACCATGTCGGCCTCGGGGCCGAAATCCAGGTTCACCTGCACGGTGCAGGTGCGCAGCATCATGTCGAGCCCCATCGTGCCCACGCGCGGCATGTAGTTGCGCATGATGGCGTAGCGGCCCTTGGGCATCCACGGCATCTGCTCGCGCCGCGCCAGGGGGTGGAAGCCGAGTGGTGCGAAGCCGAGGCCGAGTGTGCCGCCCACTTCCCGCACCTCGGCCAAATGGTCCCGCAGTTCCGCCTCGGCGGCGTGCAGGTCGGGCAACGGAGCGCCGGACAGCTCGAATTGGCCGCCCGGCTCCAGGCTGACCGAGGCCCCACCGCGCTTCAGCCCGATCGGGTTGCCACTGTCCAGGATGGGTTCCCAGCCCAGGCGTTCCAGCCCTTCCAGCATGGCCCGGATGCCATCCGGCTCGTAGGGCGGGGGGGAAAGGTCGTCGCGTCGGAAGCCGAACTTCTCGTGCTCCGTGCCGATGCGCCAGTCGGCGCGGTCCTTGCTCCCGGCCGCAAACCATTCGGCAAGCTCGCGCGTGGAGGAGATCGGTGTGAGGTCGGCCTCACCGGGATTGGACATCGTGACCTCAAGAATGCGCGGGACAGCAGGGTGCCGGGGGCGCGGGGACTCAGGTGGGAACGGCCCAGTCCCCCGCCAATGCCTGCAGCACGGCGAGTCCCGCGACCGCTGCCGTCTCGGCCCTGAGAATCCGGGGGCCGAGCGCAGCCGGTAGAACAAAGGCACGGCGCCGCACCGCGTCAAGCTCCTGCCCGGTGAAACCCCCCTCCGGCCCGACCAGAAACCCGATCGGAGGTGCCTTTCCGGCTAGAACCACGCCGAGCGGCTGTGCTTTGCCGCGCGCATCCCCCACCAGGAGGGGGGCTCCGTCCCAGCCGTCCAGCGTTCGGTGAAGATCCAGCGGCTCGCCGATCTCAGGCACGTCCAGCCGCTCGCACTGCTCCGCGGCCTCGCGGGCGATGGCCGCCAGCCGCTCGATGTTCACGCGGCCCACCACGGTGCGGGCGGTGATCACGGGCTGGATGTGCCGCACCCCCAGCTCCGTTGCCTTTTCCACGGTCCAGTCCAGGGCGTCGCGCTTCACCGGGGCCAGCAACAGCCGGATGTCCGGTGAGGCCGCCTGGGGGCGTTGCAGCGCTTCGGGCATGAAGCTTGCCTTGTCCTTGCGGATGGCTGCGATGTACCCCCGCCACTCGCCGTCCCGCCCGTTGAACAGCAGCACCGGATCGCCCACGGCCTTGCGCATGACCTGGCCAAGGTAGTGGCCCTGGCCGGGCAGGGCGGGAAGCTCGGAGCCGGCGGAAAGATCGGCTTGGACGTAGAGGCGCGGGATGGACATGGGGGGCTCCGGCGGCGCAAATGACGGGGTGAACTCGCACACCGATATCCGCGCCCGAGGCTGGGTCGCGCAACTCCCCGATGGTTGGCGGCCCTATGCGCTGCTGATGCGGCTGGACCGGCCGATCGGCTCCTGGCTGCTATTTCTGCCGGGCCTCTGGGCCTTCGCCCTGGCGGCACCGGGCTGGGGGCGGGGGCTGTGGCTGGCCGCCTTGTTCGGTCTGGGCTCGGTGGTGATGCGCGGCGCCGGCTGCGTGGTGAACGACCTTTGGGACCGCGAGCTGGACCGGCAGGTCACGCGCACGGCAGGCCGTCCGCTGGCCTCTGGCACCGTGCGCCCGAGACAGGCGCTGGCTTTTCTTGGCCTGCTGCTGCTCATCGGGCTGACTGTTCTGCTGCAACTCAACCCGCTCTGCTGGCTGCTGGGCGTTGTGTCGCTGGTGCCCGTGGCGCTCTACCCCCTGGCCAAGCGCGTCACGGACTATCCCCAGGCGGTCTTGGGCCTCACCTTCTCCTGGGCCGCGCCGATGGGTTATGCGGCGGCGACCGGGCATCTGGATGGCGCGGCACTGTCCCTTTACGCCGCCGCCTTTCTCTGGATCCTGGGGTACGACACCATATACGCGCATCAGGACCGGGAGGATGATGCGCTGGTTGGAGTCCGCTCCACCGCGCGCCGCTTTGGCGAGAGGACCGCGCCGTTCCTCCTGTTCTGTTATGCCGGGGCGGTGGCACTGCTGCTGCTGGCCGGTTTCCTTGGCGGCGCGGGGGCGCTGTTCTACCCGGCGCTGCTGCTGCCCGCCCTGGTGCTGGGCTGGCAGATCCGGCGGCTCAACATCCATGACCCGGTGCTCTGCCTCCGGCTGTTCCAGCGCAACCGCGAGGTCGGCTTGCTGGTCGCGGCCGCCTTCTTGATCGGACGGCTGTGACAAAACAGGATGCGGCTGGTTTCATCGCCGCCCATACGGCCCTTGGCCGCCCGGCCCTGGTGCCGGAAATCGAGCTCCATCTCGCCACCGAGATCACGCCCATCTGGCAGGCCACCGAGCAATGGCTGGCGGAAGAAGGCATCGAGCCGCCGTTCTGGGCCTTTGCCTGGCCCGGCAGTCAGGCCCTGGGGCGGCTGATCCTGGATGGCGAGATCGCGGTGGAGGGCCGACGGGTGTTGGATTTCGCCGCCGGCGGCGGACTGGCCGCGATCGCCGCCGCACGCATGGGTGCTGCCATGGTGGAGGCCGCCGAGATCGATCCGCTGGCCATCGCCGCCACCCACCTGAACGCGGCCCGCAACGGCGTGAACGTCGTCGCCGCCACGGCCGACGTGGTCGGTGCACTCCGCCGATGGGACACGGTGCTGGCCGGCGATGTCTGCTACGAGGCGCCGATGACCGGCCACATCATGCCCTGGCTGCGCCGCCTGGCTGCCGATGGCGCCGAGGTGCTGTTGGCGGATCCTGGCCGGGCCTACCTGCCGAAGGATGGCCTGATTCCTGTGCGGCGCTTCTCCGTGCCCACAACCCGGGAGCTGGAAGATCGTGACTCACGGGAGGTGACGGTTTATCGCCTCGTCACGTCCACGACAGCCTGAAAGTCAGTGATTCTGACCTATCAGAACCTGGGCGCATGGGTGGAATGACGAGTCCCAGGGGCGCGCCGCATCTCTGTTGCGGTAGGTTGCCCCCAGACGCAACAAAGATGCGAGAAGAGCACCGATGACGACCGCAAGCGAAACCCCGATCAGCGTGACCCGCACCGAGCGGCCGAGCCCGCGTCCGGAGGACGGCTCGCTCGCCTTCGGCAAGGTCTTCACCGACCACATGTTCCTGATGGACTACGAGGAAGGGAAAGGCTGGCACGACCCGCGCGTGGTTCCCTACGAGCCGCTCGTGATGGATCCCGCCACCTCGGTGCTGCACTACGGCCAGGCGATCTTCGATGGGCTGAAGGCCTTTCGCGGCAAGGATGGCCGGATCCGCCTGTTCCGGGCCCAGCGCCACGCCGAGCGCCTGAACAAGTCGGCCCGTGCCCTGTGCATCCCCGAAATGGATGCGGATCTCATCCGCCGTTCCTTCGAGGCGATCGTGGCGGCCGATGCGGACTGGGTGCCGCGCAAGGAAGGCACCTCGCTCTACATCCGCCCCACCGTGATCGCCCGCGACGTGATGCTCGGTGTCCACCCGGCGCACCGCTACACCTACTTTGTCATCTGCTCGCCGGTCGGTGCCTACTACAAGGAAGGGGTGAAGCCGGTGCGCATCCTCGCCACCGACACCCATGTGCGCGCCGTGCAGGGCGGGCTGGGCGAGGCGAAGACGGCGGCCAACTACGCCGCCTCCCTTTCTGCCCAGCAGGAGGCCGAGCGCGCCGGCTACACCCAGGTGCTGTGGCTGGACGGCGTCGAGCGGAAATACATCGACGAGGTCGGCACCATGAACATCATGATGCAGATCGGCGACGAGATCATCACGCCGCCGCTGGCCGGCACCATTCTGGATGGCGTGACCCGCAACTCCGCACTGCAACTGCTGCGCGACTGGGGCCACACCGTCTCCGAGCGGCGCATCTCGATCGACGAGGTGATGGAAGCCGGCCGCCAGGGCACGCTGCGCGAGATGTGGGGCACGGGCACGGCCGCCGTAGTCTCGCCCGTGGGCGAGCTCGGCTACAAAGGCGAGAAGCTGGTGGTCGGCAATGGCCATACCGGCCTGCTGACCCAGAAGCTGTATGACAGCATCGTAGGCATCCAGTACGGCACCGCCCCGGACGCCCATGGTTGGACCAGCGTCGTGCCGGTGCCTGTGGCCGCCTGACCAGCTCGGCAGAGGGGTTGCGCCCACTCCTCATATGACAGCGATTTAATGATTGGCCACGATGCCGCCGCGGCCAGCAATCCTGGCCAGTTTTGGCTGGCGGCGTCGGCGGTCGGTTGAGGTGACCTGCAACCCTGAGCCATGCAGCGGCATCTTCCCCCCGGCATGGTCCAATCGGCCTGCCGGCTTCCAGAATCCAGGGAGGGGCCGAGATGTCCGCCACGCAAGATCCGCTGCCGGAAGGCACCCGAAAGGGATTGATGGAGGGGGTCAGCAAGCCCGTCTTCTTCTGGGCCGTCGGGATCATCGCGGTTTTCGTACTGACCGGGATCGTCGTTCCCGAAGCCTCCAACGCCCTGTTCGCTGCGATGCAGGCTTGGATCATCGCGGATTTTGGCTGGTTCTACCTGCTGGCGGTAGCGATCTTCCTGCTGTTCATGCTGCTCCTGGGCTTCACAGGCCATGGAAAGGTAAAGCTCGGGCCGAACCACTCGGAGCCCGACTACAGCTACAGTGCCTGGTTCTCGATGCTCTTCGCGGCCGGCATGGGCATCGGCCTGGTCTTCTTCGGCGTCGCCGAGCCTGTCATGCACTTCACCATGCCGCCGGTAGGGGAAGCAGGCAGCATCGATGCAGCCCGCACAGCGATGCAGATCAGCTTCTTCCACTGGGGCCTGCATGCCTGGGCCGTCTATGCGGTGATCGGCCTTAGCCTCGCCTACTTCTCCTATCGCCATGGCCTTCCGCTGACCATGCGCTCCGCCCTGTACCCGATCATCGGCGATCGCATCTATGGCCCGATCGGACATGCCGTCGATACCTTCGCGACCATCGGCACGATGTTCGGCGTGGCAACCTCGCTCGGCCTCGGAGTGCTGCAGGTCAATGCCGGCTTCAACCACGTTCTGGGCTGGCCCATCACCTTCTGGGTACAGTTGTCGTTGATCGTCGTGATCACGGGCATGGCCACCATGTCCGTTGCCACGGGCCTGGACAAAGGCATCAAGTTTCTGTCCAACATGAACATGGCCATGGCCACGATGCTGATGCTGTTCATCTTCATCGTCGGCCCCACGACGTTCCTGCTGCGGGCCCTGGTGCAGAACCTCGGTGCCTATCTCGACCAGTTCGTGCTGCGCACCTTCTACATGTATGCCTATGCGCCCAACGAGGCGCCGGGGGCGTGGCTTGGCGACTGGACGCTGTTCTACTGGGGCTGGTGGATCGCGTGGTCGCCCTTTGTCGGCATGTTCATCGCGCGCATCTCGCGCGGGCGCACTATCCGTGAATTCGTCATGGGCGTGCTGCTGGTGCCGGCGGGCTTCTCCTTTGCCTGGATGACGGTGTTTGGCGACGCAGCCATCTTCCTCCATCTCTACAACAACAACACCGCCGTATCCGAGGCGGTCTCGCAGGATGTGACGCTGGCGCTGTTCGTGTTCCTCGAACAGTATCCGCTCGGAACTTACGTTTCCTGGTTCGCCATGGTGCTGATCATGTGCTTCTTCGTCACCAGTGCCGACAGCGCCGCACTGGTGATCGACACCATCACCTCAGGCGGCCGTGAAGATGGTCCGGTCTGGCGTCGCGTCTTCTGGGCCATCCTCAGCGGCGTTATCGCCGCGGTTCTGCTCAGCACGGGCGGCCTCAACGCGCTGCAAACGGCCTCGATCGCCAGCGCACTGCCTTTCACCATGGTGATGCTGGTCATGTGCTACGGCCTGTGGCGCGGCCTGCAGCGGGAGGGCATGCGGCAGGATGCCCTGGCCCAGAGCCTGCGCCCGCGCCAGGCCAACTGGCAGAGACAGCTGCACGGCATCCTGTCGCATCCCCGCCGCCCGGAAGCGGAGCGCTTCATGCGGGAGGTCGCGCAGCCGGTTCTGGAATCTGTTGCGGCCGAGTTGCAGCAGCGCGGCATGGAAGCCAGCGTCACCATCCGCGACGACCGCCTGCGGATGACGGCCATGCCCGGCGCGCCGGAGGAATTCCAGTACGGCGTCCGGCTGCGCCGCTACGAGATGCCGAGCTACTCCTATTTCGATACGGCTGCCGACCGGAAGAAGCGCGACGAGCACTTCTATCGTGCCGAGGTGTTTCTGGAGGATGGCGGGCAGGATTACGACGTGCTCGGCTTCGACAAGGCCGAGTTGATGCAGGACGTGCTGCAACAATACGACAGGCACTTCCAGTATCTGCATGCCCTGCGCGCCAACTGAACTGGAGCGAAACCGGGAAGGGGCCGGCCTCCGGCGTCACACCGACAGGGATGAGAAGCCGGACCCTTTGGCCGCCAGGCGCCGGAGCAGAGGCGAGGGCTGAAGCGACGCATCGTCCTGCTCTGCTGCCATCGCGTCCAGTCGCGCAGCGATCCGCGACAGGCCGGTGGCGTCGGCAAAATGCATCGGTCCGCCACGCCAGGCCGGGAAGCCGTAGCCATGAAGCCATGCGATGTCGATGTCGCCCGGGCGGATGGCCACGCCTTCCTCCAGGATGCGCGCGCCCTCGTTGATCGTGGGGTAGAGCAGGCGCTCCACCATTTCCTGCTCGCCAACATCCCGCCGCACCCGGCCGAAGCGCGCCGCCACGGCCTCGATGACGGCGGCGGCGGCCGGGTCCGGCACGCCGTGGCGAGCGCCCTCCGGGTAGGCGTAGTAGCCGGCGCCGCTCTTCTGCCCGAAGCGCCCGGCCTCGCACAGTGCATCGGCCACTGGCAGGGACTTGCCGCTGGCCTTGCGCATCCGCCATGACACGTCGAGGCCGGAAAGGTCGCTGACGGCGAGCGGACCCATGCGGAAGCCGAAGCTGCGCATGGCCGCGTCGATCTGTTCCGGCGACGCGCCGTCCTGCAACAGCCGGTCGGCCTGTTGCGAGCGCTGCGCCAGCATGCGGTTGCCGATGAAGCCCCAGGCGGCGCGCGCCACCACGGGCACCTTGCCGAGCCGCCGCGCCAGCGCCAGGGCGGTAGCCAGCGCATCTCCGGCCGTGTGCTTCGTCCGCACCACCTCCAGCAGCTTCATCACATTCGCCGGGCTGAAAAAATGCAGTCCCAGAACGTCCTGCGGCCGGGAGGTGGCGGTGGCCATGGCATCGATGTCGAGGTAGGAGGTGTTGCTGGCCATCAGCGATCCCGGCTTCATCACCCGGTCGAGCGCCGCGAAGACCTCTTGCTTGAGCGGCAGTTCCTCGAACACCGCCTCTATGGCGAGGTCGGCTTCCGCGGCGGCGCCCAGATCCGTGGCCCCCCGGATCAGCGCCTCCCGCGACCGCGCCGTCCCGGCATCGAGGCTGCCGCGCCTCACCGAGGCTTGGTGCAGCGACGCGATACGGTCCTGGCCGCGCGCCAGTGCCTCCGCGCTCGTCTCGATCAGCATCACCGGCAGCCCGGCCTGGGCGAAGGCCATGGCTATGCCGGTACCCATGGTTCCGGCGCCGATCACCGCCACCCGCTCCACAGGGCGAGGCTTCACATCGCGCGACAGCTCCGGCACCCGCGTTGCGGCGCGCTCGGCGAAGAAGACGTGCCGCAGGGCCACGCTGCGCGGATCGGTGCGCAACGGCTCGAACAGCTCGCGCTCGGCCCGCAGACCTTCATCCAGGGTCATGGTGAAGGCATTGCGGAGCGCATGGATCAGCGCGGCGATCTGCGGCTCCTCGGCGGCACGCTTCGCCAGCTTCTCCGCCGCCGCCTCGAACGCCTGGCGGGCGCCGGGTTCCGCCATCCGCCCCGGCATATCCGCCATCCGCGACGGGCGGCCACCGGTGGCCAGGGCGTGAACCCGGGCGATCGCCGCCTGCAACAGATCGCCCCGCACGATCTCGCCCAGGCCCAGGGAGGCAGCGCGCTCCGGCGTCAGCGCCTCGGCCGAGGCGATCAGCTCCAGCGCCGCCGCCGGACCGGTCAGGCGCGGGGTGCGCTGCGTGCCGCCGGCACCGGGGATGATGCCGAGGCGCGTTTCCGGCAGACCTAGCCGCGCGCCCGGGCCCAGCAGCCGCGCGTCGCAGCCCAGCGCCACCTCCAGCCCCGCCCCCAGCGCCGTGCCCTGGATCGCCGCCACCACAGGCTTGGGGCAGGCTTCGATCGCACACACCAGGTCGCGGGTGATCGGCGGCACGGGTGGCCGGGCGAATTCCTTGATATCCGCTCCGGCGATGAAGCTGCCGCCCTCCGCCGCGATCACCAGTCCGGCCGCGGCGTTGTCCGTTGCGACCTGTTGCAGCGCATCCCGCAACGCAGCCCGCAGATGGGCGGAGAAGGCGTTCACCGGCGGATTGTGCAGCCAGGCTACGGCAACGCCGTCCTGGATACGGTAGCTGACAGGCTGGCTCATCGGAGGTCGGACGTCCTTTTCTGCGGCGGTCATCGGGGGATGCCGCCGTTCGAGTTCGTGGCGCGAAAGGGATTCCGGCCCTTGTCGGCCTGCACGTCAAGGCCGCAGGGCCCGGCTACGGCCATCAGGCACAAAGCACACGGGGGATGGAGCCGCAGAGCGAGCTCCGTGCGGTGGGATCTGTGCGCTCTTTTCATGAACCTTAAGGCGCATTGTTCCCCTCGTATAACTTGGATGTGATCGCGTCTGGCTGATCAAGGCCACGTCATCATGCACTCAGCACAAAACCGACCCGGAAGCATCATCCGTTGCTGGCAGGCTCCCGCGCGCCAGAACGGGAAAGGGAGCCAGCATGGCCGGGCAGCAATCCGAGACAATCCGCTTTGCCACCTTCAATGCCTCGCTGAACCGCGCGGCGCCTGGCGAGCTGCTGGAGGACCTGGCCACGGGGGAGAACGCCCAGGCCCGCACGGTCGCCGAAATCGTGCAGCGCACGGCACCCGACATTCTGCTGCTGAACGAGTTTGACAACGCGACCGACCAGGCCGCCCTGGACCTGTTCCGCGACAACTACCTCGCTGTCGGCCAGAACACGCTGGGCCTGGCGGAAGGCTCAGCCGGCATCGACTACCCATTCGGCTTCACCGCGCCATCCAACACCGGGATCGCCTCGGGATTCGACCTGAACAATGATGGCCGGGCGGTGAGCACGCCGGGCGCGTCGGGCTATGGCGATGATGCGCTGGGCTTCGGCAATTATCCCGGCCAGTACGGCATGGCGCTGTACAGCAAGTATCCGATCCTCACCGATCAGATCCGCACCTTCCAGACCTTTCTGTGGAAGGACATGCCGGATGCGCGCCTGCCTGACGATCCCGCAACCGGCGTGCCGGGCGGTTTCTACTCGGCCGAGGAGCTGGCGGTTCTGCCGCTGTCCTCCAAGAGCCACTGGGACATCCCGGTGCTGATCGACGGCAGGATCGTGCATGTGATCGCGGCGCATCCGACGCCGCCCAGCTTCGACGGACCGGAAGACCGCAACGGCCTGCGCAACGCCGACGAGATCCGCCTGATCCGCGACTACGTCACCCCTGGCGCCGGCGACTACATCTATGACGACAACGGCCAGCGCGGCGGGCTGGAGGAAGGCGCCCGCTTCGTCATCATGGGCGACATGAACGCCGATCCCAAAGATGGCGACAGCGTCGGTTTCGCGATCAACCAGCTGCTGGAAGCGAAAGTCGTCAACGCGTCGGTGGTGCCGGAAAGCGCCGGCGCGGCGGAGGCCGCGGCGCAGCAGGGCGGCGCCAACGGGACGCATGGCGGCGATCCCGCGCAGGATACAGCCGACTTCGCCGATGCCGCGCCAGGCAATCTGCGGGTCGACTACGTGCTGCCTTCCGCCTCCGGGCTGGTGCCGACAGAGAGTGCGGTGTTCTGGCCCGGATCCGCCGATCCGCTCTTTCCGCTGACAGGCCGTTACGACCCGGCCGTGCCGCCGACCGGTTTTCCGGCATCGGATCATCGGCTCGTGTCGCTCGACGTCGCGCTGGCGGCAGGCCGCTTCAACACGCTGGACGGCACCGCGCCGGAGATCGTCGGCCATCGCGGCGCCAGCGCCTCGCGCCCCGAGCACACGCTGGAAGCCTACCGCGTCGCCATCGAGCAGGGCGCCGACCTGATTGAGCCCGACTTGGTGCTCACGAGGGACGGCCACCTGATCGACCGGCACGAGCCGATGCTGGGCGGCACCACCGACGTGTCCGAGCGCCCCGAATTCGCCGAGCGCCGCACCACCAAGATGGTGGAGGGCGAGGAGGTCACCGACTGGTTCGCCGAGGATTTTACCCTGGCGGAGATCAAGACGCTCTGGGCCCGCGAGCGCATTCCCGACATTCGCCCCGACAGCGCGGCCTATGACGACCAGTTCCGCATCCCCACCATCCAGGAGGTCATCGCCCTGGTGCGCGAGGTGGAGGCTGAGACCGGCAAAGCCATCCCGATCATCCCCGAGCTGAAGCACCCGACCTATTTCGAGTACAATGGCTACCACCAGGACGGCACGAAGATCGGCGTCGATACCAGCCGGGTGCTGATCGATATCCTGGTCGAGGAGGGCTTTACCAACCCCTCGCGCGTGTTCATCCAGTCCTTCGAGATCGCCAACCTTCTGGAGCTGCAGAACAGCATCATGCCGGAAGCGGGGATCGACCTGCCGCTGGTGCAGCTGACCTATGACCAGTACCAGGTGGATGTCGCCTTTCACCTCGATTCGGGCAATGCGGCCGAAGGCGTCGACCCGTCCCTGTTCGACCGCCTCGACTTCCCGCTGCGGCGGGACAGCATGCCGAACGGCGCGGAGAGCGACCTCTACTCGCCCGAGGGCATCGCGGCCATCGCCGAGTATGCCGAGGCGCTGAGCCCATGGGACCGCGACGTGTTTCCCTCCGCGGCGCTGGCCGAGCCTGTGGACGGCAATGGTGACGGCAGGGCCGAGATCACCCGGCAGCTCACCGGCGAGGTGGTGGACCTAGCCGCCCGTGCTCATGCTGAGGGCATGGAGTTTGTGCCCTACACGCTGCGCCTCGAGGAAGCGTTCCAGTCGCTCAACCCGGACGGCACGGTGCGTCGCCCTGTGGAGGAGTTCCTGTCCTTTATCGAGCTGGGCGCCGACAAGATCTTCACCGACAGCCCGGACGTGGGGCGGCAGATCGTCGACCAGCTCGTGGTCGGTGACCGCGCCATTGCCGCCCGCAACACCGGGGGCGGGCACGACATCTGGGTGTACGAGGCGGCGGCTTTCACCGCCTCGAAGGCCAGCAACGGCATCGATACCGCGCTTTATGCCGGCGGCGGGCGGATCGTCCTGCCGGACGGCGTGGAGAACATCGAGCTGCGCGGCGCGGCCGACACGATCGTGATCGGCAATGATCGGGGCAACCAGATCGTCGGCAATGCCGGCGACAACCTGATCCTCCCCGGTGCCGGCGCCAACCGCATCGATGGCGGTGACGGATATGACGCGGTGCAGTTCGCAGGGCGCGTTGACGAGTTCGACATTGTGGCGTGCGGCGATGCGACCCGGGTGATCAGCAAGGCCTCGGGCATTGCCAGCGAGTTGACCGGCGTGGAAAGCCTGTTGTTCCTCGATGCCCAGCGCAGCCTCGGCTGTGGCGGTGAGTGGATCACGGACTGACGCGCCGCACGGGCTGGTCCCTCGGCCGCTCCACCCGGGGCGGGCGGGGGCCAGGCTTCCGGCCGCGGCAAAATGGCGTGGCCGGCGCATTTTCATCCGCATCGATCCGCCGTAACCAGGACAGGTGACTGAGCCCTTCCTCCTTCCGCGTCTGGCGTTGATCCGGCACATGCCGGCGGCGGTTGCGCCGGGTGTATGCTACGGGCGGCTCGACCTGGCGGTGCGCGACGATGTTGATCCGGCCCTTGTGCTGGAGGCGCTGCAAGGCTTTCCGGCGAAGCGGCTGCTGTGCAGTCCAGCACGCCGCTGCCGCGAACTGGCGGAGCTTGTCACCGCCGCCACCGACCTGGTTTCCGAAGCCGACAAGCGTTTGCTGGAGTTGGATTTCGGTGCCTGGGAAGGCATGCCCTGGGATGCCGTGCCGCGTGCCGCGCTGGACGATTGGGCGGCGGACCCCTGGGGCTTCGCACCGCCAGGGGGGGAGAGCGGCGCGGAACTGGTGGCACGAGTGCGCGCCTTCCATGCGGAGATGAACGAAAGCGCCATCATCGTGGCGCATGGTGGTCCCCTGAAGGTGCTGCGCTGCCTGCTGGAAGGCCGTGCGGTGGATCTGCTGGCCCCGGCGCAGCCGCCGGGCTCGGTGTGGTTCAGCCCGCCAAAGTAAGAACCGACAGCGCCGCGCTTTCGGCGAGCACTGCCGCCGCGCCGAGCACATCGCCTGTCTGACCGCCGATCTGCCGCCGCGCCAGCATCGTGACCAGAGTCGCCGCCAGCAGCGCCGCCAGCGTCGCCCCCAGCGCCAGGCCGGCAGGCAGCAACGCCAGGCCCAGCGCTGCCATCAGCGCCAGTGCCAGGAAAGCGGGCACTGCGCCGGGCCGCCCCAGACCGGCCGAGAGGCCGTCCGATCGTGCCGGCGGCAGGGCCATGAGCGGCCCGAGCAGCGCCAGCCGCCCGAGTCCCGCCGCCACCGCCATGGCCGCCAGGGGATGTGCCAGGGACGCTAGCGCGGCGCCCCGCAGGCCAAGCGACAGGATCAGCGCCAGCACCCCGTAGCTGCCGATGCGGCTGTCGCGCATAATGTCCAGCTTGCGCGCCCGGCTGTGGCCGCCGCCGAAGCCGTCGGCGGTGTCGGCCAGCCCGTCCTCATGCAAGGCGCCGCTGGCCATCAGCATGGCCGCCAGCGCCCAGCATGCCGCCAGGCCCGGCGGCAGGCCCAGCGCGGTCAGTGCCGTCTGCACCAGCCCGCCCAGCGCCCCCAGCGCTGCGCCGATCAGAGGCCAGCACCAGACCGAGCGCGCCAGCGCCGCGCCGAAATCTGTGGGCTGCGGCAGCCATCCGGCAGGCAGCCGGGTCAGCAGGCCGAGCGCGGCACCGAACTCGGCGAGCCGCGCACGGATCATGCGGCTGGCCCTGCGATTCCAGCGGAGGCGAAGCTGGCCATGCCGCGATGGCATTCCAGCGCCGCCCGCACAAGCATGATAGCCAAGGCCGCGCCGCTGCCCTCGCCAAGGCGCAGTCCGAGGTCGAGCAGCGGCACCAGGTCCAGCGCTGCCGCCATCCGTCCGTGCCCGGACTCAGCCGAGAGATGGCCGATCAGCACGTGGTCCAGCCCGCCTGGCGCCAGCAGGGCCAGCGGCGCGGCGGCGGCTGTGCAGGTGAAGCCGTCCAGCAGCACGGGAATGCCCCGCTGCCGCGCCGCCAGCGTGGCGCCCAGGATGGCCGCCAGTTCCCGCCCGCCCAGGCACCGGGCGGCTTGCAAGGGGTCCTGCCGTGCCTCGGGGTGGCGCGCCAGGGCGGTTCGCACCAGGGCCTCCTTGCGCGCCAGCCCGGCATCGTCCAGCCCGGTGCCCCGTCCGGCCCAGCCCGCGCCGCCGAACAGCGCCGCGGCCATTGCCGCACCCGCCGTGGTGTTGCCGATGCCCATCTCGCCCAGGCAGAGCAGATCGGTTCCCGGCGCCACCGCTGCCACGCCGGCATTCACCGCGGCCAGGAAGTCGGCCTCGTCCATCGCCGGCCGCTCGGTGAAATCCTCCGTCGGCCGATCGAGCTCCAACGGCACCACGTGCAGCGCCGCGCCGCCGAGCCGCGCGATCTGGTTGATGGCGCCACCCCCCGCCGCGAAGTTCGCCACCATCTGCTCCGTCACGGCGGACGGGTAGGGCGAGACGCCCTGCGCTGCCACCCCGTGATTTCCGGCAAAGACCAGCACCGCCACCCGCTCCAGCCGTGGCTCGGACCGGCTTTGCCAGCGTGCCAGCCAGGCGGGAATGCCCTCCAGACGGCCTAGGCTGCCTGGCGGCTTGGTCAGCCGCGCCTGCCGTGAGTCGGCTGCGGCGGCTGCGGCATCGTCGCCAGGGATGGGATGCAACGCGGCTTCGCGCAGTGCCTTCAAGTCATGGAAGGGCAATGTTTATCCATCCTGCCGGGCAATGGCATGGAAAAAGCTGCCGCTGACCTGACCCCGCCGTCCGCCCGCCGGGCCCAAAACCGTGCCCCGGGCGTCGCGCAACTCGGCCAACGGAGCATCGCGGCCGGATTTGGTCAGCCGGGCATAGTGGAATTCGTGGCCCCGCAACACCTGCCCAGCCCGGCCCATCACACCGTCGGCCAGCAGCACCGCTTCCCGGTAGCCCAGGTTCATCTTCCGCCGCGCAAAGCTGGTTTCGTGGCCGAGCAGCCCGGCCATGGCGTGCCGGGTGCCCTCCGCATCCTCCAGCTCCTGGCCCAGCAGCATGAAGCCGCCGCATTCGCCATGCACCGGGCGCGTTTCGGCGAAGCGGCGCAACCCGGCCAGGAAGCGGCCGGCGCTGGCCAGCCGTGCGGCATGCAGCTCAGGATAGCCACCGGGCAGCCAGCACGCGTCACAGTGTTCGGGCGGCACTTCATCGGCCAGCGGGGAGAAGCGGTGGATCTCGGCCCCGGCCTGCCTCCATCCGGCCAGCAGATGCGGGTACAGAAAGGAAAACGCCGCATCCTCGGCGATGGCGATCCGCTGCCCCGGGGGCGGCAAGGCAGGGGCGCGACCGGTGGTGGTGGCTGGAACCGTACCGCCGCCCGCCTCCAGGATGGCATTCAGGTCAAGATGCGCCTCGGCCAGCTCAGCCAGCCGCGTCAGCAGGTCCGGCAGGGTGCCCAACTCACGCGCCTGAACCAGACCCAGATGCCGCTCCGGCAAGGTGATGCCGGTGTCGCGGGGCAGGGCGCCCCAGACAGGCAGGCCGGTGGCGGCAATGGCCTCCGTCGCGCCGGCGCGGTGCCGTTCGCTGGCGACGCGGTTCAGCACCACGCCGGCCACCCGCACGCCCGGATGGTGGGAGGCGAAGCCGCGTGCCATGGCGGCAGCACTCTGCGACTGCCCCGAGACATCCAGCAGCAGCAGCACCGGCCAGCCAAATCGTGCGGCCAGGTCGGCAGCGCTGCCTTGCCGCCCGGCTTCATCCCCCGCGCCATCGAACAGGCCCATGGCGGACTCCACCAGCAAAAGGGCTTGGTCCCGCGCCGCGCCGGCCGCCACGGCGCCCAGCAGGGCAGGCGGCATGGCCCAGCTATCGAGGTTCGGGCTGGGTCGGGCGCAGGCAACCTCGTGAAAGGCAGGGTCGATATAGTCCGGACCGGATTTCGCGGCCGCTACGGCCAACCCGCGCCGCCTGAAGGCCGCCAGCAACGCCAGCGTCAGGGTGCTCTTGCCCGAGCCGGACCGAGGGGCGCCGACCACCAGCCCGCGCGGTGCCGCGCCGTGAGGGGGAGGCGGGTTCATGCCCGTGGCGTTAGCGCGGATCGGCGTCCATGGAAATGCCGCGACGCCCTCAGGCAATGGCCTGTCCAGCCTGGCCGTGCCTGCTCTCCATGCCGCAGTGCAATGCAGATGAAGGGTCAGGAACCGGGTGTAAGGAGTTGATTTGGAAGTGGCCAGAATCGCGCGAAACCGCTTTGTCTTGCTTGCTCTGCCATGGCGCGGCGCGGTATTCAGCCGCTGGAGGGCCTGCAACACGCCCCCAACCCGACTTGCCGAAAACCCTGAACAACGGCCGGGCATGATCCCGCGCGCATCACATGAATGGAGAGCAGAGGGCATGGTTCAGCGCCACCTTCGCCAGACGCGTTCCGCCCCGATTTCCGCCTGCCTGCGCCGCGGCCTTGCCGGGTTGCTGGCGGCTGTCACCCTGTCGAGCGGTGCGATGGCCGCCGGCTTCCGCTGCGCTGATGAAGAAGCGCAACGCATGTTCGAGATCTCGGCTCTGAAAACGGAGCTGATGGTGGTCGCCACCACCTGCGACACCGAGGCGCCCTACAACGACTTCATCCGCCGGTACCAGTCCACGCTGAGCGGCAATGACCGCGCGGTGATTGCCCATTTCACCGGCCGCGACCGCCGGGCCGGGCAGCGCGCCAACGACACCTTCATCACCAACCTGGCCAATGCCCGTGCGCAGGAAGCCAACCGCGTGGGCAGCGATTTCTGTGCCCGCAACGCCATCCTGTTCAAGGAAGTGATGGCGCTGCCCTCCGCCGCCGAACTCGCGCCCTATGCCGCGTCCAAGGACCTGCTGCCGGCCACCATGGGCAGCTGCGTGCAGACCGCCTCCGCTCCCGCCACCCCGGCCCGCGCCGCCGCCCGGAAAGCTTCCCGCTGATGAAATCTGTTGCCTCGCGCGCGCCGCTCTGGCTGGCGCTGGCGCTGCCCGCGGCGCTCGCCGCCTGCGCCAAGCCCGACGCGCCGCTCAGCCAGTCCACTCGTCCCGTTTACGCGGTGGACATGATGGGCGCCGCCAAGACCTGCACGGTGGAGGACAATCCCCGCCTGATTGATGCCCGTGAAACCGAAGTGCCGATGGCGCTGACCAACGACGGCGGCTGGTGCGGGCTGCGCGTGTCCCGTCCCGGCCCTGCGCCCTTCGATGCCGGGCTGCTGACGGCACGCCCTTCGAATGGCCGTGTGCGCGTGCAGGCTGTGGGTGACTGGACCCGCATCGACTACATTCCGGACGCGGGCTTTGCGGGCGAGGACAGCTTCGTGGTCCGCCTGCTGCCGGGCTCCACCACGGTGAAGGTCAATGCCAAGGTTGAAGGAGGCGCCGCCACGGCCGCCGCCTCCCAGCCGGTGGTAACCCCGGCCGCCACCCGCGCCCAGCCGGTAACCTCGCCGGCTCCGGCTCGGTCCTCCACACCGAGCAAGGCCACTCCTCCGGCCCGCCGGGCGCGCTGAAGAGTTCCCGGGGTGGTCGAACCATCCCGGGACCCGGACATCAACGGCCCTGGACGATATTGCGCGCCAGAGGCCCATCACCTCTGGCGGCTGGGCGTTCAGCCCTCTTGAGCCTTTTCATGCCCATGATGCGACTCGGCGCCATCCTTTGGCGGGGTCCGGGACGACATTGTTTCCGCAGCGAGGGCTTTGTGGTTCGCGCCTGCGGTCCTCAACAGCGCATCCCGTGTCGCGACGATGCCGCCGATGGCAATGATGGCCGGCGCCGCGAGCCCATCTTCCCGCACCGCCTGCACGATGCCGCCCAGTGTTGAGACCAGCACGCGCTGGCGCGGCGTCGTGGCTTCGGCCACCACGGCGGTAGGGGTGGTAACAGGCAGGCCTCCGGCGATCAGCGCCTGCGTCACCTCCGGCAGCCGCCGCATCGCCATGTAGAGCAGGATGGGTTGACCCAGCCGGGCCAGGGCGGCCCAATCCAGCGCATCCTCGGCACCTTCCGCCGCATGGCCGGTGGCCAGCACTACCGCCTGGTTGACGCCGCGCTGTGTGGCTGGAATGCCCGCCGCCGCCAACCCCGCCAGCCCCGCCGTCAGGCCGGGAACGATGCGGCAGGGAATGGCGGCATCGGCGAGTGCCAGTGCTTCTTCGGCGCCGCGCCCGAAGACAAAGGGGTCGCCGCCCTTGAGCCGCACCACCCGCCGCCCGGCGCGAGCCTCGCGGATCAGCGTTGCGATGATGTCGGCCTGTCGGGCGGAAGGACGCCCGCCACGCTTGCCCATGAAGATGCGCTCGGCGACGAGCGGAGCGAGCGCCAGGATCCGGGGATCGACCAGTTCGTCATGGATCAGCGTATCCGCCTGGGCCAGCGCCGCCAGCGCGTGGAGGGTGAGGTGCTGCGGATCACCCGGCCCGGCGCCGACTAGCCAGACATGGCCCGGAGAGAGCACCGGCGCGGGGTGGCCCAGCAGCGCCTCGATCAGCGTAAGCGCGTTCACCGCGCGTACTCCGCATGACAGGCCGCGGGCAGGGGGATAATGCTGCTCCCGTGGAACACCTTGTGGATGACGCGCACCCTCCCCTGCGCCGCGGCTGGACCACGGGCGCCTGCGCCACGGCGGCGGCCAAGGCTGCCTGGCTGGCGCTGCGCAACGGCGTCTTCCCCGATCCTGTCAGCATCACCCTGCCTCGTGGCGAGCAACCCGAATTCGCCTTGGCCGAACACGCGCTGCTGCCGGATGGCGGCGCCATGGCGGCGGTGGTCAAGGATGCGGGCGACGACCCGGATGTGACGCACGGTGCCCTGGTGCGCGTTGTGGTGCGACGCCTGCCGCCGGGCTCGGGGCTGGTCTTCGCGGCGGGGGAGGGGGTGGGCACCGTGACCCTGCCCGGCCTGCCGCTGCCGGTGGGCGAGCCCGCCATCAACCCCGGCCCTCGCGACATGATCCGCCAGGCACTCGGCAAGGTGGATGCACAGGTCGAGATCGGCATTCCGGACGGGGAGCGCATCGCCGCACGCACGATGAACCCACGCCTCGGTATCCTGGGCGGGTTGTCCATCCTGGGCACCACGGGGGTGGTGGTGCCCTATTCCTGCTCGGCCTGGATCCATTCCATCCATCGCGGCGTGGATGTGGCGCGGGCGGTGGGGCTGGAGCATGTCGCCGGTGCCACCGGCAGCACCAGCGAGGCCGCCATCCGCGCACTTGATGCCCTGCCCGAACAAGCGCTGATCGACATGGGCGATTTCGTCGGCGGGATGCTGAAATACATCCGCGCTCACCCGGTGCCACGCGTGACCGTGGCCGGCGGCCTGGCAAAGATCACCAAACTGGCGCAGGGGCGACTTGACTTGCATTCGAGGCGTGGCGGCGTCGAACTGGTGGCGCTGGCCGAACTGGCGCGCGGGGCCGGGGGAAGCGCCGCACTCGGCATGCGGATCGAGGCGGCGAACACCGCGCTGGAGGCCTTCACCCTGGCGGCGGGCGAGGGTGTCGCCCTGCCTGAGGCCGTTGCCGATCGCGCACGGTGCGTGGCGCAGGCGGTGGTCGAGGGCAGCGGGGTTGCGGTGGACGTGGCGCTGTTCGGGCGGGACGGTGCGCTGCTGGCCCGGGCGGGCTAGAACAGGCTCCGCCTCCCCACATTTCCCCTGCGAGGGACCGAACTGCCTGGACCCCTGTTCAGGGAAAGTCATGCCTGATGCGGCCGGGCGCCGTATGTCGCAAGCGTTGCCATCATTGCGAAACGCCATCCGGCGGGTTCCAGGCTGGGCTGGGGCGTGCGTGGTAGCAGGCCAGGAACAGGCTTCCAGAGGCCTCATGCCTTGGGCGGGAGGGGTTTGGGAGGGGCGGCGCCCTTCCCGGCGAGCCAACGCCACCATCATCGGAATCGCCGCTGGTATTCCGCGCTGTAGAGCGCACTGTCGCGGAACTCTCCCGCTTCCAGCGCCCGCCCGATCAGGATCAGCGCCGTCCGTTCCGCCGGTTCGGCGGCGAATTTCGTTGTGATATCGCCAAGGGTGCCGCGCAGGATTCGTTCCTCGGGCCAGGAGGCGCGCACCACGATAGCCACCGGGCAGTCGGGGCCATGGATGGGCATGAGCCGCGCAACAATGTCGGGCAAAGCGTGGATGGCCAGATGGATGGCGAGCGTTGCCCCGGTCTGCGCGAAGACTTCCAGGGATTCGGGTTCCGGCATGGGCGAGGCGCGGCCGGAAACGCGGGTCAGCACCACGCTTTGCGCAAGGGCGGGCACCGTCAGTTCGCGGCCGAGGGCGGCGGCAGCGGCGGCGAAGGCGGGTACGCCGGGGGTAAGGGTGTAGGAGATGCCGAGGCGGTCGAGCCGGCGAAGCTGCTCGGCGAGGGCCGACCAGATGGAAAGGTCGCCGGAATGAAGGCGCGCGACATCCTGCCCGGCTTCGTGCGCGCGGCTGTATTCCCCCTCGATGGCGTCGAGATCGAGGGGGGCCGTGTCCACAAGACGCGCATCGGGTGGGCAGTGGCGCAGCATGTCGGGCGGGATGATGGAGCCGGCGTAGAGGCAGACCGGGCAGGCCGCCAGCAGATCGCGCCCACGGAGGGTGAGGAGGTCGGGCGCGCCGGGGCCGGCGCCGATGAAGTGAACGGTCATGCCGAAACAGTCCAGGCAGAAAGGGCGCAGGTGATGCCCGGCCCGCCGATGCGCGGCAAGATCAGGGCGCCGCCGGACGCCAGGGCGCAGCCTTCAGCCACGGAGGCAAGGCCGGTGGCGCGCAGCGCGGCGTCGGAGCGTGTCGGGCAACGCGGCTGGGCGGCGAGAATGGCCTGGTGCGTCACATAGACCAGCGGGGTGCCGAGAACGGCGGCGGCGTCCTCCAGCGCGGCGAGACCGCGGCGGAACTCCGGGGCGGCGAGGCGGGTCACGCGGTGGCCGGAGAGCGCCTCGGCGCGCCGGATCAGGGCCAGAATGTCGGCGGCCTGCGCGGCGGGGCGGGCGCCGAGCCCGGCGATGGCCTCGGGTGTGATCATGGCTTTGCCGCAGCATACTGGGTGACGGTCATCAGTGGGCGCCAACCATGGCGGGTGCCGACCTTGTCCAGCCGCTCGATGCCGATCCGGGTAAGGCTGCCGCCCCATTCGGCATGGGCGGCGATCAGGGCGGCCTCGGTTTCGAGCGTGACGGCGTTGGCGACAAGCCGGCCGCTGGAACGCAGCGCTGTCCAGGCGGCGTGCAGCACGGTCGGGTTGCAGCCGCCGCCGATAAACACGGCGTCGGGCTGTGGCAGGCCTTCCAGACCTTCCGGCGCGGCGGCCTCCAGGATGCGCAGTCCCGGCGTGCCGAGGGTGAGGGCGTTGCGGGCGGCGCGCGCGGCACGGTCCGGGCGCGGCTCCAGCCCGATGGCGCGCAGGGTGGGATGGCGCAGCAGCCATTCGATGGCCACCGAGCCGGAACCGCAGCCGATATCCCACAGCAGCTCGCCCTGGCGCGGCGCCAGCGCGGCCAGGGTGATGGCCCGCGTTTCGCGCTTGGTGATCTGCCCGTCCTGCTCGAACAGCCATTCCGGCAGGCCGGTGCTGAGCGGCAGGATACGCGCCTCCGGCCCGGCCACGACCTCGATGGCCAGCAGGTTCAGCGGGCCGGGGATGAAATCGAAGGTGTTGGCAGTGGCGGCTTGAATGCGCTCGCACGGGCCACCCAGCGCCTCCAGCAGGTGAATGCGGCTGGAACCGAAGCCGTGGCGCGTGAGCAGCGCCGCCGCCGCCGAGGGCGTCGTCGCATCGGCTGAAAGGGCCAGGATGCGTGCACCCGGCTGCAACAACGGCAGGATGGGCTCCAGGGGGCGGCCGCAGAAGGAGATCGTGGCGCAATCCTGCCCGGCCCAGCCCAGCCGCGCGCAGGCCAGGGAAAAAGCGGAGGGTGCCGGGATGCAAAGGAACTCGGTGGGCGGCACCTGCCGCGCCAGGGTGGCGCCGACGCCGAAGCAGAAGGGGTCGCCTGAGGCCAGCACGGCGGTCGGGCGCCCGCGCCGCGCCAGCAGCGTCGGATAGCCATCGGTCATGGGGCTGGGCCAGGGATGCGCCTCGCCCCGGATGAGCGGAGCGGCGAGGGCAAGGTGCCGCGCGCCGCCAAACACCGCCTCCGCGCCCCGCAGCAGGGATTGGGCGGAGGGGACCAGGCCCTCGACGCCATCCTCGCCAATGCCCAGGATGGAAAGCCAGGGATCGCTCATGCCGGGGTTTTATGCGGGTTCTGTTGCTGGGGGGAACAACGGAAGGTTCGGCGCTGGCGCGTGCCATGGCCAAGGCCGGGCAGGATGCCGTGCTGTCGCTGGCAGGGGTGACGCGGGCGCCGCGTGCCCAGCCCCTGCCCACGCGGATCGGCGGGTTCGGCGGTGTTGCCGGACTGGTGGATTATCTGCGCGCGGAGCGGATCGGCGGGGTGATCGACGCCACCCACCCCTTCGCCGCGCGGATGACGCGCAACGCCGCCGAGGCCACCGCCATCACCGGCATGCCCCTGCTGAGGGTGGATCGCCCAGCCTGGGCGATGCGGCCCGGATGGCGCAGTGTTGCGAGCATGGCGGAAGCCGCCGAAGCCCTTGGTCCCGTGCCGCGCCGTGCATTCCTCGCCGTGGGGCGGAAGGATCTGGCTCCCTTTGCCGCCTCGCCCTGGCACGACTACCTGATCCGCAGCATCGATGCCCCGCCGGCCGAGCTGCTGCCGCCTCGCGCGGCGCTGATCACCGCGACCGGTCCCTTCGCGCTGGAGGATGAGCGGCGCCTGCTGTGGGAGCGACGCATCGAAATCGTGGTGGCCAAGAATTCCGGCGGCGACGCGACCTTCGCCAAACTGCAGGCGGCGTCCGAGCTGGGGATCGGCGTCATCCTGCTGGCACGGCCCGAGGGCCCGCCGCAGATCCGCACCGTGCCGGATGCGAGGGGAGCGCTGGCCTGGCTTCATGATTTGTCCGCCACCCCAGCCCCAGGGACAGAGCGCGGAGCGTAAAGCCACGGGCGCTGCCCGTCCCGCGCAATGCTGCGGGTGGCCGCGGAGCCGACCAGCACCAGGGTTCGCATGTCGGCCAGCGCCGGATCGGCCTCGGCCAGGGAGCGGATGGTGATGTTTTCTTCGGGGCGCGTCGCGGCGGTGGCGAAGACGATGGGAGTGGAGGGCGGCAGGATTTCGCGCAGGATGTGGAAGGCGCGGCCCAGCTGCCAGGGTCGCGCCCTGGAGATCGGGTTGTAAAGGGCGATCACGAAGCCGGCCGCGGCCACGGCGCGCAGGCGGCGTTCCACCACCTGCCACGGCTTCAGATTGTCCGACAGCGAAATGGCGCAGAAATCATGGCCGAGCGGCGCGCCGAGCCGGGCGGCCACAGCGAACATGGCGGAAAGGCCGGGCAGCACCTGGATGTCGAGGTTGCGCCATTCCGCCGGGCCATGCTCCACCGCCTCGAACACGGCGCTGGCCATGGCGAACACGCCGGCATCGCCGGAGGAAACAACGGCGACCTGTGCCCCCTTGCTGGCCAGCTGTAACCCGTGGCGGGCGCGATCAAGTTCCACGCGGTTGTCGCTGCCATGCGCCCGCTGCCCGTCGCGCAGGGCTACGCGGGCGACGTAGGGGCCGTAGCCAATGATGTCCGTGGCGGCGGCGAGCGCGGTTTCGGCTTCCGGCGTACGCTGTGCCAGGTTGCCGGGACCGAGGCCGATGATGCGGAGCCAGCCGCTCATCGCACGCCACGCCGCCCGGGGATCAGCACCAGGGCGAAATAGGGGGCGGGGCTGTTGTCGCGCTGGATCAGCGGCAGGATCTGCTCCTCCGGCATGGTGCCGCGCTCGGCATAGATGGCACGCTCGGTCAGGCCGAGTTCGTCGAGCACGGCGCGCAGCTTGGGCAGGTTGCGCCCGAGCTTCATGACTACGGCGGCCTGTCCGAGGCGCAGGGCATCGGCCAGTGCCTCGGCAGGCAGGGTGGCGGGGAGAACCGTCAGGATGTCGTCGCCATGCACCATGGGTGCGCCGGCGCGGGACCAGCAGCCGGCCATGGCGGTGATGCCCGGGGTGACCTCTACGCGGTGCGTGTTGCGCAGCCGGTCGAACAGATACATGGCCGAGCCGTAAAGGAAGGGATCGCCCTCGCAGAGCAGGACGACGTCGCTTCCGGCATCGAGATGCGTGGCGATGGCGATGGCGCAGGAATCGTAGAACGCCGACATGGCCTCGGAGTAGCGTGGGTCCTGTACTGGCATGTCGGTGGTGTAGGGGTAGTCGAAGCGCAGTTCCTTGCCGGCCGGGTTCAGATGCGGCGTGGCGATGGTGCGCGCATTTCCGGCGCGGCCGCGCTTGGCGAAGGCGGCAAAGACCGCGGCCGTGCCCAGGATGCGCGCGGCGCGCAGGGTGACCAGCTCCGGATCGCCGGGCCCAACGCCGATGATGTGGAAAACCGCCCTCATTCCTGTTCCGAGGCCAGTGCGTTGACGGCGGCGACGGCCATGGCGCTGCCGCCCTGGCGGCCTTCCACGATCATCCAGGGCACGCGGTTGTCGGCGGCCAGCGTCTCCTTGCTCTCGGCGGCACCGACGAAGCCGACCGGCAGGCCGATAATGGCGGCTGGCGGCGGCGCGCCGGCATCCATGAGTTCGAGCAGGTGGAACAGTGCCGTGGGTGCATTGCCGATGGCAACCACGGCCCCGCCCAGCTTCCCGCCCCAGAAGTCCAGCGCGGCGGCGGAGCGCGTGTTGCCGATCTCCTTCGCACGCTCTGGGACGCCTGGATCCCCCAGGGTGCAGAGGATCTCGTTCTCCGCTGGCAGGCGCGCGCGGGTGATGCCCTGTGCCACCATCTTCGCGTCGCAGAGGATGGGCGCGCCGCGCAGCAGGGCGTCCCGCGCGGCAATGGCGAAAATGGGGCTGAAGCGGATGTGCCGCGCGACCCCGACCAGACCGCAAGCGTGGATCATGCGCACGGCGATGCGCGCCTCGGTTTCGGTGAAGCGGGAGAGATCGGCCTCGGCGCGGATGGTGGCGAAGGATTTCGCGTAGATGGCTGCACCGTCGCGGATATAGTCGTAGGAGGAAGTCATCGCAGTTCCATCTCGGCGGCGGCTTCGGCCAGGGTAAGGCCGGCGCGCTGCGGGGCGTCGCCCGCGCGGCCGTTCCGGACCAGGGCGTAGCGCCCGCCGGGCTGGCCGACCAGGGTAACTGGCGCCGGGCCGGGATGCGCGCAGCCTTTGGCGCAACCCGAGAGATGCAGCAAGCCCGGCAGATAGGCCTGTGCCGCGAGATGGGCGGCATCAGCGCGGGTATCGGCCAGGCCTCTGGCACAGCCCGCGCTGCCCGGGCAGGCTCGGAGGATGAGGCGCGGATCGGCCGGGTCGGTGATAAAGCCGGACAGGTCCGGTGCGATCCGAAGGCCGGGCAGCAGGATGGCGCGCCAGGGGGTGATGCGAAGCATGCCGCTGCCGTGGTGCTCCGCCAGATCGGCGAGGGCCTGGAGATCGGTGCCGCGCATCTGGCCAAAGGCCGGGGCGAGGCCGAAGGTATCGGCAAGCGCGCCGATGGGATTGGGCGCGGGCGGCTCGGGTGGCGCGGAGCGTGTGGCGAGGCCGAGGCGGGCAAGAAGGCCAGGCTCCTCAACCAGGGTGTCTCGCATCCTGCGCGGACCACAGGCGGCCAGCAGCGCGGCAATGATTTGTGATGAGGGGTTGGTGGCGACGAGGCCGGGGAGGCGCAGTTCGGCACCCGATGGCGTCAGCCGCAGCAACAGGTCGGCGCTGATGCCGGTGAGCGGCAGGGCACCCCCGGCATCCAGGGCGAGGCCGAACTTGCCGGGGAGAGGTGCCAGCGAATCATGGGCCAGGATGCGCTCCAGCTCAGCGAGCCATTCCGTCGCGCCGGGCAGCATGGTCTTGTCATGGCCGAGCAGCGGCGGCGGGATGATGTTGCGCCGGCGCTCAATGCCCGGATCCGCGCTGGCGAGACCTGCCGACCTCATGGCAGCTGCGAAGGGCGCAACGTCCTCTTCGCGCAGACCGCGGATCTGCAGATTGCCGCGCTGCGTCAGCTCGATCCATCCCGGCGCTGCTTTTGCGATGATGCGCGCCTCCGCGCTGGTGATGGCGCCGCCCGGCGGCTTCACGCGGATAAGCCAGCCATCCCCCGACTGCATCGGCTCATAGATCGACGGGCACCACCCGCGCTTCGCCGAAACCGGCAGAAAGGATGAAGAGGGGTGCGGGGAAATTGTCTTTCCGCCGCTCACGGCACGTCGTTCCGGCGCGGCCGCCACAGCCCGCGCGCGCGCGCCTCGGCGAAGCGCCCGCGCATCGCGGCGAGGGCGGCGGGGTTGTGCGCCTCCAGGAAGGCCAGCACGTCCTCGTTGCCGAGCGTCGCATCGTGCAGCAGGTCGAATTGCCGGTCGAAGCGCGCGGGGATGGTGGCGGCAAAGGCGTGCAGCCCCTCCAGTCCGCGCGCAATGTGCAGCGCGCCCTGCTGGCCGTGGCGCATCATGCCCGCGATCCATTGCGGATTGGCGGCACGGGCGCGGACCACGCGGGCAATTTCCTCTTCCATGGTTCGGATGCGTGGGGTGTCGGGGGTGCTGGTGTCGGTGTGGTACAGGGCCGGGCTGGCGCCCAGCAGCGCTGCGGCGGCGGCCAGCCCGCCCTCATGGGCGGCATAGTCGGGGCTGTCGAGCAGATCGGTCTCGGCATGATCCTGGCTGTGCAGGATAGCGTCGGCGGTGGCGAGGCGTCCCGCCAGGGCGTCGCGATCCGGGGTGCCGTCGCGGTCGCGGCCATAGGTGGCGGCGGAGGCGTCCAGATAGGCCGAACCCAGGTCGTCCCGCGTGGTCCAGGCGCCGCGCGTGATACGGTCTTCCAGGCCGGTGCCGTATTGGCCGGGGGCGGCGCCGAAGATGCGCGCGGTGGCATGCCGCCGCGCATCGCCGGTGAGACCGCGCGCCGCATCGGCCAGGGGATTGTCGCCATTATCCTCGTCGTCACGTGCCGCGACTGCACGCACCGCTTCGTCGAACAGCGCGATCTGTGCCGGGAAGGCATCTCGGAACAGGCCGGAGATGCGCAGCGTCACGTCGATGCGCGGGCGGTCGAGCACGGCGAGCGGCAGGATCTCGATGCCGGTGACGCGGGCGGAGGCGGCATCCCAGAGTGGGCGGGCGCCGAGCAGGAGGAGCGCCAGCGCCAGATCCTCGCCGCCCGTGCGGAGCGTGGTGCTGCCCCAGAGGTCGATCACCAGCGAGCGTGGCCAGTCGCCATGTTCCTGCCGGTGGCGGCGCAGCAACTCGGCGGCGGCCTTCTCAGCCAGCACCAGGGCTGAGCGTGTGGGCACGCCGCGCGGGTCGATGCTGAACAGGTTGCGGCCGGTGGGCAGCACATCGGCACGGCCGCGCGTCGGCGCCCCCGCCGGGCCGGGCTGGATGAAGCGCCCGTCGAGCGCGTCGCGCAGGGCGTCGCGCTCGGCGATAGGGGAGGCGTCCAGATGCGCGGGGTCGAAGCCGGCCGGCATGGCGGCGAGCAGGGCGTCGCGCCGCTCGGGCGAAGGCGCGCGGCCGAAGATGTGCAGCCCGTCGCGGATCTGCATTTCCTTTACGTCGCAGAGCCAGGCATCGAGCCGCGCGAGGGCTTCCTCCTCGGGGAGGTTGCGTGGGATGTTCCCTTCGGCCAGCAGGCCAGCGGCGTCGGCGCGTTCCAGGATGTCCCGCCGCAGCAAGGCGGTGCGGCGGCCGTCCAGCCCGTCGGCGGCGGCGTACTCGTCAATCAGCCGCTCCAGTTCCAGCGCGGCGCCGTGCGATCCGGCGGATTTCAACGGTGGCGTCAGGTGGCCGATGATCACGGCGCCCAGGCGGCGCTTGGCGAAGGCGGCCTCGCCGGGATTGTTGGCAATGAAGGGATAGATCACCGGCAGGCCGCGCAGCAGGGCCACGGGGGTGCAGGCGGCGGAGAGCGCCGTCGCCTTGCCTGGCAACCATTCCGCCGTGCCATGGGTGCCGAGATGGACCAGCGCCTGGTGATTCTCGCGCAGCCAGAGGTGAAAGGCGATGTAGCCGTGGCGCGGCGGCGTGTCGGGGTCGTGGTGGCCCGAGCGGCGGTCCAGCACGCTGCCGCGATCCGGCTGAAGGGCGAGGGTGAACCGGTCGAGCCGCAAGTGGCGCAGATGGAAGATACCCTCGCGAAAGGCGGGATCCGCTTCCGGCGCACCCCAGGCCGAGTGGCTGGCCTCGCGCAGCGGGGCCGGCAGGGTGCCGAGCAACGCCTTGTAGGCCGCCAGCGACAGAAAGGGTGCGGGCGCCGAGGTGGTGAGGCGCCGCGCCAGGGTGACAGCATCTTGCGAGCCTTCGCCGAGATCTTCCAGCATCGCAGCCAGGCTGGCGAAGCTGTCAAGGCCCACGGCGTGGCCTTCCTGCCCCCCCAGCGCCGGGTAGTCCGGGAGCAGGATGGCGATGCGGCGCGCGTCGCGCGGCGTCCGCGCAAGTGCTGTCCAGCCCAGGGCGCGGTCGGCGGCCAGAGCGGCGCCATCCGCATCGGGCGCCAGCAGCGTCACGGCATGGTCCAGCCCGGGAATGGGCGCGGCCTCCTGCTTGAAGCCAATGGCGGTGGTGGACAGGCGCCCGTCGATTTCCGGCAACACCACCTGCATGGCGAGGTCGCTCTGCGAGAGGCCGCGCGTGGAGTCCGCCCAGACTTCCCGTGCCGCCCCGGACAGCATGACCTGCAGCACAGGAGCGCCTGCGGCATCGAGGGGTGAGGCGCCATCCTGCCGCGCCGAGAAGGCCGTTGCGTTGAGCACCACGGCGGGCCGCCAGCGCGCCAGCCGCTCCGCGACGAAGCGGGCGCATGCGGTATCCTTCAGACTGGCTGCGTAGAGCCCGCGCACGGAAAGGCCGCGCGCGCGCAGGGCCGCTGCCAGGGCCTCCATCGGCGCGATGTCGCCGGCCTGCAGATGCGAGCGGTAAAAGGTGATGACCGCCTGCGGCGCGGTATCCTCTCCGCCGAGGCCATGCTCGCCGCAGAGAGGAAACGGAACCGGCGGCGGCACATCGTCGGGGGCGAGCCCGCCGGCATGCGCGGCGATGCGCAGCGCGGCGGCGGCATTTCCGGGTCCGCCTTCCCGGAAGCAGGCGTCGAGGCGCTGCCGCAACGCCTTATCCATCGTGGACATGGCGGCGAGCCGCGCATCGTCCCGCCCGTCACCGGGCAGGATGGCCAGCGCGATGCGCTGTCGCCGGCACAGCGCGGACACCTCCTCCGCGCCGTAGCGCCAGTATTCCAGCCCCCCCAGCAGCCGGATGACGATGCAGCGGGCGTGGGCCAGAACATCCTCGGCGTAAAGATCGACCGACATCGGGTGGCGCAGCCGGGCGAGGCTGGCCAGACGCAGCGTCGGGCGGGGCTCCGGCAGGGCCTGCCACGCCGCGGCTGCCGCCGACAGGTCGCTGTCGGTGAAAGAGAGCAGCACGATGTCAGCCGGAGCGTGGCCAAGATCCTCGGCCGCCCCGGACTCGTCGAGTGTGCGTGTCTCTTGCCGAAGCAAATGCAAAGCGTTTGGTCCTTTCTAGGGGTCAGGCCCCTGGAACAGACTATGCCAGGATCGCCTTCGCGATGGCTTCCTGGTTCATTCCCGTCTGGCCGATAACCACGAGATGCCCGTCCCGGCCATCCGTCCAGGCGCGGTCGAAATGCGAGCGGAAGCGGCGGCCGACGCCTTGCACGGCCAGGCGCATCGCCTTGTTCTTCAGCCGCACGAAGCCCTTGATGCGCAGCACGTCGTGCGCCGCCGCCACTTCGGGCAGGCGGGCGAGCAGGGCGTCGGCACTCTCGTATTCAGGCAGGACAACGACGAAGCTGTCGAAATCGTCGTGCTCGTGCTCGCCATCCACGGCATCGTGGTGGGAGGGGCGGGTGGCGAGATCGTCCTCGGCGGCCGCGTTGAGACCGAGCAGAACGGAAGGCGGAACCACGCCTTCCTGCGCCGGCACGATCTTCACCGCGCGGGGCAGGTGGGCTGTGATATCCGCGCGCACGGTGCGCAAGGCGGCCTCATCGAGCAGGTCGGCCTTGTTCAGCACCACGATGTCGGCGGCGCCGAGCTGGTCTTCAAAAAGCTCGGATAGCGGGTTGTCATGATCCAGGGACGGATCGGCCCGGCGCTGGGCAGCCACGGCGTCCGGATCGTCGGCGAAGCGACCCTCGGCGATGGCGGGGCCGTCCACCACGGTGACCACGCCGTCCACAGTGACGCGGGAGCGGATAGCGGGCCAGTTGAAGGCCTTGATCAACGGCTTGGGCAAGGCCAGGCCGGAGGTCTCGATCAGGATGTGCTCCGGCGGATCGGCACGATCAAGCAGGGTTGTGAGCGTGGGGATGAAGTCGTCAGCCACCGTGCAGCACAGACAGCCATTGGCGAGTTCGACGATGTTCTCGGCCTCGCATCCGGGAATGCCGCAATCCTTCAGCGTCTCGCCATCGACGCCGAGAGCACCGAACTCATTGACGATGATGGCGATGCGGCGGCCGTGGGCTTCCTTCATCAGGTGGCGCAGCAGCGTGGTCTTTCCCGCCCCCAGGAAGCCGGTGACGATGGTGGCCGGCGTCTTGTCCAGAGGCGTCTTGTTGAGGCTCATGCGGTTGGATCCTGTGGCGGGATGGAAGGAACGCGGCCCAGCACCGCATGGCGCAGGCTTTCCGGCCGGCGCGAGCGCAGCACGGCGCCATTGGCACTGGCGTGGTAGGTCGCAGCATAGGCGATAAGGTCGGCCGCCAGGTCCGGAGCCGCGGCGTGGTCTAGGCCGCCCAGCAGGTAGCTCCATTTGCCGGGGGCCATCATCACGGCAGTGCAGCCGTGCTCGCAGGCGGAAAGGCACGCAACGGCGCGCAGCCGCAACGGCGTCCCGGCGGCGGCGGCAAGCGCCTCAGCCACCGCGTCGTGCAGGATGCGGCCAGGTGCTGTTTCACCCTCCGCCAGGGGGCGACGGGCACGGCAGGTGGTGCAAACCACCAGGGTCGGCGGATGGGCTTCGGTCGGCTCGGTCTGCACAATCCCTCCGGCGGCGGTAAGGCACGGGGATGCGTCCGACCGCCCGCACAGGCCGGGCAGGGCCGATGCGGGACCGATAGTGCCCGGGGGTGGATGCCCGGGCCCATCGCCGCCCGCCGGGGCACCCCGCCCGGTGGCACGATCCAATGGTGGATGGCAGGTCTCCTGGCTCGCGGATCCTGGCGCCCCCCGGTCGCCTTCCCAGCTCCGCATGGCGGGGCCAGTGGCCTGTGTCCGGGGTGCTCTCCGCCTACAGTTGCGGGGGCAGCCGCGGCCTGGGGGCGAACCCCGCACCGCATTCCCTCTTCGCCCCCTGTTGCCAGAGGGACCATCCGCCATGGTGGTAGGCGGCCATGGGGGCGGGTGTCAAACCGGACGTAAGGCGCGAAGGCCCAGCTGAAACTGTGGCTGCTGTGCCGAGTTCTTGGCTTAATGTCCTGAATACATACGCAAGAGATGAGCGAAATAGAAAATCAAATTGCCAGACCAGTGAGTATTCTCCTAATGAATACTTGCTGTGCAGGGGCGCCGAATCTCTACTATAGGTTTCAATATCTGTAGATTCTTTCGTGATGCGCCGGGCTCGATTTCGTTAAGGGTGGACATCGACCCTGCGATGCTTTAGGCAACGAGCCAACTTGGGTGCCGATCAAAATTGTGGCCTTATGAAGGCAGATCCAGCACTCCGGCTCCGGACCGGGAAACCGACCGATGGCCAACCCGTAACCCTAATGGAGGTGCCGCGGCCCCGCAGGCGGGCCGTCGCCCATGAGGATCATGGACCAATTGACCCCGACCCCCAACACGGCGGCCGGCGATGACGCCGTTCCGCAAGTGAAGATTGCGATCCGCAACGTTTACAAGGTGTTTGGCGACCGCTCCGACACTGCGATGCAGATGGTGCACGAAGGCCGCGACAAGGCCGAAATCCATGCCCAGACCGGCTGCACCGTCGGCGTCGACAAGGCCGATTTCGAGATCCGTGCCGGCGAGATCTTCGTCATCATGGGCCTGTCTGGCTCCGGCAAGTCCACATTGCTGCGCCTGATCAACCGGCTGATCGAGCCAACCGCCGGCGAAATCCTGATCGATGGCCGTGACATCACGAAGATGTCCCGTGCTGAGCTGACGGCCATCCGCCGCTCCGATCTCAGCATGGTGTTCCAATCCTTCGCCCTGCTGCCCAATCGTACCGTGCTGGAAAACGCCGCTTTCGGGCTGGAGGTCGCCGGCGTGCCGTTGGCGGAACGCCAGGCCAAGGGTCGTGCCGCGTTGGAAGGGGTGGGCCTGGTCGCCTATGCCGACAGCAAGCCGGACCAGCTCTCGGGAGGCATGAAGCAGCGCGTCGGCCTCGCCCGCGCCCTCGCGAGCGAGCCCACCGTGCTGCTGATGGATGAGGCCTTCTCGGCCCTCGACCCGCTGATCCGCACCGAGATGCAGGACGAGCTGCTCCGTCTGCAGAACGAGCACAGCCGCACCATTGTCTTTGTCAGCCACGACCTGGACGAGGCGATGCGCATTGGCGACCGCATCGCCATCATGCAGCACGGCCGGGTTGTGCAGGTCGGCACGCCGGACGAAATCGTGATGAACCCGGCGAACGACTATGTTCGCTCGTTCTTCCGCAATGTCGACGTGTCCCAGGTGTTCCGCGCCGGCGACATCGCCCGCAACACCCAGGTGACGCTGATCGAGCGGCGCGGAATGGCCGTGCCCGCGGCGCTGGAGCGGATGCGCCAGCACGATCGCGACGTCGCCATCGTGGTGGGACGTGACAAGAAGTACCATGGCATGGTGTCCGTGGATTCGCTGGCCGCCGCGGCGCGGGGAGCGTCGCCCGATCCCTACAACAAGGCGATCCTGCCGGATGTGGAACCCATCGCGGCGAGCGACACCCTGTCGGATGTGATCGGCCGTGTGGCGGACAGCCCGCACCCCGTGCCCGTGGTTGATGAGGACCAGCGCTACCTCGGTTCCATCAGCAAGTCGGCGCTGCTGCAGACGCTCGACCGTACCGGCAACTGAGGACTCCCCCGATGCAGGACTTCAATCTCGGCATTGGCCAGGGTGCCGATGCCGTCGTCAACTTCACGCTCGACCATTTCACGCCGCTGCTGGATGCCATTGCGGCGGTGATCGGCTTCGTGACCGATGCGTTCCGCGACGGTTTGACCGGCGCGCCGGCCGCAGTTGTGATCGCTGTCATCGCGCTGCTGGCGCTGTGGCGCGTAGGCTGGAAATTTGCCGCCTTCGCCGTGGCTGCCCTGCTGCTGACCATCAGCATGGGGCTTTGGGACCGGATGATGGAGACGCTGGCGCTGGTGCTGGCCGCCACCGGCATCGCCATGCTGGTGGGCATTCCGCTCGGCATCGGCATGGCGCGCTCCAACACGGTGCAGATGATCGCGCGCCCCGCGCTTGACCTGATGCAGACCATGCCGGCCTTCGTCTACCTGATCCCGGCGGCGATGTTTTTCGGCCTTGGTGCCGTGCCGGGCACGATCGCGACCGTGATCTTCGCCATGCCGCCGGTGGTGCGCCTGACCAATCTTGGCATCCGCCAGGTGCATCACGAGTTCATCGAGGCCGGCGAGGCCTTCGGCTGCACGCCCATGCAGCTGCTGATGAAGGTGCAGATCCCCAACGCTCTGCCCTCCATCATGGCGGGGGTGAACCAGACCATCATGCTGTCGCTGTCGATGGTGGTGATTGCCTCCATGATCGGCGCCGGCGGTCTCGGCAACACGGTGCTCACCGGCATCCAGCGGCTCGATGTCGGGACCGGCTTCGAGGGCGGGCTCGCCGTGGTGATCCTGGCCGTGTTGCTCGACCGCATCACCCAGAGCTTCAGCGGCCAGTCGCAGGGCTTCAGCGTCAAGCGCCTCTTCGCCGCCTTTGCTTCCTCGGGCGCTGCCCAGAAGGATGACCAGAAGGCCGAGGCGAGCGGGACGCTGGTGGCGCCCAAGGCCTGATCTCGCGGCGGGGGCCCATGTTCCCCGCCATTCATCTCTTCCTGTCTGTTTCCGGACGCGCCGCAAGGCCGCGCCCCAATGTCGAAGGACACCAACGCATGATCAGCATGAAAAAGCGGCAGCTTCTCACCGCCGGCGCCGGTCTCGCCGCCGGCCTGGTCACCGGCTTCCGGCCCGCCCGGGCGCAGGGCCAGCCCATCAAGCTCGGCTTCGCGCCGTGGGCCGATGCGGAGTTCGTCACGCGCCTTGCGGCCAGGTTGATCCAGGACAGGCTCGGCACGAAGGTTGAGCTGGTGCAGACCGACGTCGCGCCGCTCTATCAGGGCCTTACGCGCGGCGATGTGGACGCCATGCTGATGTGCTGGCTGCCGCAAACCCATGCCGATTACTACAAGCGGGTCGAGGGCAAGGTGGAGCGCCTCGGCACCGTCTATGACGGTGCGAAGCTTGGCTGGGTGGTGCCAGCCTATGTGCCGGAAAGCGAACTGGCATCGATCGCCGACCTGGCAAAGCCCGAGGTGCGTGGGAAGCTGAACGGCCGCATCCAGGGCATCGAGCCGGGCGCCGGGCTGACCCGGTTGTCGCAGGATGCGATCAAGGCCTATGGCCTCGACTACACGCTGCAGGAATCCTCCGAGGCCGCCATGCTGTCCATGGTGAACCGGCAGATGCGGGGCAAGAACTGGATCGTCGCCACCGCCTGGAGCCCGCACTGGATGTTCGGCAAGTACGACCTGCGCTACCTGGCCGATCCGCAGGATGCCCTCGGCGCCGCGGAAGAGGTGATCGGACTGGGCCGCCCGGGGCTGAAGCAGGACCGTCCGGAAGTGGCCGCCTTCCTGTCCAAGCTGCACCTGCCGCTGGAGGAGCTGGAAGCCGGCATGTTGGTGGCGCAGGAAGACAGCCAGGACGCCGCCGTTGCCAAGTACATCGAGGAGCATGGCAGCCGCGTGGATGGCTGGTTCGCCGGCTGAGCCTCCGCCTGAACGGGTGAATGGGGCCGGGTGCGGAGACGCGCCCGGCCTTTCGCATTCCGGTGGCCTCGGCTAACGCTCCGGGCATGAGCTACACCCTGGTCCTGGGGGGCGCGCGTTCCGGCAAGTCCCGCCATGCCGAGGCGCTGATCGCCCGCCATACCGCCCCATGGGCCTACATCGCCACGGCCGAAGCCTGGGACGAGGAGATGCGCGCCCGCATCTCGGAGCACCGCGCGCGCCGGGGGGCAGAATGGGTCACGATCGACGGGCCGCTGGACCTGCCCGCGGCGTTGGAGGAAGCGGGGCCGCGCCCGGCGCTGGTCGATTGCCTGACGTTGTGGCTGACCAATCTGATGCTGGGTGACCGCGACATCGCCGCCGCAACCGTCGGGCTGCACGATGCGCTTGCCGCCCGCGCAGGTCCCACGGTTCTGGTGGCCAATGAGGTCGGGCTCGGCATCGTGCCGGAGAACGCGCTGGCCCGCCGCTTCCGCGACGCGGCGGGAGTGTTGAACCAGGAAGTGGCGGCGCGCGCCGCCTCCGTTCATTTCGTCGCGGCCGGTTTGCCGCTGGTGCTGAAGGGAAAGCCATGACGGACGAGGACGACGCCGCGCGCCACCGAGAGAAGATGGCGAAGCGCAAGGCCGTGCAGGATGCCGAGGTTGCCGGAAAAACCATCGAGAAGGGCCTGCTGATGGTCCACACCGGTTCCGGCAAGGGCAAGTCCACCGCCGCCTTCGGCTTGGCGCTACGCATGCTGGGGCGAGGCCGCAAGGTTGGCGTGGTGCAGTTCATCAAGGGCGCCTGGAGCACGGGCGAGCGCGGATTGCTGGAGGCCTATGCCATGCTGGAATGGCACAGCATGGGCGAGGGCTTCACCTGGGAAACGCAGGACAAGGCGCGCGACATTGCCGCCGCGCGTCGCGCCTGGGAGCAGGCGATGCGCATGATGGCCGACCCTGCGCTCGGCCTGCTGGTGCTGGACGAGCTCTGCATCGCGCTGCGCTACGACTACATTCCACTGGAGGAAGTGCTGTCGGGGCTGGCGGCGCGTCCCGCGGCTCTGCATGTGGTGGTCACCGGCCGCAACGCGCCGCAGGCGCTGCTCGACGTCGCTGATACGGTCACCGAGATGAAGGCGGTGAAGCACCATTTCGCTGCCGGAGTGAAGGCGCAGCAAGGCATCGAGTTCTGATGAACGCCTATCTGGCGCTCGGCGTCGCCATCATCGCCGAGGTCATCGCCACCTCGGCGCTGAAGGCGAGCGACGGCTTCACGCGCCTGGCCCCCACGGCGATCACCGTGGTGGGCTACGGCATCGCCTTCTTCTTCCTGTCCATCACGCTGAAAACCATCCCCACCGGCATCGCCTATGCCATCTGGTCCGGGGTCGGCATCGTGCTGATCTCGGCAGTGGGGTGGTTTTGGTTCCGGCAGGCGCTGGACGGGCCGGCGATGATCGGCCTCGGCCTCATCATCGCGGGTGTTGTGGTGGTCAACGTCTTCTCGAAATCGGTGAGCCACTGAAGTGCCCGGGGCTGCGATCATGTTTCAGGGCACGGGCTCCTCGGTCGGCAAGTCCCTGCTGGTGGCGGGCTTGGCACGGGCACTGGTGCTGCGCGGCCACGCGGTTCGGCCTTTCAAGCCGCAGAACATGTCGAACAACGCAGCGGTGACGGAAGAGGGCGGCGAGATCGGCCGCGCCCAGGCATTGCAGGCCCGCGCCTGCGGCGTCCTGCCCGGGATCCACATGAACCCCGTGCTGCTCAAGCCGCAGAGCGAGACCGGGGCGCAGGTGGTGGTGCAGGGGCGCATCCATGCCACGGCGCGCGCGCGCGAGTACCAGATGATGAAGCCGTCGCTCATGCCCTTCGTGCTTCACAGCTTCGCTCGGTTGCGCGAAGAAGCCGAGATCGTGCTGGTGGAAGGCGCGGGCAGCGCCTCGGAAATCAACCTGCGCGCCGGCGACATCGCCAATATGGGCTTCGCTCGGGCGACGGACACGCCGGTGGTGGTGATCGGCGATATCGACCGTGGCGGCGTCATCGCCTCGCTGGTGGGGACGAAGGCCGTGCTGGACCCCGCCGACGCTGCGCTGGTGCGCGGCTTCATCGTCAACCGGATGCGCGGGGACCCGACGCTCTTCGCCGCCGGCATGGCGCAGATTGCCTCCCGCACCGGCTGGGCATCGCTCGGGCTGGTACCCTTCTTCGACGACGCTCGCCGCCTGCCGGCTGAGGACGCGCAGGATCTCGCCAACGCGCCGCGTCGCGCAGGGACGCGTTGCCGCATCGCGGTGCCGGTGCTGCCGCGCATCAGCAATTTCGATGATCTCGACCCTTTGGCGGCCGAGCCCGAGGTGGAACTGATCCTGCTGCGCCCCGGCGTCCCGCTGCCGGGCGATGTGGACCTTGTTCTGCTGCCGGGATCGAAGGCCACCATCGCCGATCTCGCCGCGCTGCGTGCCGAAGGCTGGGACACCGACATCCTGGCGCATCGCCGCCGTGGTGGACGGATCCTGGGCCTGTGCGGCGGCTATCAGATGCTTGGCCGCTTCGTCGCCGACCCGGACGGCATCGAGGGTCCGCCGGATCGCGTGGCTGGCCTCGGCCTGCTGGAGATCGACACCGTGCTGGGAGGGGAAAAGCGCTTAGCCCGCGTCCAGGGCGCCACGCTGGCCGACGGTGTGCCCTTCCATGGCTACGAGATGCATGTCGGGCAGACGAGCGGCGCCGATTGCGCCCGCCCGCTGCTGCGCCTTGACGATGGCCGGGTGGACGGTGCCGTTTCCGCCGACGGCCTCGTGGCAGGCAGCTACCTGCACGGCTTCTTCGCCGACGACCGGCAGCGTGCGGCCTGGCTGCATCGCCTGGGTGCGGCCAGCGATGGCCATGCGCATGAGGCGGCGGTGGAGGCCGCGCTGGACGGGCTGGCCCAGCATCTGGAACAGCATCTGGATGTGGAGGCCATTCTGCGGATCGCGCGGGCAGGGGGTGCCACCCCCTGACCTTTGCCGGAAGGTCGGGCCATCTGACCCCGATATTTCCGTCCTGGCTGCGCCGGAGGTCATGCGACGGCCGCGGCCGCGTCCCTTGCGGATCGTGAATCTGCCTCCGGCATCCGTCCACATTGAAGGCGAGATTTCGAAGGGTATGGTGCCGCCCGGACCTCCTTCAGAACAGAAATGCTGCGCCGGCAACAACCGCCGCGACCTGCAACCCGCAGGCACGCCGGTAAAGCCTCAATGCCCGGCGCAGATCGGCAGCGCCGGCCTCGGCACGGCCATCCCCCATCCAGCGATCCTCGACGCGGGTCTCGCCATAGATGCGCGGCCCGGCAAGCCGCAGCCCCAGCGCGCCGGCCATGGCCGCCTCGGGCCAGCCGGCATTGGGCGACCGGTGATGCCGGGCGTCGCGTTGCACCGCCCGCAAGGCGCTGCGCGAACTGACGCCTGGGGTTACCGCCGCCGCCAGAACGATCCACAGCGCCGAAAGTCGGGAGGCAGGCAGGTTCACCCAGTCGTCCAGCCGGGCGGCAGCCCAGCCATAGGCCTCGTGGCGCGGCGTGCGATGGCCGATCATGCTGTCGGCCGTGTTGACGGCCTTGTAGGCGAGGATGCCCGGCAGACCGGCCATGCCGCACCAGAAGGCGGGGGCGGTGACACCGTCGGAGAAGTTCTCGGCCAGGCTCTCAATGGCGGCGCGGCAGACGCCCGCCTCGTCCAGCGCGGCAGGGTTCCGGCCCACGATCATGGAGACGGCCGCGCGGCCGCTTTCCAGCCCGCCGCGCTCCAACCCCTTGGCGACGGCGAGCACATGGTCGTGCAGGCTGCGCTGGGCGGGCAGGGTCGCGGCCAGCAGTGCCAGCAGGGCGAGACCGGCGGCCGACCCGGCCAGCGTGCATTGCAATGCGGCGGCAGGCAGGCTGGTGGCCGTCAGGAGAACCAGCAGCGCAGCCACGCCGCGCCACCGGCGCCGGGCAAAGGAAAGGGCAGGGTCGTTCCATCGCCGGTCCAGCGCGCCGATCAGCGTGCCCATCCACACCACGGGGTGGCGGATGGCGCGGAACAGGGCAGGGGGATAGCCGGCGGCGGCCTCGATCAGCAGCGCACCGGACAGGATCAGCAAGAACGTGGACAGCGGAGGCATCGCCTGCGAAGGAAGCCGGATGGTGGGCGGTAGCATGGGCGTGGCGGAACTGGAACATGGTGGACGGCTGCAACAGGCGCGGGCACGGTTTCCCGGCGCGCCGGAGCCGTTCATCGATCTTTCCACCGGCATCAACCCCGTGCCCTGGCCGGTGCCCGCGCTGCCGCCGGCCGCCTGGGCCCGGCTGCCGGAACCGGGAGAGGAGCAGGCGCTGCGCCAGGCGGCCGCGAAGGCCTATGGCGTTGCGGATGCCGCCATGATCGCAGCCGCCCCGGGAACGCAACTGCTGATCCAGCTTCTGCCACGCCTTTTTCCCCAGCGGGAAATCTCCATCCTGGGGCCGACCTATGCCGAGCATGCGGCTTGCTGGCGCGCGGCGGGAAGCCTTGTGCGGGAGGTGGAGAACGCTTCGGCACTGGATGACGCCGCGGCGGTGGTAGTGTGCAACCCGAACAACCCGGATGGCCGGTGGCATTCTCCGGCGATGCTGCAGGCCCTCGCGGACCGCTGCGCGGCGCGGGGCGGGCTGCTGGTGGTGGACGAAGCTTTCGCGGATCTGGAAGAAGAGCAAACCGGATGCTCCGGCTTGCTGCCGCATCCAGGGCTGCTGCTGCTGCGCTCCTTCGGCAAGAGTTACGGGCTGGCCGGTCTCAGGCTGGGCTTCGCGCTGGCGGCGCCGGAACGGGTTGCGGCGATCCGCGCGGCGCTCGGACCTTGGGCCGTGTCCGGTCCGGCGATTGCCATTGGTGTTGCAGCTTTGGACGATGCAGCGTGGCGGCGAGCGGCCTCCGTGCGTCTGGCGCAAGATGCGGTGCAGCTGGATGCGCTGCTATCCGCCGCCGGGCTGCGCGTGCTGGGCGGCACGCGGCTGTTTCGTCTGGTTCAGGGCAATGGTCCCGCTTGGTTCGACCGCCTGGGGCAGGCGGGCATCCTGGTGCGGTGCTTTTCCCATCGGCCGTCATGGCTGCGTTTCGGTATGCCAGGCAATGCTGCCGCCTGGGCGCGTCTGGAGGCGGCGCTCGGCTGAGGAAGAAATCGCCACCATATATTGCGAGTTAGTCGCAATTGCGTTTACGCTCTCGCATGGCTTTGGACAGGGAGATCCCGCCATGTTCCACCACCGATCCGGCGGCACGCTGCATCTTGTCGCACTGATGGCCGCGCATCGCACGGCGCGCGACAGCCGCACCGACCTGCAACAGGGAGAGATCGCTCGCGTGATCGATCGGCTGGACCTGGAGGATGCGGAGCGCACGCCCTTACCCGGGCGCCTGCGCCGGCAGGAGGCTAGGGCGCAGCAAAGGCGGTGAAGCTGCTAGCAGGCGGGTCATGCCTGCCTGTGCACCGCTGGACCGAACCTGCGGGCCAGGCAGCGGCCTTATCGGCCCAGGAACCGCTCGAAAGCCTTCAGCGTCTCGTCGCTGACATGGTGCTCGATGCCTTCGGCATCGATCTCCGCCACATCCTCCGGCACGCCCAGTGCCCGTAGCAGGTCCACCACGACGCGGTGCCGCGCCCGGACCTCGGCCGCCAGCCTGCGTCCCGCATCAGTCAGGAACACGCCGCGATAGGGCTTGGAATGTGCCAGCCCTTCGCGCTTCAGCCGTGACACCGCCTTGATGGCCGTGGCATGTGAAACGCCCAGGCGGCGTGCGATATCGGTCGGCCGCGCCTCGCCCTCGGCCGAGAGAAGGTCGTCGATCAGCTCCACATAGTCATGCAGGAGGGCGCTGGCCCGGGCCGAGCGCGCGGAAGCGTGCCGGGCGGCTTCCTGTGCCGCGTCTCCGCCGGCCTCGGCGGGCAGGAATTCGGCGATGGCCGAGCCATCTTCCTCATCCTCGGCGCGGTCCTCTGGGCGCATGGCGTGACCTTCAATGATGTGCGGCGTTTAGCATCGGGGGCATGGCGGCGCAAAATGTAGCCTTGGCTTCATCATACAGATTGTGCTTGAAGGTAAGGCGAAAGTTTCCAATCATTCACGGTGCCACATCGAGCAGGAAGCATGTTCATGTCTGATCGCGACCCCGCCTCCGCCGGACCGCTCCTGGCCCGGCGCGCCCTGCTGTCCGTTGCCCTGGCTGCTCCGCTGGCCTTGCCGCTGCGGGCGGTGGCGCAGGGAGGCGGCGGCGCGCCGCTCAAGGTGCTGGCCACCACCGCGATGATCGGCGACCTGGCGCGGCGCATCGGCGGGGACCGCATCGCGCTCACCGTGCTGATGGGCGAGGGCGTGGACCCGCATCTCTACAAGCCGACACGGCAGGACGTGGCGCGGCTGCTGCAGTCCGACCTCGTGCTCTACAATGGCCTGCTGCTGGAAGGGCAGATGACGGAGGCCTTCGAGCGTGTCGGGCGTAGCGGCAAGCCGGTGCACGCCGTGGCCGAGGCGGTGCCGCGCGACATGCTGCTGGTGCCGGACGGGGCAGCAGGGCAACCCGACCCGCATCTCTGGATGGACCCGCGGGCCTGGACCGAGGTCGCCGCCGTGATCGCGCGGCAATTGTCCGCGGCCGATCCCGCCGGGCAAGCGGTGTTTGCCGCCAACCTGATCCGGCTGCAGACGGATCTGACGGCGCTGGATGCGTGGGCCGCGCGCACCATTGCAGGCATCCCCGCCGAACGCCGCGTGCTGGTCACCGCGCATGACGCCTTCGGCTATTTCGCCCGCCGCTATGGCATCGAGGTCATGGGCATCCAGGGTCTGTCCACCGAATCCGAGGCCGGCATCCGGCAGATCGAGCATCTGGTGGGCGTGCTGGCCAGCCGGCGAATTCCCGCCGTGTTCGTGGAAAGCTCCGTTTCCGACCGCAACATCCGCGCCCTGGTCGAAGGTGCGCGCGCCCGCGGGCATGAGGTGGCGATCGGCGGAGAATTGTTCTCCGACGCCATGGGTGCACCCGGCAGCTATGAGGGCACCTATCCCGGCATGATCGACCACAACGTCACCACCATCGCCCGCGCCCTGGGCGAGGACGTGCCGCCAGGCGGCTTCGCCGGAAAGCTGGCCGCGCGATGAACCCCGCCGGGAGTGCCGCTTCACTGGAGGTGAAGGAGCTTTCCGTCGCTTATCGCGAGGCGCCGGTGTTGACGCGGGTGAACTGGACGGCGCCGGCTGCCGGCCTCACCGCCATCGTGGGGCCGAACGGGGCGGGCAAGTCCACGCTGCTGAAGGCGGCGCTGGGGCTGGTGCCGCGCCTCGCCGGCGAAGTGCAATTCTTCGGTCAGGATCTGAAGGCAGCGCGGCGGCGCATCGGCTATCTGCCGCAGCGTGCCAGCGTGGACTGGGATTTTCCGGCCAGCGCGCTGCAGGTGGCAGCGATGGGCCGCTACCCGCGCGCCGGCTGGTTCCGCCCCCTGCCGCGTGCAGAGCGGGAGCATGCCCGCGCCTTCCTCGCCGAGGTCGGCATGGCCGACTTCGCAGATCGCCAGATCGGACAGCTTTCCGGTGGGCAGCAGCAGCGCGTCTTCCTGGCCCGCGCCCTGGCGCTGGAGGCCGATCTCTACCTGATGGACGAGCCATTCGCCGGCGTCGATGCGGCGACCGAGGCCACCATCATGGACGTGCTGCGCCGCCTGGCACGGGAAGGGCGCGCGGTGATCGCCGTGCATCACGACCTGGCCACGGCGCCGGAATATTTCAGTCATGTCTGCCTGCTGAACGCACGGCTGATCGCCGCCGGGCCGATGCGGGACACCTTCACGCCGGACAACCTCGCCCTCACCTATGGCGGCCGCCTGCCGCTGCTGGAGCGGGATGCGCTGCGGCGGGAAACGGTTGCGGCATGATGGATGCCCTGGTGGCGGCGCTGACCCTGTCCGGCGGGCATAATGCACGCATGGTCGCACTGGGCTGCGCCGCCTTTGGCCTGGCGGCCGGCGCGCTGGGCTGCTTCGTGCTGCTGCGCGGCCGGGCGCTGATCGCCGATGCTGCGGCCCATGCCACGCTTCCGGGACTGTGCCTTGCCTTCATCCTGGCAGCGGGGCTGGGCTGGAACCCACGTTCCCTGCCGCTGCTTCTGGCCGGCGCCGCCGCCAGCGCAACGCTGGGCGTGCTGATCGCTGGAGGACTTACGCGCGGTGGAAGGCTCCGCGACGATGCCGCCATGGCGCTGGTGATCTCGCTGGGCTTTGGCATCGGCGTCGCGCTGCTGTCCGTGGTGCAGTCGCTGCCGGTGGGCGGTCAGGCGGGGCTTGGCGGCTTCATTCTCGGCCAGGCGGCGGGGATGAGCCAGTCGGACGCTCTGCTGATCGCGGGACTGGCCCTGCTGTCCTTGCTGGTGCTTGCGGCGCTGTTCCGGCCGCTGGCCCTGATCTGCTTCGACCGTGGCTTTGCATCCTCCATCGGCCTGCCGGTTCGGGCACTGGACCTTGCCTTGCTGGCGTTGATGCTGGCGGTGACAGTGGCTGGGCTGCGCGCCATCGGGCTGATCCTGGTGGTGGCGCTGATGGTGGTGCCGGCCGCCACTGCCAAGCTGCTGACCGAGCGGCTGCCGGTAATGGTTCCGCTGGCGGCGCTGCTCGGCGCCTTCGCCTCCTGGTTCGGGGCAGGGTTGTCTGCCACGGTGCCTGGCCTGCCCACCGGCGCCACCATCGCGCTGACGGCCTGCGCGCTGTTCGCCCTGGCGCTGGTGTTTGCTCCCGCGCGGGGCGTGGTCGCCTTTACCTTGCGGCAGCGGCGGTTGCGGCGCGAATTGCTGGAGGCGGCCCGGTGAGCGAAGGCACCATGACCCTGTTTCTGCAGCTGGATTTCGCGGCGCTGCTCGCGGCGGTGATGGCCTGCCTGGCCTGCGGGCTGCTCGGCAACCTGCTGTTGCTGACCCGGCAGAGCCTGCTGGGCGACGCAGTCAGCCATTCCGTGCTGCCGGGGCTGGTGCTGGGCTTCGCCGTCACCGGCACGCGCGCAACCCTGCCCATGGTGCTGGGCGCCATGCTGGCCGCGATCACCGCCGCGCTGCTGATTGCCCTGGTACGACGGCTGGCGCGGCTGGAAGCGGGGGCGGCCATGGGCGTGGTATTTTCCGGCTGCTTCGCGCTCGGGCTGGTGATGATGGAGGTGACGGGTGCGCGGGCTGTGGACCTCGACGTGGATTGCGTGCTTTTCGGCCAGTTGGAGGCATTGATCTGGCCAGCGGCAACCGGGCCGGCCTCGCTGCTGGACCCGGCCGCACTATCGGACCTGCCACAGGAGACGCGGCTGCTGGCCGGGGTGCTGGCCTTTGTGCTCGGCGGTCTGGCGCTGTTGTGGAAGGAGTTGCGTCTTGCCGCCTTCGATCCGGACTTCGCCGCCAGCATCGGCTTTGCGCCGCGCGGCCTGTCGCTGGTGGTTCTGGTGCTGGTGTCGACCGCCTGCGTCGCTGCATTCTGGGCAGTCGGTTCGATCCTGGTCATCGCCGCGCTGATCGCTCCGCCTGCCATCGCCCGGCTGCTGACCGATGATTACCGTCGGCAGTTCCTGCTGTCCGGCGTCGCCGCGCTGGCGATGGGTGCGGGAGGCTATGCCGCGGCCATTGCCGTCCCGCTGATGCTGGGCTTGTCGCATGGGCTGAATGCGGCGGGGATGATGGCCGTTGTAGCCGCGCTGATGCTGGCGCTTGCCTGGACCTTCGGCCTTTATGGCCACCGACGCTCTCGCCTTTCCATTGCCTGAAATTCCATCCATGCGGCCTTGCGGCACCACCGGCGGAGTTCTGACGCGGTAAGGGGTCCCGCATGTGGGAGGATTGGCGATGAAGGGATGGGCGGTGCTGCTGGCCGGGCTGGCCGTGTTGCCGGCGGCGCCGGGCCGGGCGCAGGAAGCGGTGGCGCAGGATGCCTGCGAGAACGGCCACAGCCTGGCCTCCGGCCTTTGCGTGAGCGCCGGGCTGACCGTGGATGGCTTTGGCAGTTTGCGCGGCGGCGTGAACCGGGATGTGTCGGCGGCCAGCCAGTTGAAGCTGGGCCTGCTGGCCGATCTGGGCCGCGTGGCCGGACTGCAGGGCTGGAGCATCGGGACCAGTGCTTACGGCATCTGGGGCAAGCAGCCAGGACAGGCACTGACCGGTTCCCTGGCGCAGCCCAGCAGCATTGAGGCGCTCTCGGCAGTGCGGCTGAACGAAGTGTGGATGCAGCGCGAGGTTTCCGGATGGGGCTCCCTTCGCATCGGGCAGCTCGCAGCCGATAGCGAGTTCGCGGTCGCCGACATCGCCGCCAACTTTGTGAGTGACGCCTTTGGCTGGCCCTTGTCGCTGGAGGAGAACCTGCCTTCCGGCGGCGCCGCCTATCCCCTCGCCGCACCCGGCGTCCGGCTGGCCATCGGGGAGCCCGGTGAAGGAACAGGACTGCGGTTCGGCCTGTTCTCTGGTGACCCCGGCGGCCGGTATGGGGAGGAAACGGATCCGGAGCGCCACAACCGCTATGGCACGAACTTCAGCACGGCGGGCGGTGCCTTCATGATCGCGGAGGCCGTGACCGGTGCTTCGGCCCGGGAGGAAGGGCCCCGCCCGTGGGTCGGCAAGCTGGGCTTCTGGTATCACAATGGCGGCTTTGACTCGCAGCGCCGGGACGGGGATGGGCTTTCCTTGGCCAGTCCCGCCACCAGCGGCGAGCCGCGCCGCTACGGGCATAATGAGGGGCTTTACGGCATCGGCGAGGTCACCCTCTGGCGCGGTGAAGGGCAGAGCCTGGGCGCTTTCGGCCGCATCTTCTGGCAGCCTGCTGACCGTAATGCCGTGTCGCTGCAAGTCGATGCCGGCGTGGCCTGGGTTGGTCCCTTCGGCCGCAAGGAGGAGACGGTGTCCCTTGGTGCTTCGCACGCCCGCATCGGCCGCGATGCCCGCCTGCTGGACAAGGACCGCCAAGCCTTCACCGACCCGTTCCGCCCGGCTCGCACGCATGAAACGGTGATCGAGGTGAATTACGACCTGCCTGTGGGGCCGGTGCATCTGCGCCCGGTGGCACAGTGGTACATCCACCCCGCCGCCGGCGAGGCCAGCGAGGAGACTGGTCGGAAGTTGCGGGACGCGCTGCTGCTGGGGGCGCGCCTCCAGGTGGATTTTTGAGGTTCGGGGCTGATTGAACCACCTCAGGGAAGAAAGACCCTGAGGTGCTCGAGCCACAGCGGAGCCTGACTCCAACGCCTTTCCCGCCCTGAGCGGCCAGGGAACTCATGACCTTCAGCGATGGCAGGTCCGCGACGAGGCACTCCGGACTTCAGGCCGCGCGGTTCGCCGCCTTGGTCCGGCGCTGCTGGCGCAGCACGTCCTCAATCCAACTATCAAGCCGATCGGTTTCTTCCTCGGCCTCGGTGAAGTCCGGGTAGGCGGCGGCAAAGCGCAGTGCCATCCAGCGCCAGGCCACCAGCCGCTTGTGGATCTTCTCGGCGCGCTGCAGTTCCTCGCCACTGGCGCGGTCAGGCGGAGGCAGACGCCCGGCAAGGGGCGGGCGGACGGGACGGCCAGCGCCATGCTCCACCGCCCATTGCGCCAGGCGGGTGATGCCGTTGTCCCGCTCATCCACCGGACAGAGGGCATAGGTCCAGCGGTCCAGCAGCGACAGGCCGCTGACGCCGTCGATGGCCGAGGCGATGGCCATGCATTGCGTCAGATCGGCCAGGCGATAATTCGGGTCATCCTTTCGCAGCACGGCGCGCTGGATGCGGGCCAGCACGCCGAACAGGCTGTCCGTGCCGATCTCGGCGGCCACTGCGGCGACGATCTCGGAATCGGGCTGCACTTGCGGGCGGAGCTCATCCGGCGCGCGGGCGGGCATGGTCAGCATGGTCTCGATGAAGGAGGGGTCGCCCTTGCCGGCGAGCACGGCAACAACGCCACCCTCGTGGTGGCCAAAGCGCCCGGCACGGCCGCCGATCTGCTTGACCTCCTGGCTGTTCAGCTCGCGCCGCTCCTCGCCGTCGAACTTCTGCAGGGCGGAGAAGATGACGCGGCGGATGGGCAGGTTGAGCCCCATGCCGATGGCATCGGTCGCCACGATCAGGTCGGCCTCGCCATTGCGGAAGCGGGCAGCCTCGGCACGGCGCACCTCGGGCGACAAGGCGCCGTACACCACGGCCACCTTGCGGCCGCGCTTCACCAGCTCCTCGCGCAGGTCCATCACGTCGCGGCGGGAAAAGGCGACAATGGCGTCGCCGGCGCGCAGCTCGCCGAACCGTACCGGCCCCTTGGCGGCATGCAGCGGGCTCTTGCGCTCCAGCGAGATTTCCTCGACCTCGTCGCCGCAAAGCTCCGCGATGCGTTTGACCATCGGGATGCATTCGGGGGCGCCGAGAACGAACACCTCGCGCGCCGGCACGCCCATGATGGCGGCGGTCCATGCGGCGCCACGGTCGCGGTCATGCAGCAGCTGCGCCTCGTCGATCAGCGCCACGTCGACGGGGTTGTGGAAGGGGCACATCTCCACGGTGGCCGCCAGGTGGTGCGACCCGTGAACAGGAATGCGCTCCTCGCCTGTGGCCAGCGACGCCTCGACGCCGCGGGATGCCAGGGCCTCCCGGAACTCATGCGCCAGGAGACGCAGCGGCGCCAGGGCCATGCCGCTTTTGGAGGAAGCCAGCCGGTCCAGCGCCATGTGGCTTTTGCCGCTGTTGGTAGGGCCTGTGACGATCGTGATGCGCCGGATCATCGCCCGCGCAGTCGCAAAATGCGCGGCATAGCGGTCCAGCGCCGCGGCCCGCGCTACGGCCTGGTTGGATTCCTTGCTGCCACGTCCGGCAAGGGCAGCGGCGCGGGTCAGGTTGACGGGGCGGTCGCGGCGCTCACGGTCGGGGCGTTCCCGCTCCTCGGAGCGCGCCGCCGGGCGCTCGCGCGGGTGACGTTCGGGGCCTCGGTCCGCACCCCGTTCGGCCATCTGCTCGGCGGCACGCCAGCCCTGCACCTCGGGGCGCAGTGCGGCCACTTCGACCGGGTCGAACTGCCACAGCTCCCGCCCGCCCTTGGGCCCGCGAATCTTGCGGGCAACGGGGATCAATCCAGCGGAAACCCAGCGCAGCGCTTCCCGGTTCGAGCAATAGAGCAGCGCCGGGATGCCCTCGATCCCGACCAGGCTCTTTTCCCAGGCGCGGAGGCGCGTCACCTCCTCCCGACGCTTGTCGCGCGCAGCTTTCTCGGCGCTGCGCAGATCCTGCCGCCGCCGTTCCGCGGCGCGCTCGGCCCGCAGCACGAACTCCGCCGCCGCCGCCGTGCTCAGACCGTGCGCCTCGGCCACCGCCTGGGCCAGCGCGGCCTGGCGCTCACCGGAAAGGGGGCGGCCTTCCTCCGTCTGCTCTCCGGACACGATTTCCAGCGTGGCGTCGGCCGTGTCGGCGGTGTTGCGCAGCCGCTCGGCCACCGCCTCGTCCAACGCCAGGCGCAGGGCGCGCGGCGTGGCCTCCGGGTCGTCGAGTCGCTTGGCCGCCGCCTCGGCGTCGGATTTGCGCACCCAGGATTGGCCCGCCCGGTTGGCCATCTCCATCGCCGCGCGAGACCAGAACTTGCGGCGAATCGCCACCAGTTCGGCCCGGATCACCTCCGCATCGGCCGGTAGCTTGCGCGCCACGCGGCGGACCAGTTGCGGCATCTCCCGTTGCTCGACCCGCAGGCCGGAAGCCAGGATCGCCGCCTCGGCCGGATTGGAAGGCGCGTCGAATTCTTCGCTCATGTGCCAGCAATTAGCGGAAAGGCAGGGGGTTGCGCCAATGAAGAGCGCGGGCAGAAAGAAGCTGGAATGGTTGAGCCATCCCCGTTTGCGGCATCAACCGCCTTGAGCACGTTGCACATGGAGGTCCATGACCTCCGGCGACGAGTTGAAATCCTCCAACCGCATCGTCCATGCGGCCAGGAGCCAAACTGAAGCCGGATCCCGGCTTGGCATGGCCATATTGCGGCCGACGTGCCGTCAGACGTGCTGCCCGCCATTGATGTGGATCTCCGCCCCGTTGATGTAGGAGGAGGCTTCCGAGCAAAGGAAGTGGATGGTTTCCGCCACTTCGCGCGCCTCGCCGAGCCGGGCCAGGGGCACGATGTCTCGCACCAGTTCGTCCGTGCCGGGGGACAGGATGGCGGTGCGGATCTCGCCCGGCGCGATGGCGTTGGCGCGTACGCCGCGCGGGCCGAATTCATGAGCGAATTCACGGGTCAGCGACGCAAGCCCTGCCTTGGATGCCGCATAGGCCACGCCGGCGAAAGGGTGCACGCGCGAGCCGGCGATGGAGGTGACGTTGACGATGGCGCCTTTCGCCGCTTCCAATTCCGGCAGCAGCGCGCGGGCCAGCAGAGCCGTGGATATCAGGTTGACGTTCAGCACATGGGTCCAGGCGGCCGCGTCGGTGGCGGCGATGCCGAGGCGGCTGCCATCAGGTCCCTTGGGCGAGATGCCGGCATTGTTCACCAAGGCGTGCAGCGGCGCCGCCCCGATGCGTGAGCGGACCTCGGCCACCAGCGTATCGATGCCGCCGAGATCCGCCAGATCGGCCTGGATATGGCCCCAGCGGGCCCCGGGCCAGCGGCACTCCTCCGAGAAGGGTTGCCGCGACACGGTGAGCACGCGCCAGCCGCGTTCCTGGAACAGCTTCACCGTGGCGTGGCCGATGCCGCGGCTGGCGCCTGTCAGCAACAAGGTGCGGGGCGTGTCGGACATGGCGGCGGCCTTTCCTGCGGAAGCGCCCATCATAGGGGCATTGCTGCCGCCCGGCGACCGCGGCGCCATCAATCGATCACCGCCTGGTAGGTCAGCACCCTGAGCTCCCGTCGCAGCGGCCAGGTCGAGGAGGGCATGAGCTGCGTCATCAGGATAACGGCCATATCCTCAGCCGGGTCGATCCAGAAGGCGGTGGAGGCGGCCCCGCCCCAGGCATATTCACCCGGCGTGCCGATGATCTGTGCCCGTGCGGGGTCGAGCATGACGGAAAAGCCGAGGCCGAAGCCGATGCCCTCGGCAGTGGTCTCGGACCAGCGCGGCTGGCCCATCGCCGCCATGTCGCCGCGCAGGTGGTTGCTGGTCATCAGCTCGGCCGTCTTGCGGCCCAGCAGGCGAATGCCGTCCAGCTCGCCCTTGTTCAGCATCAGCTGGCAGAAGCGCCAGTAATCGGCAGCGGTGGACACCAGACCGCCGCCGCCTGAGCAGACGCTGCGAGGGCGGCGATAGGGACTCATGGAAGGATCGTCGATCAGTTCCAACCCGCCTTCCGGAGCGCGGATGTAATTGGCGGAGAGACGCCGGTGGTCGGCCTCCGGCACATGGAAGCCCGTATCCCGCATGCCAAGCGGCGCCAGGATGCGGTCGCGCAGGAAGGCCTCGAAGCTCTGGCCGGAGATCAAGGCCACCAGATGGCCCAGCACGTCCGTGGCGATGCTGTAGTTCCATTCCCGCCCCGGCTGGGCGATCAGCGGCAGGGTGGCGGCCTGCTCCACGACCTCGGCCAAGCTGGTTTCGGCGATCTGGAAATCGACGCCGCGCTCGCGGTAGAGCGCGTCCACCAGCGTCGATTGCATGAAGCCGTAGGTCAGGCCGGAGGTGTGGGTCAGCAGGTCGCGGAAGGTGATATCCCGCTCGGCCGGTACCGTGTCGATCTTGCCCCGCGCTCCGCCCACTGCCACCCGCATGTCGCGGAAGCAGGGCAGAAAGCGGGTGATCGGGTCGTCCAGCTGGAAGCGCCCCTCCTCGTACAGCATCAGGACGGCCAGGCTCGTGATCGGCTTTGTCATGGAATAGATGCGGAAGATGGTGTCCGCCGCCATCGGCGTGCCGCGCTCCAGATCCGCCAGCCCTGTGGCGTCCAGCAGGGCGACCTCGCCACGCCGGGCCACCAGCGTCACCAGCCCCGCCAGCCGATCCTCCTGCACCTGCCGCTCCGCCCATCGCGTCACTGCGGAAAGCCGCGTCGGGCAAAGGCCGAGCTGGGCCGGATCGCCGGACGGAAAAAGGGCGGGCCTGATCATGAAGGACGCTCCGTTGGGATGACCGGGCCGATTCTGGAACGGGCGGCGCAGCCCGTCGAGGGGCGGCGGAGTGCGGTCAAGATACAGTTAGAAACCAAAAAGTAGATAATGTGTGGTATATCCATCGCTGCCGGTGCGCAGAAGGCGCGTCGTACTCTGAACAAAATCGTCGGGCGGCAGGTCAGGATGGCTGTTTTTGTGGGAACCACCGGGGCGGACCGGCTCGTCGGCACGGCGGGGGACGACACGCTTCAGGGGCTGGCGGGCAACGATGTCCTTGAAGGTGGGGCCGGTGCCGACATCCTCTCCGGCGGCGACGGCGATGATGTGCTGATCGGCGGACCGGGGGCGGATACGCTGCATGGCGGTGCCGGGAACGACACCTTCCGCTACATGACCTTGGCCGAGATTCACCTGGACCGGATTGTCGATTTCGGTGCCGGCGACCGGATCGACCTGTCGGCCATCGCCGGCATCACCTTTATCGGCACGCGCAGCTTCAGCGGGATGCCCGGCGAATACCGGATCGTGCACGGGCTCGGCTACGCCACCTTGCAATTCGACACGCGCGGCTACGGCGTGGCCGACATCACCCTGACACTGGACGGTGCGCCGCGGCTGACGGAAACCTTCAACGGCTCCAACATCCTGATCCTGGCCATGCGGGTGGTGCAGACCGGCGGTGCCGGCAACGATGTGCTCGCGGGTGGCGTGGCGAACGACCAGCTGGATGGCGGCGCGGGCAATGACGTGCTGTCCGGTAACGACGGCGACGATACCCTGATCGGCGGCGATGGCGATGACGTGCTGATCGGCGGCCTGGGCGCGGACCGGCTGATCGGCGGCGCGGGTAACGACACCTTCCGATACCTCGATCTGGCTGAAATGGCTGGCGATGTGATCGAGGATTTCGGCACTGGCGACCGGATCGATCTCTCGGCGCTCCAGGGCGTGCAGTTCATCCAGGATGCCAGCTTCAGCCGCGTGCCGGGACAGATACGCCAGGCCGGCGACACGCTGGAGGTGGACACGGACGGCGATGGTCGCGCCAACTTCGTGCTCCGCATGCCAGGGGCGGGGCAGCTGCAGGATGTCGGCGGCGGCGTGCTGATGCGGGTCGATTCGCTCGTCATGATCGGCACCGCCGGCAACGACGTGCTGGTGGGCGGCGCAGCGAACGACCGTATCGAGGGTGGTGCCGGCAATGACCGCATCAGCGGGCTGGGCGGTGACGACCGGCTGGTCGGCGATGCCGGCGACGACACGCTGGATGGCGGCACCGGCAACGACATCCTGGATGGCGGCACCGGCAACGACACCCTGTTGGGCGGCGATGGCGACGACATCCTGCTGGGCGGGGCCGGCAACGACATCCTGGTGGGCGGCCTCGGTGCCGATGTGATGACCGGCGGCCCCGGCAACGACATCTTCCGCTACTACAGCGCCGCCGAGCTGGATGGGGACCATATCACCGACCTTGCGGTGGGAGACACCATCAGCCTGAACCGCCTGACCGGCTTCGTGTTCATCGACGATGCGCCCTTTTCCGGCCTGCGTCCCGAGATCCGCTTTGCTGGCGGGCTGCTGCAGGTGGACAGCGATGGCGATGGCATCGCCGATGCCACGGCGCGCGTGGATGCCGGCGGCCGCGTGCTGGAGGAAGGGGTGGTAGGCAACCTGCTGCTGGGGCCGGCGCTGAACCGCACCCTCTTCGGCGGCAACGGCGCCGACGTGCTGAACGGCCGTGCGGGCAATGACCGGCTAGTCGGCAATGCGGGCGACGATGTGCTCAACGGCGGTGCCGGCGACGACATCTTGGAAGGCGGCGAAGGCAACGACGTCCTGATTGGCGGACCCGGCAGCGACATCATGACCGGTGGCCCCGGCGCCGACACCTTCGTGATCGATGCGGCGGATTCCCGGCCGGGCAACGACGTGATCACCGATTTCAGTCTGGAAGACCGGATCCAGCTGATCGGCCCTTCCGGGCTGGTCTGGGTCGGTGACGCCGTCTTCAGCGGTGTTCGGCCCGAGGTACGGCAGGTGCAGACCCCCGGTGGTGTGATGCTGCTGGTGGACGGCAATGGCGATGGCATCGCCGAGCAGACGGTGATGCTGAACGGCGCCGGCTCACTGGTCGAGACGTCGCGGGGCTCGCTGGTCCTGACGCTGATCTCAGGCCAGACCCTGGTCGGCGACAACGGCAACAACGCGCTGTTCGGCGGCGCCGGCAACGACCTCATCTATGGCGGCGAGGGTCACGACACGCTCCATGGTCAGGGGGGGGGCGACCGCCTCTTCGGCGAGGCCGGCAATGACGTCCTGTACGGTGGCGATGGTGACGACGTGCTGGATGGCGGTGATGGAAACGACGTGCTGTATGGCGGGCTCGGTGCCGACCAGCTGATTGGGGGAGCGGGAGCCGATGTGTTCCGCTACCGCGAAGTGGCCGAAATCGCCGGCGACCGCATTCTGGACTTCTCCGCCGAAGACCGGATCGATCTGGCGGCCCTGACCGACCTAAAGATGGCGGTGGACGGCTTCACCGGCGCCGGGGCGGAAATCGCCGTCTGGTCCTCCTACCTGGGACGGGACGAGGGCAAGACCTTTCTGGTCATCGACATCAATGGCGATCTGCAGCCGGACTACGTGCTGGAGATGGATGGCGACTTCGCGCTGGAGGAAACCTCGGCCGGGTCACGCATCCTGGTCATGGCGCCCGATCGCACCATCAGCGGCGGCAGCGGCAACGACACACTGACCGGCGGCGCCGGCAACGACCTGATCAGCGGCGGAGCCGGCAATGACGTGCTCAACGGCCGCGGCGGCGACGACCGGCTGCGGGGCGGCGCGGGCAACGACATCCTCTATGGCGAGGCCGGCCAGGACTACCTCTATGGCGAGGAAGGTGACGACATCCTTTATGGTGGCGATGGCGATGACCGGCTGATGGGCGGTGCCGGCGACGACATCCTGATCGGCGGCCTGGGCTCCGACAACCTGTCCGGTGGCGAAGGCAACGACATTTTCCGCTACCTGTCGGTGGCAGAGGTCGCCGGCGACGTGATCAACGATTTCGGCCAGGGCGACATCCTGGACATGGCGGCGCTGAAGCTGACCTTCATCGGCAAGCAGACCTTTATCGCCAATGGCGCGCCGCAGCTGCGTTACTTCACCGGCTCCGCAACTGGCATTCAGATCGACAGCAATGGCGACGGGATTGTCGATGCCGCCTTGACGATGCGGGGTATCCTGGCACTGGAGGAAACCGCCCCCGGCTCCGGCCTGCTGCGCCTGGTGCCCGACCTGGTCCTGACCGGCACGGCTGGCGGCGATACGCTGACGGGGCGGGAAGGCAACGACATCATCTCGGGTCTTGGCGGCAATGACGTGCTTTACGGCGGTGCCGGCAATGACCGGCTCGATGGCGGTGCAGGCGATGACATTCTGTACGGCGGGCCAGGCAACGACATCCTGACGGGGGGCGCCGGCAATGACCGCTTCGTCTGGACCAGCGCCGATTTCCGTTCGCCCTTCTTCGACACGGTCACGGATTTCGCACCGGGAGACGTGCTGGATCTGGCGGGCCTGTTCGGCAGCTTCCGCGGCACGGCGGGCTTCACCGGCCTGGGAGATGCCGAGGTTCGGCAGCAAGGCTCGGTGCTGCTGATCGACAGCAATGGAGACGGCTTCTCGGACAGTTCCATCACCCTGACCGGTCTGCACGGCCAGCTGGAGGAGACCATCGCCGGATCGGGCCTGCTGGTGCTGGCGCCTCCGCTGGTGCTCACCGGCACCGCCACGGATGATGTGCTGACCGGGCGCGGCAACAGCGACATCATCCGTGGCCTGCAGGGCAACGACATGCTCCGCGGCCTGGGGGGCGACGACCTGCTCTACGGCAATGAAGGCGACGACATCCTGGATGGCGGCGACGGCAATGACGTGCTGGTCGGTGGAGCCGGCGCCGACACGCTGACCGGCGGCGCCGGACAGGACATCTTTGTTTTCGCCAATGGCGATGTCGGGCGCGGCATCCAGCGTGACATCATCACGGACTTCAATCCGGCTGAGGACCGGCTGGATCTGTCCGGCATCGACGCGAACCTGAGCGTGGCGGGTGACCAAGCCTTCATTTTCATCGGTGGAGCAGCCTTCACTGCGGCGGCGCAGCTGCGCTTCGCGGATGGCGTGCTTTACGGCAATGTGGATGCCGACCTGGCCTATGATTTCGAGATCGCCATGCCCGGCGTGGTCGCGTTGGCAGCCTGGAACTTCGTGGCGTTGTAGGCTGGCGGCAGGGTGCCGCCGGCCTGTCGGTCAGCCAGGCATTTTGTCGTCGTAGTGGCGAATGAAGCGGGCGGTGACATCGACCAGCTTTTCCGTCAGCGCCGCGCCCGTCTCGGCGGAGGACAGGTTCGGGTCACCGCCGGCGACGCCCTCGTTGTAGATCTCGTCATATTCGACCGGTAGCCCGATCTCCGCTCCGTCAAAGGAACCCAGGCCCAGCGCCGTGTGCGGGATGCCGAGTTGAGCGTTCGGCTTCAGCTTTTTCGCCGGTGGCACCATCTCCTTGCGGATCAGCTCGGGGAAGAGGTGGAGGCCGAGGCTCGTCAGCGGATCGGCGCCATGGCCCGACACAGCCTTGGCTTTCTCTGCGCCAACAATGCCGGGAAGCATGCCGTAGGCGATGCGCCACAGGTAAAGACTGGGGATCAGCACCTCGTCACGGCGGTAGACATCGCGGGTCACCTCGGAGATGGGGCCGACATTGCCGCCGTGGCCGTTGATGATGATCACCCGCGTCAGCCCGTTGCGGAACAGCGAATCGATCATGTCGCCGATCACCAGCTCCAGCGTGCCCTGGGTGATGGCGATGCCGCCGATCATCGGACCGAAATGGTCGGCGCCGCCGAAGGGCAGCACGGGCGCCACCACGGTGCGGGTGCCGAGTTCCGTGGCGCGCAGGGCGGCCAGCTCGGCGACCTTCTCGGCAAGCAGATAGTCGCCCATCGGGGCATGGGGTCCCTGGTCCTCGTGGCTGCCCATGGGCAGCAGCACAACCGGCTTCTGGGCGTAGAGCTCGCGCCCCTCGCCGCCGGTGATGGTGCCCATATGCACCTTGGGGTTGGTCAGTTGTGCCATGGTCGGGCGCTCTCCTGGTGTGGGCGAAAGTTGGTTGTCAGCTGATCTCGGCGGCACGGATGCAGGCCACACGACGGCCATCATCGCCGAACGGCGCGAGATCGGGCACCACCTGGGCGCAGGCCTCCACCGCGTACTGGCAGCGCGTGCGGAAGACGCAGCCGGAAGGCGGGTTGGCCGGGCTCGGCGGATCGCCCTGCAGCAGGATGCGCTCAGTACGCTGCGCGGCATGGAGGCGCGGCGTGGCCGAGAGCAGGGCGCGAGTATAGGGATGGACGGGGCGGTGGAAGATCGGCTTCGCCGGTCCCTCTTCCATGACGCGGCCCAGATACATGACGACCACACGGTCGCAGAGATGCGCCACCACCGGCAGGTCATGGCTGATGAACAGCATGGCCAGGCCGAGGTCGCGCCGCAGCCCGTCCAGCAGCTGGAGGACCTGGGCCTGGATGGAAACGTCCAGCGCGCTGACCGGCTCGTCCGCCACCAGGAAGTCCGGCGCGGTGGACAGCGCACGCGCGATGCCGATGCGCTGCCGCTGGCCGCCGGAGAATTCATGCGGGAAGCGCTGCGCGTGGGCGGGGTCCAGGCCGACCCTGTCCAGCAGCGCCGCCACCTGCTGCGCCGCGTCCCCCCTGCCGTGCAACCTGATGCCGTCGGCGATCTGCGCACCGATGCGGCGGCGCGGGTCCAGGCTGCCATAGGGGTCTTGGAACACGATCTGCAGGCGCTGGCGCAGCTTGCGCCATTCGCCGCCCGTGAAATCGGCCAGCGGGCGACCCTCCACGGTGACGCTGCCATCGCTCGCCGGCATCAGCCCCAGCATCAGCCGCCCCAGCGTGCTCTTGCCGGAGCCGCTCTCGCCGACCACGCCCACCGCTTCGCCGCGCGCGATGGAGATGTCGATGCCACGCACCGCCTGCACCGGCTTCGACTTGCGGAACATGCCCTTGCCGGGAAAGGTCTTGGACAGGCCCTTCGCCTCGATCAGCGCACCGCTCATGCCGGCATCTCCTCATGGTGCGGGGTCAGCTCGTCCCAGCGGATGCAGCGGACATTGCGGCCGGGCTCGGCCTCCTCCAGCACCGAGGGGGCGGCGGTGCAGATCGGCCGGGCATGGGCGCAGCGCGGAGCGAAGCGGCAGCCCGGCGGAAAGGCATGCGGGGATGGTACGATGCCGGGAATGCCGGCGGGCGGGTGGTCGCCTTCCGGCACAGCGGCCAGCAGCGCACGGGTGTAGGGGTGCAGGGGGCTCTGGAACACCTCGGCCACCGTGCCTTGTTCCACCACCTGCCCGGCATACATCACCGCCACGCGGTCAGCGATCTCGGCCACCACGCCCAGGCTGTGGGTGATGAAGATGATGGCCGTCCCGGTTTCCCGCCGCAGCTCGGCCAGCAGATCCAGGATCTGCGCCTGCACCGTCACGTCCAGCGCCGTGGTGGGCTCGTCGCAGATCAGCAGCTTCGGCCGGTTGGCCAGCGCCATGGCGATCATGACGCGCTGCTTCATGCCGCCCGACATCTCGTGCGGGAAGGCGCGCATGCGCCGCTCGGGGTCGGCGATGCCGACGCGGCGGTACAGCGCCTCCGCCTGGCGCCAGGCCGAGGCCCGGGAAATGCGCTGATGCGCGAGAATGGCCTCCACCACCTGGTCGCCCGTCCGGTGCACGGGGTTCAGGCTGCTCATCGGGTCCTGGAACACCATGGCCATGCGGCCGCCGCGCAGCCTGCGCATCTCGGCCTCCGGTAGGCGGAACAGCTCTGTCTCGCCCAGCCAGGCCTCGCCTGCCGCGACGCGGGCCGCCGGCGGCAACAGCCCCATCAGCGCCGTGGTGCTGACCGACTTGCCTGAGCCGCTCTCGCCCACAATGGCCAGCGTTTCTCCGGCGCGCACCTCGAAGGACACGTCCTGCACCGGGCGGATCGGCCCGCGCGGCGTATCGATCTCCACCGTCAGGCCCCGCACGTCGAGCACCGTTTCCGGGTTGCCCCTGGCAGCCGGCAGCAGGCCGGGCAGCAGACGGTCCACGGCGCGGAAGCGGGAGCGGGTGCCGCCGGTCCGCGGATCCACCGCATCGCGCAGCGCGTCGCAGAGCAGGTTCATGGCCAGAATGGTCAGCGTCAGCACGGCGCAGGGCCAGAACAGCAGCATCGGCGCCTGTTCCATGGTGGCGCGCGCGCCGCGGATCATCAGCCCCCAGGAGGGGGCGGGCGGCACCACGCCGAGGCCGAGAAAGGACAGTCCGGATTCGAGCACCACCGCGGAGGCGACGGCGAGGCTGAGCTGCACCAGCACCGGTCCCGCCACGTTCGGCAGAACGGTGCGCAACAGGATGCGCGGCGCCGGGGCACCGAGCGCGCGCACCGCCTCCACATAATCGTGGCTGCGGGCCGAGAGCACCTCGGCATAGGTGACGCGGGCGAAGCCGGGCAGGTAGAGGATCGACAGCACCAGGATCAGCGTGCCGGCGCCCGGACCCATCAGGGTGACCACCAGCAGGGCCAGCAGCACGGGCGGGAAGCATAGGATCACGTCCATGCTGCGCACCGTCAGCAGTTCGCCGAGGCCGCGGAACCAACCGCCGATCAGGCCGAAGGCGGTGCCGATGACACCGGCAATCAGGGCCGAGGCGAAGGCCACGCCGAGGCTGGTTCGGGCGCCCCAGATCAGGCGTGAAAACACGTCGCGGCCGAATTCGTCGCGGCCGAGGGGCGAACCCTCCATCGGTCCGGCAAGGCGGTTGGCGATGTCCTGGGCCACGGGGTCGGCCAGACCCAGCAGCGGCGCAACAAGGGCGGCCAGCAGGATCAGGCCGACCAGCGTGCCGGGGATGATCAGGCGCTTCATGCCGGCTCTCCCGGATGGGGCAGGGGAGGGAGTGTGCTCATGCGGCGCGGATCCGCGGATCGAGGGCGGCGTAGAGCAGATCCATGATCAGGTTGATCAGCAGGAAGAGGCCGGAGATGGTCAGAACAATGCCCACCACCATCGGGTAGTCCCGCGCTTCCACGGCGCGCAGCAGCGGCGTGGACATGCCCGGCCAGTTGAACACGTATTCCACCAGCACCGTCCCGCCGAGCAGCGTGCCCATGTGCAGGCCAAGCACGGTCAGCACCGGCGTCAGCGCGTTGCGCACCACGTGCTTGACCAGCACCCGGCGTCCGGTGAGGCCCTTGGCACGGGCGGTGCGCACGTAGTCGCGCGACAAGGCATCCAGCACCGATGCGCGGGTCATGCGGAACAGCACCGCTGCCAGCCCCTTGGCGATGGCGATGGCGGGCATGGCCAGCAACGTCAGGTGCCGCAGCGGGTCATCGGCCAGGGGGACATAGCCGCCGGCCGGCATGATCCGCAGCATCTGCGCCAGCACCAGGATCAGCAGGGTGCCGACCACAAAGACGGGCACCGCCAGCAGCAATGCGGCGGCGCCGGAGGCGATGCGGTCGAACAGTCCGCCGCGGTGCAGGGCGGCATAGGTGCCGGCGGGGATGGCGATGATCACGGACAGAATGGTGCCTGCCAGGATCAGCTCCAGCGTACGCGGCAAGCGCAGCGCGATTTCCTCCAGCACCGGGTAGTCGTCGATCAGGGATACGCCAAGATCACCCTGGCTCAGCCCGACGAGAAAGGCGCCATACTGATCAAGCAAGGGGCGGTCGAGGCCGAGCCGATCGCGCAACTCGGCCACGGCGGCGGGGTCTGGCATGGTGCCACCGGTCGAGAGCAGAAGCTCGGCCGGATCGCCCGGCACCATGTGCAGGGTCATGAAGACGATGGTCGCCACCAGCCAGGCCAGGGCGATGGAAATGCCGATGCGGCGCAGGATCCACAGCATCAGCCGAAGGCCATGTCTTCGAGTTGCGAGACGGACAAGGCGGTCAGGGCGCCAGGCAGCGTCTTGAAGCCTGAAAGGCCGGACTTCATCGCGAAGCCCTGGGACCGCCAGGCAAGGCCGACCATGGGCACCTCCTCCAGCGCGGCGCGCTGCATGTCCTTGTAGATCGGAACGCGCTTCGCCGCGTCCAGTTCCGAGCGCCCCCGCGCCAGCAGGGCGGCGGTGCGCGGCGCCTTCACGCCGAAAGAGCGTCCGTGGGAGGGCGACAGGTTGGTGTCCAGCACGGGCGTCAGCCCGTCCGGGTCGTTGCTGTCGGCCGAGGTGCCGTGGATCGCGATCTCGTACTGGCCACGCGTGCCCAGGCTGACGCGGGTGGACCAGTCCGGCAGGCGAAGTTCGCAGCGTATGCCAATCGCGGCGAGGTGCTGCTGCACGACCTCCGCCGTGTCCTTGTGCATGTTGAACTGCGCGGTGGAAAGCAGCGTGGTCTGGAAGCCGTCAGGGTGGCCGGCCTCGGCCAGCAATGCCTTGGCGCGGGCCGGGTCGTAGTTCCAGCCGCGGGACAGCTCCGCATCCCAGTAGGGCGTGCCCTCGACGATCGGCACACCTTCCAGCACCTTGCCGCGGCCGAAAAACGCCACCTTGACGATGTCCTCCCGACGGATCGCGTGCGCCACGGCGCGACGTACGCGGGCATCGGCGAAGGGGCCCCGTGCGCCGTTGAACAGGACGTCCATGAAGGGACCCTCCACGGCATCGAGCTGGAAGGCGGGGTCGGCCTCGATACCGGCCATGAACTGCCATGGGACCATCTCGATCATGTCCACCTCGCCCGACTGCAAGGCGGCCATGCGCAGATTCTCATCGGCATAGACGATGATGCGGATGGTCTTCAGCCGCGGGCGGCCCGGCCTGAAATAGCCGTCGAAGGCAGTCAGTTCGAGGGAAGAGCCGCGCTCCTGCGCGGTGAGGCGGTAGGGCCCGGCGCCGATCGGCTCGCGCGGTTCCGAGCCGCGCCACACGATGGGCATGTTGTAGCCGCCGAACCATTCCGGCAGCGTCGCTGCCGGTTCCTTGGTGATGAAGCGGATGGTACGCGGGTCCGGCGTCTCGATCCGCTCAATGGCCTGGAACTGCGTCCGCATGAAAGCGGTGGAACGCTCGCTGGCGACCTGCTCCACTGTCCATTTCACGTCTTCCGACGTCAGCGTTTCACCGTTGTGGAACACGATGTCGGGGCGCAGGCGGAACACCCAGGCGCCGCTGGCATCGAGCGACCAGGAGTCCGCCGCCTCGCCTTCCAGCTGGCCTTCCCGGTTGTAGCCGACCAGCCGGCGGTGGGTCAGCAGCTTGATCGTGCCGGCGGCGCTGCCGGTGCTGACCCAGGGCTGCAGGTTGGGCGGGTAGGCGGAGAGACCGTAACGCAGCGTGCCCTCGGCGGCGCGGGCAGCCTTCCATGGACGAAGGAAGGGCAGGCCGGCACCGGCGAGGAGGAGGGATCGACGGGCCATGGTGATCATAAGCGAATACTCCAGCCAGGGGCGGAGCCGTTGGTCACGGCGGCGGTGCTTCCCGTGGAAGCGCCCTGGCGCGGCTTGCAAGCCTTGCGCCAGGTTCGGCATGGCAGGCACTGCTACCGGCCGCTCGGTCAGCGGAGCCTGACGTTTCGGTCAGTGCGCGGCCTTTGGGCAAGTCTGCCCGGGAAAAGCGCAGGCCCCCGCCATCCGGGCGCCGCGGCAGGAAAGGATCAGCGGCCCCAGCGCAGCACCTGGGCATCCAGCGCGCCCGCCAACTCCAGCAATCCCTTGCGCGTTTCGGGGTGCAGCGGTGCCAGGGGATGGCGGGCGCGGTCCGAGCGAATGACGCCGCCGGCCTGCATCAGCGCCTTGGCCGCCAGCAGCCCGCACTGGCGGTTCTCGTAGTTGATGAGCGGCAGCCAGCGATTGTAGGCGGCCATGGCGGCGGCCCGGTCCCCGGCAACCCATGGGTCCATGATCTGGCGAATACCATCCGGGTAGCCCCCGCCGGTCATGGCCCCGGTAGCGCCCGCATCAAGGTCGGCCATCAAGGTGATGGCTTCTTCACCGTCCCAGGGCCCGATAATGGCATCGCCACCCAACTCCAATAGGGTGCGCAGCTTCGCCGCCGCCTGCGGCACCTCGATCTTGAAGTAGGACACATTGGCGATCTCCTTGGCCATCCGGGCCAGGAAGGGGCCCGAGAGAGGAGTTCCGGCCACCGGAGCGTCCTGGATCATGATCGGGATGTCGATCGCGTCGGATACCTGGCGGAAGAAGTCGAAGATGGCCAGTTCAGGCACCCGGATGGTGGCGCCGTGATAGGGCGGCATGATCATGACCATGGCCGCACCGGCCTCCTGGGCGCGGCGGCTTCGCTCGGCACAGATATGGGTGGCGAAATGGGTGGTGGTGACGATCACCGGGACCCGCCCGTCCACATGGCGCAGCACAGCGTCCATGACCTCCTCCCGCTCGGCATCGGTCAGCACAAATTGCTCGGAGAAGTTGGCCAGGATGCAGAGGCCCTGGGAGCCGGCATCGATCATGAAGTCGATGGCGCGACGCTGGCCGTCGAGGTCGAGCCTGCCCTGATCGTCGAACACGGTGGGGGCGACGGGAAAAACGCCGCGATAGGGTCCGGGCATGCTGTTTCGTTTCCTCCTGTGGTCCGGGCTTCCGGTGTCGGCGTGCCTGCTCCGACGGATGGCACGTATTGGGGTGGCCGGGCATGAGGCCGCGGCACCCGGCGGTATTCTGAGCATTGCTGGGTGAGGGAGGGAAGAGGGCGCCAAAAGCCGGGGCGAAGGAATCTGTCGGAAGGGCGCAGAAACCTGTTTGACTCCTCGGATGGGCGGGCTTAGAAGCCGCCCCCTGCCTCCGGTACGGCGCCCTTGCGGCTCTGAACCAGAGGAAGTCGGCAAAGTTGTTCCGAGATTCGGTTTGGTTTGTGGATAACTGAAATCCTCAACCACCAAGTAGTCGGAAAGTAACGGCGCTGAGGGTTGGTAAAAAAACTGGTTGACGAGCTTGCTTGAAGCCAGTAAATACCGACCCACGCTGATTGACAATTGCATCGGGTTTTTCTGGAAGTATTGGTTTGGTTAGATTTGCCTTTTGATTGGGGCGGATTTGGCTGGGTTGGTGTTTCGGCTGACGTGGT
>NZ_JBHRTN010000003.1:0-223843 GCF_042646265.1 Teichococcus globiformis
TGCCCGACAGCTTCATCGACCACGACACCCCCAAGGCCCAGTACGACGCCGCCGGCCTGTCCGCCCGCAGCATCGTCGAAACCGCCCTCAACGCTCTGGGGCAGTCAGGAAGAGCGGTGCCGGTCCGCGCCTGAACAAGGCGGCAAGGCCCAGCCACGATGGACTCGATCCACAGCCGCATCGTCGGTGCGTCCACGCGGCATCCATGGCAGGTTGCCATCCTGGGATGCCTGTTGGCATTGCTGGCCCTGATCTACACCGGGCGGCACTTCGCCATGACCACGGACACGGCGGAACTGATTTCCACCGACCTTGAATGGCGCCAGCGCGAGATTGCCTTCGATGCGGCCTTTCCGCAGCTGGAGGACCTGATCCTGGTTGTTGTGGATGGCGCAACACCGGAGCTGGCGGATGACGGGGCGCAGCGGCTGACGGAGGCGCTCCGCGCAAAGCCGGAACTGTTTCGTAGCGTCCGGCAACCGGAAGGCGGAGAATTCTTCGCCCGCAATGGCCTGCTGCTCTTGCCACGGGAAGACGTTGCCCGAGCAATGGAACAGCTGGTGAGGGCTCAGCCCTTTCTGGGACCTCTTGCCGCCGACCCAAGCCTGCGCGGCGTTATAGCGATGTTGTCCACGGTGCTGCAGGGCGTCCAACGCGGCGAGGCGCCCTTAGCCATTCTGGAGCCAGCAATGCGGATGCTGGCCGAGAACTTCGAAGCAGTGCTGCAAGATCGCCCTGCATTTTTTTCCTGGCGACGGCTGATCGCCGGCGACGCCGGAAGAGAAGGGCCGCCAGCCCGCCAGGTTTTGCTGGTACAGCCCGTGATGGATTTCACTGCCTTGCAGCCGGGGGCCGCCGCAAGCCAGGCGATTCGTGATGAGGCAACATCTCTCGGTCTGCGACCGGACACGGGCGTACAGGTCCGCCTCACGGGCCCGGTGCCCCTGAGCGATGAGGAGTTCGCCTCGCTCGCGGAAGATGCAGGCCTCGTCACAGGAACCATGCTGGCGGCGTTGATCGGCATATTGTGGCTGGCTGTGAAGTCCTGGCGGATCGTGGCGGCGATCCTCGCTAGCACGCTGCTGGGCCTGGTGATGACAGCGGGACTGGGTCTTCTGGCAACCGGGCGCTTCAACCTGATTTCGGTGGCCTTTATCCCCCTGTTTGTCGGCCTGGGCATCGACTTCAGCATCCAGTTCAGCGTGCGCTACCTTGCGGCATTGCGAGGAATGGAGAACGCGCCGGCCGCCTTGCAGGAAGCAGGGCGAAGCGTCGGGCGAGGATTGGCGCTTTCGGCCGCCGCGATCGCCGTCGGTTTCTTTGCCTTCCTGCCGACCAGCTATTTGGGCGTGGCTGAACTGGGGGCCATCGCCGGCCTTGGCATGGGCATCGCCTTTCTGCTCAGCGTCACGCTGCTGCCGGCCCTCCTGGTGCTCTTCGGCAGAAAGGGGCAAGGCCTGGCGGAGGCCGGCTTCCCGATGCTGGCGCCGATGGAAAGATTGTTGGCGCGCCAACGCGGAGTCGTGCTGATCCTGGCCGGTCTCACCACCGTCGGCTGCGTGTTCCTCCTGCCGCAAGTGCGGTTCGATTTCAATCCGCTGCACATGCGGAGCGAACGGGTCGAATCCATGGCGACCCTGCGTGACCTTACCGCCGATCCCAACCGCACTCCCAACGGCATCACCGTTCTTGCTGAAAGCCAAGCCCGAGCGGCCGAGATGGCGCAGCGGCTTTCTGCGCTGCCGGAAGTGTCGCGCGCACTGACCCTCGCGGATTTCGTGCCGGATCAGCAGGAAGAAAAGCTCGATCTGATCGGCGACGCGGCGATGTTCCTTTCGCCCGTCCTCGACGGCTTTGCGCCGGCACCTCCGCCGTCCGATGAGGAAGTGGTCCGTGCCCTGGAGGAAACGGCCGCTCTGCTGCGGAGCGTGCAAGGCAGTGCCGGGCAGGATGGACCTTCCGCCGAGCGCCTTGCCAACGCGTTGCAAGGTTTGCGCGACGCCCATGCCGCGGTGCGCGAGCAGGCAGCGGCAAGCGTTGTGGATCCGCTCCGCATCCTGCTCAGGCAGATCTCGGACCTTCTGCAGGCGGGGCCTGTGACACGGGAGGATCTGCCGCAAGACCTCGTTGCCGATTGGACTACGCGCGACGGTCGCTTCCGGGTACAGGCCTTTCCTCAGCCCGGATCGGAAGGCAACGCAGAGCTGATCGCCTTCTCCGAGGCGGTGCAGCGTATCGCTCCGGAGGCGACGGGTGTTCCCATTTCCATCCGCGCGGCGGGTGACATGATCGTCACGGCGTTTCTTCAAGCCGGCCTTTTCTCCTTCTGCGCCATTGTTGCGCTGCTGGTGTTCGTGTTGAGGCGGCTGCGGGACGTCGTGCTTACCATGCTGCCGGTGCTGCTGAGCGGTCTTCTGACGCTGGCGACCTGCGCCGCCTTCGGCCTGCCGCTGAACTTCACCAATATTATCGCGCTTCCCTTGCTCTTTGGGATTGGCGTGGCGTTCAACATCTACTTCGTCATGGCGTGGCGGCGCGGCGAGACGGCCTTGTTGCAATCAAGCCTGACCCGGGCAGTTATCTTCAGCGCGTTGACCACGGCCACCGCCTTCGGGGCGCTTTGGCTTTCGAGTCATCCCGGAACCGCGAGCATGGGGCGATTGCTGATGCTGTCCTTGGGATGGGAGTTGCTGGTGACCTTGCTGTTCCGTCCGGCGCTGCTCGCGCGGCCCGCTGCCCCATGAGGCTCGTGGCCGCCTCCGTCTTGATCCTGGGGTTGAGCGCGTGCGCAGCCCGTCCTGGCGGGATAGCAGGCGATCCGTTGGAGACCTTGAACCGCGAGGTGCTGCGCCTGAACACGGCTGTCGACGACGCTGCCATCCGACCGGTGGCGCAGGGGTACCGGGCGACGATGCCGGCCTATGGAAAGCAGCGTGTGAATGCCTTCCTGCGCAATCTCGACTCTCCGCGGGTTTTTGCCAACCAAGTGCTTCAGGTGCGGGTGGAGGATGCAGCGACGACGCTGCTGCGGTTCGTGTTCAACTCAACGCTTGGATTGGCGGGCTTCTACGACATTGCGGGATCATGGGGCATGTCGCGCAGCGAGGCCGATCTCGGGCAAACTCTGCATGGCTGGGGCCTTGGTGACGGGCCTTATTTGGTGCTGCCGCTCGCCGGGCCCTCGAACGCCCGGGATGCCGCAGGGCTGCTAGGGGATCTGGCCGTGAACCCGTTGAACTGGATTCTACCCTGGGAAGCCACTGCGGGCCGCATCGCGACGAACGGGCTTGTTCTCCGGGAACGCAACATTGAGAGCCTCGATGAACTGCGCCAAGGTTCCTTTGATTACTATGCCCGCCTGCGCAGCGTCTGGCAGCAAAACCGGGATGCCGAGCTCGGGCGTGCAGGACCCATGCCCGCCGATACAGCTCCGGCAGACGCGGAGCCGCAGCTGCTCGACGACCCGGAGGCGCCACCTCCTTGATCTGACGGAGGGATCAGGCCAGCGTCAGCTGCGCAGCAGCTCGGCCGTGCGGCGCCGCAGCTCGCCGATCAGACGGCCGGCGCCGCCATCGGACAGGATGGAAGCGAAATCCGCCCGGCGAGAGGCGAGCTCGCTAATGGAGCCGGACAGGTAAACATCGACGATGCACCACTGCCCCCCGCGCTGTCGCAGCAGGTAGCCCAGGCGAACCGGATCCTGCCCTGGCCTGTTGAGCAGCGTACGCACCATCCGGTCGCCATTGCGAAGCGTCGATTCGCCTTCGGTGGTGAAGCTCTCGCCGGCAAAGCCGTTAAAGCGGCTGGCGTAGGTGGCAATCGACCAATCCGAGAAAGCCCGGCTTAGATCCGCCTGCGTGTCCGACGGAACCGACGTCCACCCAGGACCGACGGCGATCCGCGTCATGGCAGCAAGGTCGAAGCTGGATTCCATGACGGGCCGAAGCCGTTCGAAGCGGCCGCGGGTTCCGACGCGGGACGCCTCACGCATCACGTCGAGCAGGGCTCCGTGCAACTTCTCCACCACCTGAGTGGGCTGAACCTGGGCGCGCACCGTGCCAGGCGCCATCATCAGCGCAGCCAACAAGCCGGGCAGAAGGCGGCGGTGCATCAGGAAAGACAAGGCGGTACCGGTACGAAGCATGTCAGATCCATACAGGGATGCCCACTGCAGATGAAGCCCCCCCTCTTGCGTATGGCGGCACCATCAGGCAGCGATCACATGCTGTGTGGTGGCGGACTTGGACAATGCCTGGCCGGCGAGGACGGCTGCCAGGCGTTGCGCCAACTCCTGCGCCGCAGCCCCGACAACCAGTCCATGGTGGGTGGTATCCATCAACTCGATCCGCAGCGCACCCGCGTTGCGTCGCCACGCAGGCAGCGAATCGCAACTTCGCCCATCACGTCGCTGTGCCCTGAACAGCGTTACTTCTCCCGCGTAGGCAGCAGGGCGGTAGCGGGCATAGGCCAGTTCACAGGCCGCGCGAACGCGCGCCAGTGGCTCAGGCAGCCTCGTTTGATCCGGCGCTGCGTCGCGATGGCGCGGACGTGCCCCAAGGGCCATGCGTAAGGCGTCAGCCAAATTGCCTGCCTCATCCCGGAGGTAACGCATCTTGCCGCTTCCGTTCAGGCCGCGCATCGCATCCCGGTAAACCGCAAGGCGTCCGAGCCTGTAGCGCAGCCATTCACCACGGCGCAAATGCCCGGGGTGAAAGCCGGCGTCGATGATGCCGAGGATCTCCACGGCCTCGCCACATGCCCGCAGGGTCCTTGCCATCTCCAGCGCCACAATTCCGCCGAACGAGTAACCGCAGAGGGCATATGGACCCCCGGGCTGAACATCACGCAGTGCCTCGACATACGAGGAGGCCATCGCTGCAACGCTATGCTGCGGCAAATGGTCGGGATCGAGTCCAAGAGCCTGTACGGCGTAGACGGGGCGTTCTGTGGCGGCTGCCAAGGCAGCCAGAAAGGCCCGTTGTTCGAGCACTGTGCCAGAAATTCCATGCACGCTGAAGATTGGCCGCCCTGTGCCCGCATGGACCCGAACGATCACACGTTCAGCTGAAGCATGCCCGCTTAGGACGGCGTCGGTAACGGGGCCCAGGCGCCGCAACTCGAACAAGAGCCCCATGGGCATCCGCAGTCCCATGCTGCGTTCCACGGTCGCAGCGAGCGTCATGGCGGTAAGGGAGTTACCGCCAAGGTGGAAGAAATCATCTTCCTCCCGGAGTGGCGATACGCCGAGCACCGACTCCCAGATGGCCCTCATGCACTCCTGAGGAGTGGCGCCTTTGGACAGAGGTCCTGCCGGCGTCCGGCCCGCACCGTCGTGCAGGCGCAGGGCGGGATGAGATACGATTTCCTTGAGGCATTCCGGGTTACGCAAGGCGGCAAGGTTGACGAGGGGACGATGGTTCAGTGCATCGGCCGCAGCGCGTTCCGACCGCTTGCCGCTATGGGTGAGTGGCAGTTGGCTGACCTGAGCGATCACTGCCGGAACATGAGCCGCGGAGTTGCGCTGGCCGATGATCCTCTTGATGCTCAGCGTCAATGCATCGTCGAGATGAGCATTCCCGCGCAGAACAACGAGCAACACAATCCGGGTGCTTCCATCGGGTAGCGTTTGCTCGACGGCAAGGCCTTCATCCAGCTCGGCGATCTCGGACAGGGCAGCGTAGATTTCGGCAGGACCGACCCGAATGCCGCGCACGTTCAGGATGCCGTCGGATCGCCCATGCAACCGCCATCCTCCGGATGGTGTTCGCGAAACAAGGTCGCCATGCGTCCAGTAGCCTGGGTTCTGGGCGAAGTAGGCGGCATGGAAACGGCTGCCGTCTTCGTCGTGGAGAAAGCCCAAAGGTCGCGAAGGGAACGGCTTGGCGCAGACCAGCTCGCCGACACCGTCAGAGCTTTCCGCACCAAGTGCGCGGACATCGATGCCGAGGCTGCGGCAGGATGATTCTCCGGCGTTCACAGGCAATTCCGGGTGGCCGAGAACAAAGCAGCCAATGATGTCCGTGCCGCCCGATATGGAGTGCAGCGGAACATCCTTCACATTCGACGATACCCACTGGTACTGGCCCGGTTGCAGGATCGAACCTGTCGAGAGAATTGTGCGCAGCGCCGCGAGCTGGAAGCGCCAGGCAGGCGCGACGCTGTGCTCTTCGCACAGTCTTAGGTAGGGGGGGCTGGTGCCAAAAACGCTGACCTGCTGCTCTTCCACAATCCTCCACAAACTCTCTGGATCGGTAACAGGACCGTCATAGAGCACAAGGGTCGTGCCACCTGCTAGCGCCGTGAGCTGCCAGTTCCACATCATCCATGCACAGGACGTATGGAAGAACAGACGGTCTGCCGGACCAAGGCCACAATGCAGACGATGCTCCTTGATGTGCTCGGTCAGTGTGCCGCCTGCGCCATGCACGATGCATTTCGGCTCGCCTGTTGTGCCGGACGAGAACAGGATGAAGAGCGGTTGATTGAAAGGATGTCGAACCCATTGGATATCCGGCGGAACGGACGGCAGTGGCCCCAACAGGTGCAAAGCCAGTTGAAGAGGCACAGCGGGGGCAGCAGGCTCTTCGTCAAGCAGCAGCAATCCCAGCCTTGGTTGAAGCTCAACGCCCAGTCCAAAAATGCGGGCTCCGGCAGCCTGGTTCTGCACGCCAGCAAAGCATGATCCGACAAGGAGGTCTGGCTGCAACCGGCGGAAGCGCGCAAGAATGGCTTCATCCCCCATTTCCGGCGCCGTGCTCGAGAAGCTGGCGCCCAGGGCAGCAACAGCCAGGCATGTGATGATCGCGTGGTCGTCATTGACAAAGACGCCCGCGACGCGCGTGCCTTCGACGACTCCCAGACCTCGCAGTACCTGGATGGAGTGAGCCACCCGCAGATGCAGTTCCGCCCAGGTGACGATCCTTGATGAACCATCGGCCTTGCAGGCGATCAGCGCAGCCTCGCCCGGGCGGCGCTGATGCCTACCCGCGAGAACACATTCAGTGAAGTTCAGTCGTAGGTTGGGGAAGAAGCGAGCAGCCTCGATGCTATCCCCCTCCCAGGCAGGTTCATGGCTTCCTTCAGTCGGAAGCTCCGACCAGTCGATGATCAGTGGCCAGAAGCATCGCGCTTGATCCACGGCAAAGGTGTCCAGGGCCGCAACATCGTGGAGGTCGCTTCCGGTGCGCTCGGCGCAGAAGCGACGAAATTGGGCTGCAGTCCTCGTCTGGCTCAGGCGAAGTTCACGGTCGTACACGCCGCTCTCCTTGGAACAGCCGACGGCAATGCCCTGCGGCACTGCTTAGGCTCGCATCGGCGCCCCCTCGGGAACGGTCCTGCAGGGCGCTGAAAACTTTCGGATAAGAAGGAGGGCGGGATTTGATGCTGCGAGCAACGGCCCGCACCCATCACATTAAATTCAATCCACGTCTGGACGGAGAGTGAGAAGCATCAGGCGCGGAGAGCAGTGGTTGTGGTGCATCGAGAAGCTCTTGCGGGCCTGATGTATGAGCCGGCACCAAAACAATCGGAGCATCTCAAGAATCTACTCCCGTGAGACAAAGCGCGGCTGGGGGAGGTGCGTCCAGATATCCGCGCACATTTTTGTCAGCTGGCAACCGAAACGAACCCAGAAAGAATGCTGCTTGTCGCGGAACTTTCTAAAGGTCATGGTCAGGGTAGCCATTGTGCAGCGCAGTGTCGCCAGCCCGGACGCTCAACGTTCCCGCTGACGCAGCTAGGCGAGAACCAACAATGCGTGTTGCCCTTGTTCATTATTGGCTGGTCGGCATGCGCGGCGGCGAGAAGGTTCTGGAATCCTTGTGTGAGATGTTTCCGGATGCGGACATCTTCACGCATGTGTATGTGCCGGACAGGATTTCTGACACCATCCGGAGGCACAAGGTCACCACGACCATGATCGCCCGTCTGCCATTCGCGCATCGGATGTATCAGTCCTACCTGCCGCTGATGCCGTTGGCGCTGGAGCAAATCGATCTCCGCAACTACGACCTTGTGATCAGCAGCGAGTCCGGTCCAGCAAAGGGTGTGCTGACACGGCCGGATGCTCTGCATGTCTGCTACTGCCATACGCCCATGCGCTATATCTGGAACATGTATCAGGATTACCGGGATGGCGCGTCAAGGCCGATGCGTGCGGTGATCCCGTTTCTGGCCCATCGCCTGCGCAACTGGGATTACAGCTCCGCGGCCAGAGTGGATTACTTCATAGCCAATTCCAGAACCGTTGCTGAGCGCATCAACAAGTATTATCGGCGACCAGCCTCGGTCGTTCATCCGCCAGTCGATCTCGGCACCTTTTCCACCACGCGGCGCGACGTTGAAGCGGACGATTTCTATCTCGTGGCCGGACAGCTTATCCGCTACAAGCGGGTGGATCTCGCCATTGAGGCTTGCAGAGCGCTCGGCCGCAGGCTTGTGGTGATCGGTAATGGTGGCGAGCACGACGAGCTCGCACGCGGCGCCGGACCGCTGGTGCAGTTCCTCGGCCGCGTCGATGATCATACCCTCCGCTCCTATTACGCCCGTTGCCGGGCTCTACTGTTCACTGGCGAGGAGGACTTTGGAATCGTTCCGCTGGAGGCTATGGCCTGCGGTCGTCCAGTAATCGCCTACGGTCGTGGAGGTGCCACCGAAACCGTGGTGAATGGCCTTACGGGTCTGCTGTTCCATGAGCAACGAGTTGCGTCGCTGGTTGATGCCATCAGGCAGTTTGAGGCGATGGAGAAGGGCTTCGATCCTGCTCGCATCGCAGCCCATGCGGCGCGCTTCTCCAAGGATGAGTTCCGCCGGCAGTTCCTGGCGAGGCTCGAAATCGCCATGGAAGAGCATGTGCCGAGGCTTTCCCCCCCGACCGAGGCGTGGATGGGGCGGCAGCGAACCGTGGCTATGCCTCTCCCCGCATCCGCGCCACTCGCTGCGGATTGAGGCGCGCACGGATGAGCAATTTGTCTGTCCTGCATGTGATCGGTGACGGTTCCATGGGGGGCGGCACCACGGCCGTACTGCAACTGGCATCCCGCATGGCAGTGCTGGGCGTCCGCGTCGGCATCGTGACACAGCCGGGAACCGAGCTTGCCAGGACAGCGCCGGCGCAGGGCGTCACGGTGCATGAGCTGGATTTTTCCCGTCGGCTCGCGTCGCCCTTAACGTCGCGCGCGCTCCAGCGCATCCTGGTGAAGAGCCGGCCTGACCTGGTGCATGCACATGGTGCTAGGGCCGGCCTGCCTTGTGCACTCCTCACACGCCGCGCATTTCCGGCCTTCGTCTACACCGTTCACGGCTTCCATTATCAAAAGAAGCGCGCTCCTCTGCGGCAGTTGGCACGGATCAGCGAAGGGAAGTGCATCGCCCGGGCCGACGCCACTGTTTTCGTGTCGCAAGCCGACAAAGCGCTGGCCCGCGCCGACGGCCTGCTGCAGGATCGGCAGATCGGCGAGGTCATCTATAACGGCTCCGACGGACTTGCGGGGGCCGTGCTGAGAACATCCACGCATGACGTGGCGTTTCTCGGCAGGTTGCACCACCAGAAGAACCCCCTTCTGCTGGCGGAGATCGCGCGCTTGGCCACCGGGCTGCGCTTCCGCATTATCGGTGACGGTCCTCTAGGTCCTGCCTTGCGGGCGCGCGTGGAAGAACTCGGCATGACGAGCCGGTTCAGCTTTCTGGGCGGCCTGTCGCATCACGCTGCCCTCTCCGCATTGGCCGGATCACGCTGCATGGTGCTGCCTTCCCTCTGGGAAGGCCTGCCGATGGCTGTTATCGAGGCCATGCATCTTGGCCTGCCGGTTGTCGCCACCGACATGCCGGGACTGCGCGAGATGATCCTTCCGGGCAAAACCGGAGATCTTGTTCCTTCCGGTGATGCCCGTGCCTTTGCTGCCAGTCTGGTTTCGCTGCTGGCCGATGATGCGGGGCTCCGGACGCTAGGCGATGCCGCCCGGCGCCGAGCCGCCGACCTGTTCTCACTGGATGCCCAGCTCGACCGCCATCTCGCCCTGTATCGGCGGCTGCTTTCCCCGGAGACGCTGACGTCGCCCGAACCAATGGGCGAGCTGGCCCTGTGACTGCCGATGCCCGTGGAACAGCGTCCAGAAGCAGCCTACGCCTGGTGATGCGGGCTCTGTCGGCCCTCCTTGGTGGCACCGTCGCGGCATCCCTTCTCGCGGTTAGCGCGCAGATGGTGCTGGCCCGCTCGCTGACGGCGGCCGATTATGGCCGCTTCGCTGCCCTGCTGGCGGCCGCCAGCCTGGTGACGCCCGTGGCCTCCGCAGGGGTCAACTGGTTCCTCGTGCAGGCCTTTGGAGCTGAGGGAGAAGCGGCACGAAGGTGGCTGCGGCCTCTTGGCCGGGTTCTGCTGATGGCCGGCGTGGCCGCGGCGCTGTTGTTCTCCGTCTACGCGCTGTTGGGCAGCAGCGCCGAGCCTTGGCAGCGTTCCTGGATCCTGCTGGGCGGGCTGGCGATGCTCGCGGGGCAGGCTGCCGCCGAGCTGGCCTCCGCGCGGCTGCAGATCGAGGAACGCTTTTCCACCCTCGCCCTCTGGCAGTGCGTCACGCAGGCAATGCGCATGGGGCTTCTTCTGGTCTTTGTTCTCTCGTCATCGTCGGCGATTTCGTTGGAAGCGGTGATCCTGCTGTATGCCGCCACCGGCTGTGTCGTCACTGTGGTTGGCATCTGGCTGATGGTGCCGCTTTGGCACGGCGGCGGGCTCCGCCTCAGGAATCGTAATGTCGCAGCCGGTGCGGAGAGGATGGCCTGTATCAGCCCTTCGCTCCGCATGACGCTGGCGCAGGCAGCACCCTTTGCGCTCATGACCATCTTTTATGTGGTCTACTTCCAGTGGGCTGTTGTTCTGCTGGACTGGCAGCTCGGGGGCGCGGCGGCGGGCGCCTACAATGCGGCCCTGCTGCTGATCGCGGCAGCCTCCATGCTGCCCCAGGTCATCTACATGAAGTTCCTGACGCCGATCATCGCCCGTTGGTCGGTGCATGACAGGCCGCGGTTTGGCGCGCTCCTGCATCTGGGTGTGATCGGCATGTTCTGCAGTGGCGCCGCGGGCTGCATTGTTCTTGTTCTAGGCGGGCCCTGGATTATTCCCGCCCTGTTCGGCCCATCGTTGGCGGAGGCCGTGCCGATCCTGGCCATTCTGGCACTCGGCCTGCCTGTGCGTTTCGTGCAGGCGTCCTATAGCGCCAGCTTCGTCACACCTCGCGAGGTGGCGTGCAAGGTGCGCTATCTGGGCGTCGCGGCAGCCTGCGGCGTCACCGCGAATCTTTTGCTGGTGCCATTGCAGGGTGCAGAAGGTGCCGCCTGGGCAGCCCTGTTGAGCGAGGTGGTACTGCTGGCGCTGCATGTGCACGGCACGCACCGCACCATCGAAGGTGTCTCGATCTTGGACACCTTCAGCCCCGCCACACCCCGCCGAGCGCTTCGGCTGCTGATGGGGGGAAGGCATGCGGGCTAGCGGGCATATCGCATCAGGGCTCATTCTCGGCCTGTTCGTGGCAGCTTTGTCATCCGCCGGGGCCGAAGCCGGCGAACGCCTGCGTGGCTGGATCGGAAACACAGGTGTCACGGCCGGACTAGGTGTGAACGTTCATTTTCCACCGGGTCGACCGCATGATTTCGAGCGCATCAGCAAGCTTGGTTTCCGCATCATCCGCACGGATCTGCTTTGGGCTTCCGTGGAGCGGCAGCAGGGTGCCTATGATTGGGGCCGGATAGATCGGCTTCTGTCAGCTATGGAGGCGCATGGCCTCAAGCCGCTGCTGATCCTGGCCTATTCCAATCCGTTATATGCGGCACGGGAAGCAGGGAGATCGAGCTCCCCCTCGCTGGCTTTTGCAGCGCCGCAGCACGGCGAGCCGCGCATCGCCTTCATGCGCTTCGTTGCCGCGGCTGCGCAGCGGTATCGCGGAAAGGTGGCGTGGGAGATCTGGAACGAGCCGGACCATAATTTCGGCAATCCTGTGAACCTGCACAGCTTCATCGACTTCGCGGGTGAGGCTTGCCGTACCCTTAGGCATCATGATCCGGATGCCGTCGTGATGGGGCCGGCCGCATCAGGCTTCCTCTGGTGGTTTCTGGACGATTTCGTGCGCGCCGATGCCGGTGCCTGCTTCGATGCCGTGAGCGTGCACCCCTACCGCGACCGCTCGCCGGAGGATGTGCTGGAGGATTGGGGCCGCCTGCACGGCAGTTTGCGCCGCATCACCGAAGGGCAGGGGCGCACGTTGCCCGAGCGGGTCAATAGCGAGTGGGGCTTCTCCTCCATGGGCGGCGAGTGGAGCCGCGAACGCCAGGCCGCCTATGTGTCACGGCTGTGGCTGCTTGACCGCATGGCTGGCGTGCCGATGAGCATCATCTATGACTGGTGGGACGATGGTCCCGACCCTGCGGAGAAGGAAGCAAGCTTCGGCATCGTGGACCATCACGGACGCCCGAAGCCGCTCCACGCGGCCTTGTCGAACCTGATCGGAGCGCTGGAGGGATTCAGTTACCTCGGCCGCATCCAGGTGAGCCAGCCACAGGCGTACCTGCTGCTGTTCCGCCAGGTGGATGGCATGACCCAGCGCATCGTAGCCTGGCACACGGGAGGGGCGACAGAGGACATTGCTCTGCCGGTGATCCCCTGCAGCGCCTCGGACGATGGAAGTGGATGCGGTCCGCTTCCGGCCGGAATCCGCCTGCGCCTCGATGCTGCTCCGCAAGTCTTTCAGGTTACGGCGCAAGGCTTGCGCCATCTGGAAGGAGTGCCATGAGCGCGGCACACCCTCCGCTGTCAGCCTCAGGCGAGGATGAAGTCGCTCTGGCCAGGTGCGGCCACGTGATCCAGCGTCATGGTCGCTCCACTTCCGAACTCCGTCAGCATCGCCGCCCCGCCATCCTGTGGGGTCGGCTGCCAGCTCACGCGACTGGAGCTGATGCCGAGCAACTTGATCCTGTCGACGCCGCGGGCACAGTCGCTGATCATGTCCTGCCCCTCATTGCCCCAGGGCGCGAGGATCTCGCCGTTTCTGCCGCCGGCCATGCGCTCAATGCCGGGACCACCCTGCAGAATGTCGTTGCCAACGGCTCCAGTCAGCGTGTCATGGCCGCGATTGACGTTGATCGCATCTTCTGCGGCGCCGCCGCTCACCCAATCCTTCCCGGTATTGCCGGTCGGCCTGTTAATCCCAGACGTCCCGTCCTTGAACGTCGACGTGGTGCTCGGCAGCATCGCCCGCTCGGGTGTCAGGGCCATCGTGGAACCAGGTTGGAGCCAATCAAGGGGCCGTTCGGGTTCCCCCGGTACATCCGGATGCCATCGGCCTGTTTTTCTGGGCGCCTTGCAACCACCCGGCATCCCTGAAGGGAGCGAAAAACATCATGAGCCGCCTGCCTGCTGTGGACGCTTCCATGGCCTCTCTGTTGGACGAAGCTGTTCGGCAATCCGGCCCGGCGCAGACGATCGACCAGATCCTCCGGGCTATCCGCCGCGAATGGCGGGTGCTGTTCATGGTTGCGATGCTGGTGGCGTCGCTGGCGGCCACCTACCTGGCCCTTGTTGACCGGCGCTACACCGCCGGCGCCATCATCATGGCTGCCCCCCGGCAGACGGACATCGCCACCACCGACGCGGTGTCCCGCGACGCCGCCTTGCGCGTTCCGGACGTCGAGGGGGAGTTGCAGATCATGAGCTCGCCGGCCGCGCTGGCGCGAGTGGTTGAGCGCCTGGGCCTTGCCGAAAGGGCGGACCGTCTTGCTTCGGTTGCGGGCGATCCTGAACCGCTGGAGCGTGTCAGCCGCGCCGTGCTGGGGCGGCTGGCTCCTGCCGCGCTGGATCTTGCCGCGGCGGCACGGCCTGATCCGTTGCGGGACACCCATGGAAGGCTGGTCGACCAGCTCACCAACGCCGTGCAGGTGACGCCGGTCGGCCGGTCCAACCTGGCCCGCATCCGCATCAGCGCAACCGATGCCTCGCTGGCGACTGAGGTGGCCAACGCCATCGCCGACAACTACCTCGACGAACGGGTGCGCGGACGGCAGGACGCGGCAGGTCGTGCGGCGGACTGGCTGCAGAACCGTGCTCAGGAAATGCGTGGCAGCGTGCTCGATGCCGAGCGTCGCGCCGCGGAGATGCGCCTGAGCCTGCAACGGGAAGGTCGAGACCACACGCAGATCGACGCTGAGATGACCGGCCTCAACGAGCGCATCCTCCAGGCCAGGGTGGAGCAGGAGCGGGCAAGGCGGCGGCTGATCACGGCCGAGGACATGGTGCAGCGCGCGGGGCTGCTTGCGTTGCTCGATCTCGAGGAGTCGGGCGGGGGCGACCGCTACGTTGACCGCCTGCGCAGCAGCTTGGCCGAGGCGCGACAGGAGGCGGGCCGGCTGGGCGTGGATCAGGGCAGCCAGAGCCTGTCCTTGCGTGCGGCCCAGGCGCAGCAACGCATTGCGCAGGGGCAGCTCGAGACCGAAGCACGCACTCGGCTGCTGCGGGTGCAGGCCGAGAGCACGGCGGCAGCCTCCCTGGCCGCATCGCTGGAGGAAAGGTTGCTCACGTTGCGCGCCCAGGCCAACGAGCTGGGGCGTCAGCAGGTGCAGCTGCAGGCTCTGGAACTGGAGGCGAGTGCCAACCGTGCTGTGTACGAGAACTTCGTCGGCCGTTGGCGTACCACGCAACAGGTCGGCTTCGACGACACCAATGGCTGGCTGGTTTCCCCCGCCACCATCCCCGCGCATCCGACTTGGCCCAAGGTGCCCCTGGTGCTGGCCGCCGCTGCCCTGGCAGGGCTGGGCCTCGGCGCCAGTGCCGTCGGCTTCCGCGAGTTCCGCCAGAGCCGCACGCTGCGCAACGGCGACGATGTGGCGCGCCACCTCGGGGTTGTCCGGCAGCTTGGCCTCGTGCCGCGCCTGCGGCGCCGCGACGGCGCAGCGGTGCGGGCGGTTCTGTCCGGCGCACCGCACGCCTTCGCGGAGGCGATCATGGGCCTGCAAGACCGCCTTGCCCTGGCGGCTCCTGCGCAAGGCGGCCGTGTGCTGATCGTGACGTCGGCCCTGCCGCATGAGGGCAAGTCGACAACCGTTGCATCCCTTGCCGCCGCGGCGGCGTCGGGTCAGAGGGTGGCCTTGATCGATGGCGACCTGCGCGCGCCCACCCAGCATGCCGCCTTTCCGGGAAGCACGGCCCCTGGCGTTGCCGCCTATGTCGCGGGGGATGTCGCCGTTTGGCGGCAGGCCGGCCACGACGATGAGGCGAGCGGTGTATTCGTGATGCCGGCCGGAAGCTGGCGTGGCAGGCCGCAGGATTTCGCCCGCTCGCCCCGATTGGCCACAATGCTGCAGGCCATGCGGAAAGAGTTCGACCTGATCCTGATCGACACACCGCCCGTACTGGTGGCCAGCGACACGCTGACGCTCAGCACCCTGGGCGACGGCGTCGTGCTCGCGGTGCGTTGGGCTGCCACGCCAACCGCGGCGGTGCGCGAGGCCCGTCTGGAGCTGTTGAATGCCGGCGTGGAGGTGACGGGTGTTGTGCTGACGCAGGTGGATCTTTCCCGCTTCGCCACCTTCGACACGCCCGGAGCCGAGCCTTACCGCCGCCGTTACCGGAGCGCGGCCAACAGCCTGCGCATTGCGGGCGGAGGGCGCGGTTGAACGACGTCCTGGCGCCCGCAACAGCGCTCGTCCCGGCAACGCGGCCTCTTGGCCGCCATGCTGTGGCATCTGGCTTCGACATCGCTTGCGGTGTCGCAACCCTGCTGCTGATCGCCAGCATCCTGCCGGCTTTCATCGGAGGGCAGCCGGTCGGCCCGCCCGCCGCGCTGGTCGGGGCCATCCAGGAGCAAGGGGACAGCATCCGCCAGCTCGTGCTGCTCGGCCTCTACGGCCTGCACCTGGTCCTGCTTGGCTGGCTGCTGCGCCCTTGGGCCATCCGTTTCCTGGGATGGCCCCTGATGCTGTTCCTGGGATGGGCGCTGCTGTCCATGCTGTGGTCTCCCATGCCGGACCCAACCCTGCGGCGGACGGTGGCCCTGAGCGGTACGATGGCGGCAGGGCTCTTTCTGGGGCTGAGGCTTGGACCGGCGGGCCTTGCAGAAGCCTTCCGGATCAGCGCGGCGATTGTGCTGGTGGGATCGGCACTGCATGCCATTGTGTTCCCCGCCCTGGCCTTCGATCATGACGGCCACCTTCGCGGACTGTTCTCGCACAAGAATTTGCTGGGCTCCTTTCTAGCCCTGGCAGTGCTGGCATTGATCTTCCGGATGACCGGCACCCCGGCTGGGGGCTGGAGCCGCATGCTGGATGGCGGATTGCTGGCCGCCTGCCTCGGCGCCCTTCTGTTTGCGCACTCGGCTACCCCTTTGCTGGGCATGATGATGGCGCTGGGTACCTATGCCACGGTCAGCCTGATTGCCGCGGGGCACAGTCTGCCCCGCGCGATGCTGCCGGCGCTGCTCGGCTGCGGATGCGCTCTGCTGACGAATTCCGGTGTGTCGTTGAGCACAGGAGTCGCGGAGATGCTGGGCCGGGATCCCAGCTTCTCGGGCCGCACCACGGTCTGGAGCTTCGTGGCGGATGCCATCGCCGAGCATCCGTGGACTGGCTATGGCTTCGGCATCTTCTGGCTTGGCGAGGCAGCTCCGGGCGGAGTGTTCTGGTTCTGGTCGCGTCAATACGAACTGCACGCGCATAACGGTTATCTGCAATTGCTTCTGGATGCCGGAATCGTCGGAATGGCGTTGTTCCTTTGTGGGCTCCTTGTGCTGGTGCAGCGGATGATCATTTTGCTGCGCAGCGGCGACGATCCCGAACGCCTTGTTCCCTGCGCCGCATTGCTGCTGGGCTTCTTTCTGGCCTGCAACATCAGCGAGTCCCGGATCTTACAGGGCAATGACCTGCTGACCCTGCTGTTCGTCTGGACCGCCGTGCGGGCTCATCAGGAGGTCTGGCGCCGCCTCATGGCCGCCAGGATGGCACGCCAGGCAGTGCTGCTCCTCAAGGCAACCTGAGGGGCAATCGGCAATGCAGGACGCGCAAGCAACACTTTTCATTGCCGAGGAGCCTTTTCTGCCGCCCGGCAATGGCTCGTCTCAGGTTTATCTTTCTGTGGCGGAGAATCATCGACGGCGGGGTGGGAAGAGCTTCTGCATCTGCTTCTACAAGGACGCCGATCACGCCCTTTCTGCTGAGGTATGGGCAGCCTACGCACAGCGTTTCGACGGTCACCTGATGCTGCCAGGCTGGAATGGTGGAGGCGGGCTACGTGGCAAGGCCGGGCTTGCCTGGCGTGAGGCCCGGCGCTGGATCACCGGAGACGTCTTCTCCGGCCATCCCTTCCTGCATACGAAGCGGCGTGGCGTTGCCGAAGAACTGGCTTCTCTGATCCGGCACTGGCAGGTGCAGCGGGTCTACTGCCACAAGGTCAATGCCTTGCAGATGTTCGCCCCCGTGCTGGATCGGCTTCCGGGCTTGCCCGTGACGCTGGACCTGCACGACGACTTCGTGCGCAAGGCAGCGGATTACGACCACGCCTATGCCCGGCTGTTTCACGAGCTGCCTGCAGGGCTGATCGCACAGCAGCATGGCTTCGCCTGGCTGCGGCACCGCTTCCGCCGGGCACGTGAAGATCGCTCACGCGCGGTGGAACTACGCTTCCTGAACCGGTGCGAGGAAGTCGTGATCGCCTCGGACGAGGAGGCCGAGCGCTACGCTTCCTTTCCGGAGTTGCGGCAACGAGTGGTGCACCGGCCCTGGCACTACTTGAAACCAGTGGTGCGGCCACCTTCCGGCACTGCGCGCTTCGACATCGGATTCATCGGGTCCGAGGACGTGATGAACCTCGATGCGGTGGCATTTCTCCGTGACGAGATCCTGCCGCTGCTGCGGCGGCAGAAACCCGATGTGACGGTGCTGCTCGCCGGAACGCTGGCGGAGAAGGCGCGACCAATGGTGGAAAGTGTGCCTGAGATCCATATCCGCCCGCACACTAGGGATGTCGGCGAGTTCTATGCCGATATCGCGGTACCTGTGGTTCCTTTGCGCTTCGGCACGGGCGTAAGCATCAAGGTTCTGGAGGCCATGGCCTTCGGCAAGCCAATCGTCAGCACGCGGATCGGCGTGCGGGGATTGCCGCATGACGCTGTGCGGGGAATCGACGTTGCCGACGCGCCGGATTCGTTCGCCGAGGCGGTGCTGCGTCGTCTGAGGCCGGTTGCCACGGCGCCGGAGTAGCGGCTGCGGAGAAAAACCTTCTCGGAGCTTCTCTCGCCAGTGCCGCAACCTTCCAGCGCTGCGCCTTACAACCCTGGTCCGAAGTGCACTTCATGGTGACCGCTGACAGCTAGACCCCACTGGCCAACAGCGGCAGCAACGTCGACGGTGATCCTTCGGCTCAGCATGTTCCTACGAGAATCAGCCCGCCCGGCTTGATGTCGGAGGTCAGCGCCTGCACAGCGCCGACAACCGCTATTTCTCCAATTCGTGCGACAGCGCAACAAGGTCCTGAGTATGGGAATGCTTTGCCTGGCCTACGCGTAGTTCCCGCTCCGAGAGGATTTCAACAATCCTGCCGCCCTGCATAACGGCCAGCCTTTCGCAAAGATGGGCGATAACGGCCAAGTTGTGCGACACGAGGATGCAAGTGAGCTGCCGGATCTGCCGCAGATCGGCCAGCAGGTTCAGCACCTCCGCCTGCACCGAGACATCGAGCGCGCTGGTGGGTTCGTCCAGCAGCAGCACCGAGGGGCCGGCGATCAAGGCGCGCGCAATCGCCACCCGTTGGCGCTGCCCACCCGAAAGTTGGTGCGGGTAGCGGAACCGAGCCACACGAGGAAGGGCAACTTCCTCCAGAGCACGGGCAATCCGCGCTTCCGCATCCGGGACCCCGTGCACCTCCAGCGGCTCCGCCAGGATGCGATCCACGGTCTGCCGTGGATGCAGCGAGCCGTAGGGATCCTGGAACACCATCTGCACTTGCTTGAAGAAGGCCCGATCACGCCGCTGCCCGAGCCGCTTGCCATCCAGCGTCATGCGTCCGGACCAGTCGGAGTTCAGCCCGGCAATGGTGCGCAGCACGGTGGACTTGCCTGAGCCACTCTCGCCCACCAATCCGAAGGTCTCGCCTGCTTCCACCCGGAACGAGACGTCGCGCACCACATGGTTGCTGCCGAAGTGGACATTCAGCGCTTCGATCTCGATCATCCGCGACGCTCCAGCCAGATGGGATCGCGGTTCAGCGTGGGCAGCCGGACCCGCTTCTGCGACAGGCTCGGCATGCAGTCCAACAACCCGCGAGTGTAGGCATGCTTCGCACGGTGCAGATCCCGTGCCGGCAATTCCTCCATGATCTGTCCGGCATACATCACGACGACCCGGTCGCAGAATCGGGCAACCAACGGAAGGTCGTGGCTGATCAGCATCAGCCCCATGCCGCGCGCCGAGACGAGGTCCTCGATCAGCTTCAGGATTTCAGCCTGAACGCTGGCGTCCAATGCGCTCGTCGGCTCGTCTGCGATCAGAAGATCCGGGTCGGGCGCCAGCATCATCGCGATCATCACGCGCTGACCCATGCCGCCCGACACTTCATGCGGATAGGCTTCAAGGACGCGCTTCGGATCGCGGATGCGCACCTGATCCAGCAAGGTGAGGGCCGCGTCGCGAGCCTCACGCTGGCCACCCTTCTGATGTGCCAGCCAGGCTTCGGAGATCTGGCGGCCGATCGTCATCACCGGGTTCAGCGAGTACTTCGGATCCTGCATGATCAGGCCGATGCGTCCGCCGCGCAGCTGACGCATGCGGCGCTCCGGGGCGGCCAGCACGTCGATGCCATCGAAGCGCAGCGCTTCCGCCTGGATGCGCGCCGAGCCTGGAAGCAGTCGCATCAACGCCCGACCGGTGACGGATTTTCCCGAGCCGCTTTCGCCGACAATGCCCAGTTTTTCCCGACCCATGCCGAAGGAAATGCCGCGCACCGCATGGGTGAAGCCGGACGGACTCGGGAAATCCACCCGCAGATTGCGGATTTCCACAAGGTTCTGGGTCTCGCTCATCGTTGCTTGGGATCCAGCACGTCGCGCAGCCCGTCGCCCAGAAGGTTGAAGGCGAGGGAGGCGGTGAAGATGGCGATGCCGGGAATGACCGGCACCCACCACTGCTCCAGGATGAAGCGTCGGGCGGTCGCGATCATGGTGCCCCATTCCGGGATCGGCGGCTGCGCGCCCAGTCCAAGGAAGCCCAGCCCCGCCGCCGTCAGAATGATGGACGACATGTCGAGCGTCACGCGCACCGTCAGGGACGGCATGCACATCGGCGTCACATGTTTCCAGATGATGCGCCAGGGCGAGGCACCGGTCATCCGCACCGCGGCGATGTAGTCCGTGTTGCGGATAGTCAGCGTCTCGGCCCTGGCAAGCCTTGCATAGGGCGGCCAGGCCGTGAGAGCGATGGCGATGACGGCGCTTTCCACACCGGGCTTCATGGCGGCAACAAAGGCCAGGGCGAGGATCAGCCGCGGAAAGGCAAGGAAGACGTCGGTCACGCGCATCAGGATCTTGTCGACAAGCCCGCCGGCATAGCCGGCTACGCAGCCGACGATCAGGCCGAGCGGTGCCACCAGGATCACCACAGCCACCACCATGCCCAGTGTGACCCGGCCGCCATAGAGCAGTCGAGAATAAGAGTCGCGGCCCAGCTCGTCCGTGCCCAGCCAATGCTCCGCAGAGGGCGGCTGAAGGCGATTGGCGAGTTGCTGCACGCCGGGATCATGCGTCGCCAGGAGCGGCGCGAAGATGGCCAGCGCCAGCATAACCAGGACGACGGCCAGCCCGGCCACCGCCAGCCAGTTGCGCCGGAAAGCGAGCCAGAGCTGGTAGCGCCGGCCCCACCGGGCCTGGGCGCGGGAAGCGGGGCTGTCGGAAAGCAGCCAGTCACGGCGCGTTGTCGTGGACATGGCTCACTTCACCCGGGGATCGAGCAGCCGGTACAGCATGTCCGACAGCAGATTGAGCAGGACGTAGATCAGCCCGACCACCAGCGTCGCGCCCAGCACCGCATTCATGTCGGCGTTCAGCAGCGAAACGGTCAGGTACTGGCCGAGACCAGGCCATGCGAAGATGGTTTCCGTCAACACGGCGCCTTCCAGCAGCCCGGCATAGGTCATGGCCAGCACGGTGACGAGCGGCACGGCGGTGTTGCGAAAGGCGTGGCCCCATACGATCCTGAAGGAGGACAGGCCCTTGGCGCGGGCAGTGGTCACGTACTCGCTCTTCAGCTCGTTCAGCATGAAGGCGCGAGTCATGCGCGCAATATAGGCGAGAGAGAACATGGCCAGCACGCCGGCTGGCTGCGCCAGATGTTGCAGGGCATCGACGAACGCGCCCCAGTCCCGCGCGAGCAACGCATCCACCGTCAGCATGCCGGTGCGTTCGTCCACCATGCCTTCGTAGAAGATGCTCTGCCGCCCTGGGCCTGGGGCCCAGCCGAGCCGCGCATAGAACAGCAGCAGCGAGATCAGCCCGAGCACGAAGACAGGCAGGGAATGTCCGGCAAGGCAGAACAGGCGCACCAGCTGGTCTATCCAGGAGCCCTGTCGCGTCGCCGCCAGCACGCCGAGCGGGATGCCGATCACCACGGCGATGATGATGGCAACCGTCGCCAGTTCAAAGGTGGCCGGGAAGAAGCGTGCGATGTCCTGCGTCACCGGGTTCGATGTCATCACCGACGTCCCGAGGTCGCCGGACAGGATCTGTCCCAGATAGTTCCAGAACTGGATGTAGAGCGGCTGGTCCAGACCGAGCCTGAGCCGTGCCGCCTCCACCACATCCTGTGGCGCACGGTCGCCGACGATGGCCAGGACCGGATCGATCGGCACCACGCGGCCGATGAAGAAGGTGACAAGAACCAGGCCGAACAACGTGATCGGAATGCTGGCCAGCGTGCCGGAAACGGCCTGAAACCGCAGCCGCATGGCGGAGGGCCGTGCACGTCCCGGCTGTCCCCCGGCGTTGTCTCCCGGCGGCGGGGCCGCCGGGGAGATGGTGCTGTCGCTCATGCCTTGGCGATGTTGGTGTAGGAATGCCGGTCGTTCATCGGCCCCATGTCGAAGCCGCTGACCCCCTTGCGCGACACCGAAACCTCGATCTCCTGCAGCATGATGACGAAGGGCGAGCTCTGCTGGTGCTCCTTCTGGATGTCCACGTACATCGCCGCGCGCTTCTCGGCATCGGTTTCCCTGAGTGCCGCCAGCGTCTTCTTCGAAAGCTCAGGAATGTCCCAGCCGGCGCGCCAGGCGATGGTGCGGTTGCGGGCATCGTCGCTGTTGTCGGTGTTGATCGAGAAGGCCTCGGCGTTGCTGTGCGGGTCGAAGTAATCCGATCCCCAGCGGACCATGGCGATGTCGTGCTGGCGCGCGCGGGTCTTTGTGATCACGGCGCGCTGCTCGCCCGGCAACATGCGCAGCCGGATCCCGATCTCGGCAAGGTTGGCCTGGATGGCCTGGGCGATGTCGGACATGGGTGTGCCGGAGAAGTAGTCTAGCGCCACCTCGAAGCCTTCCGCATGCCCGGCCTTAGCCAGGAGGGCCTTGGCCTCGGCCGTCTTCTTGCTGAATGGGTGCTCGTTCAGCGCACCTGGGAAGCCTGCCGGCAGGAAGGCCTGGTGCACGGCGTAGGTGGTGGGCACGATGTTCTTCTGAATGGCGTCGTAGTCCAGCGCCATCTTGATCGCCTGCCGAACCTCGGGCTTCGACAGGATCGGGTGCTTCTGGTTGAGGGTCAGGTAGAGCAGGCTGGCCTTGCGGGCATACTGGACGGTGAAGTCCTTGTTGCCTTCCAGTTGCTTGACCTGATCGGCCACCAGGTTGCGGGCGATGTCCACGTCGCCGCGTTGCAGGCCCAGCAACTGCGTCGAGGGATCGGACATGTGGCGCATGATGATGCGCCGCATCTTCGGCTTGACGTCGCTGTGCGGGTTGATGTCGAGCATCACGCTCTCGCTGGCCCGCCATTGCCGGACGGAATACCCGCCGGAACCCGCGGAGTTCTGCTTCAGCCAGGCATTGCCGAGGTCGTCCCCCTGGGCGTTGGCCATCACCACCGCTTTCTCGACCACCGATCCGACGGCGGCGGAGAGGCAGTACAGCAGGAAGGAAGGCGAGGTGGCCTCGGCCGTCTCCAGCACCACGGTTCGTTCGCCGTTGGCGCGGATCTTCTGCGCCACATTATCCTTGTTGAAGCCGAACTGGTTGATGATGAAGGCGGGCGACTTGTTCATCAGCACGGCGCGAGACAGGGAGAAAGCCACGTCCTCCGCCGTCACCGGCTTGCCCGAGGCAAACTTCGGACCCTGTTTCAGGGTAAAGGTGAAGGTCTTGTTGTCAGCGGAGACATCCCACTTCTCCGCCAGCTCGCCTTCCAGGCTGGCCGGATCCGAGTTCGGCGTCGTCACCAGCTTCTGGTAGACGTTGCCGGCGATCTCCGAGGCCGTGTACTCGAAGGCCTCATGCGGATCGAGGGAGATGATGTCGTCGATCTGCTTGCCGAAGACGAGCACGTTGGCTGGCGCCTGCGCCGCGGCCGGGTTGATTCCAAATCGTGCCAGCAGCGGCAGCGTGGCCATGGCGGCGGATGCAAGCAGCAATGAACGGCGTGTGGTCATTGGGTTGGACCTCCTGATCCACGATTCTCTAGCGCCTCCCGGGGGCGCCGCGCCATGTCCGCCAGACATCATGAACAAGCGGCAATGTTAACAGGCTTGAGCGCGGCATCTTCTCGGGGAACTTGTCCGCCGGGTCGGTGCGCTGGCTTCCACCGGCGGCCAATCCGCTTTAAGCCCGGCGCCATGCCCGTCCCGATCCTGCCCCGCATCTGGTTGTTCCTTGGCGGCTTGGCCGGCCTCCTCGCCGTGGGTCTCGCCGCCTGGGCAGCGCATGGCCTGGCCCCGCGGCTGGACGAGGCTGGCCACCGCATGGCGCAGAGCGCGCTGACGATGCAGGGTTGGCATGCCCTGGCGCTGCTGGCCACCGGCCTGCTGGCCGAGCGCCGGACAGGGCGCCTGGCGCATCTGGCGGGGGGATGTTTCGTGCTGGGGATGCTGGGCTTCTGCGGCGCCATCTGGTGGCGGCTGCTGGGCGGCGGATCCCTTGGCATCGCGCCCCTGGGTGGCACGCTGCTGATGGCGGGTTGGCTGCTTCTGGCCCTCGCGGGCCTGCGGCGGCCCGCATGATCCGCGCCGTCTACCGCGCCGCCGAAGGCTTCGAGCGGGAGATCGAGGAAGAACTGCGCCGCGCGGGCATCGCTATCGAGGCGTGGCACGGCCCCCTGGCGCTGACGCAGGCGCCGCCAGTGACCTGCGCCTGGGCCCTCGACATCTGGACAGAGCCGCGCGAATTGGAGATCCCTTCCATCAAGGGCGCTGCCAATGCCTTGCGCGCCATTCAGCGCAACTGGTCGCTCGAGCCGGTGATGCATCATCGCCGCGCCGCCTTGATCGAAGCGACGCTGCCGCCGGTGAAGGCGCGTGCCCTGCGCTTTCCGGAGCCGGCACCGACCGGCCATCTCGGGGCCTGGACGCTGTTGGCCCCCGACCGGATGCTTGCCTCGCCCACCAAGACAAGTCCCTTCGTGCAGGGCCAAGTGCGGTTCGAGGAAGATCGCGAAGGCCCGCCCTCCCGCGCCTATCTGAAGCTGTGGGAAGCCCTGACGCGCCTAGGCCGCTGGCCCGGAGCGGGCGAAACCAGCCTCGATCTGGGCGCCGCGCCTGGCGGCTGGACATGGGCGCTGGCGCAGCTTGGCGGGCAGGTCATCGCGGTGGACAAGGCGGCGATGGATCCCGCCGTGGCCGCCCTGCCCAACGTGTCCATCCGTACCGAAAGCGCCTTCGGACTGGAGCCGGAGCAGCATCCGCCGGTGGACTGGCTGTTCAGCGACATCATCTGCTACCCGGCGCGGCTGCTCGGGCTGGTGCAGCGATGGATGGCTGCGGATCGTGCGCGCAACTTCGTTTGCACGCTGAAATTTCAGGGCGACACGGACCACGACACCGCCGCTGCCTTTGCCGCCATTCCCGGTGGCCGGTTGTTCCACGGCGCGCACAACAAGCACGAGCTGATGTTCTGCCTGTTGCGGAACTGACAGGCGCCAGTTTCGGGCTGCACAAGCGGCCTCGGACATGCTCTAGCCCTGTGGGATGAACCTCCTCTTCCTACCGGCCCGGCCTTGCGACCGCGTCCGATGAACCGGAAAGCCTGGCTGGCGGCCGCCATCGCCGCGATCGGCCTGCTCGGCGCCGAGCAGGTCACGCAGGGTGACCTCCTGCGCCTGGTCCGCAACCTGTTCCGCGCGGTCGAGCAGGAGCAGCGCCGGCTCCCGAATACGGATGAAGATTTCTCCGGCTTGGCACGGGTTCTCGACGGTGACACCTTCGATGTGGGCGGCGTCCGGGTGCGCATGCAGGGCATCGACGCGCTGGAAACCGAGCAAAGCTGCAACCGCCGCCAGGGCGGCCGCTTCGCCTGCGGGGAAGAGGCCACGCGCGCACTCACCGAGTTGATTGGCGGCCGGCCTGTGACGTGCGAGCCAGATGGCTCGCAGACCTATGGCCGCGTCGTTGCCAACTGCTTCGTCCCGCGGCAGGGCGGCGGACGGGTGGATCTGAGCGAAGGCATGGTGCGTTCGGGCTTTGCCTTCGATTGCCCCCGCTTCTCCAATGGCCGCTATGCAGGGGTTGAGGCGGAAGCCCGCGCTGCCGGGCGGGGCGCCTGGGCAGGGCGTTTCCAGTATCCCTGGTCTTTCCGTGACCGTGCCGGGGCCTGTGGCCGATGAAGGGGCAGTCCATGAGGAATATTCTGTGATCGGTTCGCGCTGGCGTTCCCACTTGCGGCGGCTGATGTTGCTGCTGCTGCTCGGACCGCCCCTGCTGATCCTGGTGTTCCGCTTCGTTCCGGTTCCGGCGACGCCTCTGATGCTAATCCGCGCCGCCCAGGGCTATGGTCTGTCCAAGGAATGGGTCGCCTATCCGGACATTGCCGCGGCCCTGCCGCATGCGGTGATCGCGGCTGAGGACAACACATTCTGCACCCAGTGGATCGGCTTCGACCTGCGCGAGTTGCAGGGCCAGTTCGCCGCGGCTCTGGACGGGGAACGCCCCCGGGGCGCCAGCACCCTGACCATGCAGGTCGCCAAGAACCTGTTTCTCTGGCCGGGACGGGACCCGGTCCGCAAGGTGCTTGAGGCCTGGCTGACGCCGCAGATCGCGCTGCTCTGGCCGAAGCAGCGCGTGCTGGAAGTGTACCTGAACATCGTCGAATTCGGTCCCGGCACCTATGGTGCGGAGGCGGCGGCGCGCGGCTTCTTCAATCGCCCCGCCTCGGCGCTGACCATGGCGCAGGCAGCCCAGCTCGCCGCCGTTCTGCCCAGCCCGCTCAACTGGTCGGCGGCACAGCCCGGCGCCTATGTGCGCGAGCGCTCGGGGGTCATCCGCCGCCGGGTCGGCCAACTCGGCCCGCTGCTGGATTGCGCGGGCTGAAGGCGCCGGGCTGTTCCCGCCGAAGCGCCCGCCGCACCGCCCAGAGGGAGAGCGCCAGCATGCCACCCAGCAACGCGGCATAGAGGCCGGCGCCGGGTTTGCCTTCCGGCCGCATCGTCTCGGCCAGGGTGGTGGTGAGCAGCACAACCGAAAACCCGCCAAAGACGCCCCAGGCGGCCGCCATGCGCGGGCCGGAGGGGCGGGCAGCGGCCCACAGAAGCGTGGCGGCAACCAACACTTCGTCCAGCGCCTCGATCGCGCCGCCGGTCATGATACGACGGGCGATCTCGCTGCCTGCCAGCAGCACCGCCATGGCCAGGGCGGCGAGGCGGAGGGCGCCCATGTCAGACGCGCATCGGCATCAGAACGTAGAGCGCCTCGGGCTTCGCCGCGTCCACGACCACCGTGGGGGCGGAGCCGTCGGAGAAGCGGAACTCCACCTTGTCGGCGATCTGATCGGTGATATCGGCGAGGTACCGCGCCTGGAAGCCAATTTCGATGGGTGTTGCGCCATAGGTCACGGCGCCGCCATCCAGCTCTTCCTCCGCTTGGCCCTGGTCCGGGCTGCTGGCGGTGAGCGTCAGGCTGTCCGGCTTGATGGACAGCTTCACCGGCCGCGAGCGCTCGGAGGAGATCGCCGCGACGCGGGAAACGGCATCGGCGAAGGCGCGCTTGTCCACCGTCATGATCTTGTCGTTGCCGCGCGGGATGACCCGTTCATATTCGGGAAAAGTGCCGTCGATCAGCTTGCTGGTCAGGTGCACGGCGCCGAAGGCGAAGCGGATCTTGGTGTCGGAAAGGCGAACCTGCACAGGCTCACTGGTTTCGTCCGCCAGCTTGCGGATCTCGTTCACTGTTTTGCGGGGAATGATCACGCCGGGCATGCCATCGGCACCTTCCGGCAACGGCTCCTCGATGCGGGCCAGACGGTGTCCATCGGTGGCCACGGCCCGCAGCACAGGCTGTCCCTCCACCTCGGTGGCGTGCACATAGATGCCATTCAGGTAGTAGCGTGTTTCTTCGGTGGAGATGGCGAACTTGGTCCGGTCCACGAGCTCGCGCAGCATGGTGGGCGTGATGTCGAAGCCATGCGGCAATTTGCCCTCCGTCATGGAGGGAAAATCCTCCACCGGCAGCACCATCAGGCTGGTCGCGAAACGCCCGGCGCGCAGCGCCAGCGGCGCATCGCCGCCCGGATGGTCCAGCTCCACCTTGGCACCATCAGGGAGCTTGCGGACAATCTCGTAAAGCGTTGCCGCCGGGGCGGTGGTGCGGCCGGCGCGGGCCACCGTCACCTCCGGCACCGCCTCCACGATGGCGATCTCCATGTCGGTGGCGGTCAGGGTCAGCGTGTTCTCCTGCGCCGCCAGCATGACGTTGGCCAGGATGGGGATGGTGTTGCGCCGCTCCACCACGCTTTGCACATGCGCCAGCGCCTTGAGCAGCACCGCCCGGTCCACCGTGAACTTCATGGCTCGAACACCCCCGCGCGGAAAGGGGCGCTACACCGCACTGATCTGGCGCCCCGAATCGGAAAATAAGTCGTCCTGTCTACCAGTGCGACGGAGGCCAGGAAAGGCCATCAGCGGCGAAAAAGCCAATATCCGCAAGGTGTTCGCGGAACTTCGCGGCGGTTGAGGGGTTTTCATTCCGCCATGCCAGAGCAACCCAGCCTGCCCCTGGATCTTCCCAGCACCGATGCGCCGCGTTCGAAACGAAGCGGCTCCGGACCTTCAGCGCGAAAGAAATCTGCTGCCGGGCAACCAGCGCGCGATGCTCCCATGTCCGCCGCGGAGGCTGGGCAACCTTTGGCGCAGAGGACACCCGACACTGACGCAGTGCAGGACGAATTGGCACGTCAGCCCGCCGCCGAGACCTGTGACGAGGCGGCCCGGCAGCGCAGTCCCAACGATCACGAGCCGCAGCGGGATGTTATTCCCGCACCCTGGGCCGAAGGCCGTGCCGCAGTGCTGGGCGAAGGCCCGCTGGATGCGCCGATGATGCTGGTCGGCGAGCAGCCGGGAGATGAGGAGGATCGCGCCGGACGGCCCTTTATCGGCCCGGCCGGCCGATTGCTGGATCGTGCCCTGCAGGAAGCCGGGATCGACCGCACCGCCTGCTACGTGACGAATGCGGTGAAGCACTTCAAATACGTGCAGCGCGGCCCACGCCGGCTGCACCAGACGCCCGATGCCGGCGACATCGCGCATTACCGCCCTTTCCTGATGCGCGAGATCGTGCAGGTGGCACCCGGGCTGCTGGTGGCTTTGGGTGCGACGGCGTCGCAGGCTTTGCTGGGCCGCAAAGTGCCGATCACCAAGATGCGCGGAGAGGTGCTCTCAGGCCCCGGCGGCATGCCGATCCTGCTGACCGTGCATCCGAGCTACCTGCTGCGCCTGCCGGACGAAGCTGCCAAACGCGCCGAATGGGGCCGCTTCGTGCATGACCTCGGGGTGGCACTGCAAACCTCGCGGGCACTGCCCCGGCGCGCCTAGGCATTCTCGCGCGGGGCATGGCGGTCCAGTACGGCATCGGGCAGCTCCATCACTCGCGCTTCCCAGGTCCAGAGCAGCCAGCATTCCACCCGGCGGTCGGGGAATACGTCGCGCATCAGCGTGCGATAGGCTGCCATCTGCCGCAGGTAGAGCGGGTCCACATCCCCCACCTCCGCCGGCGGCGGGCGGTTGGTCTTGTAGTCCAGGATCACCACCCGGTCCGGCGCCACCAGCATGCGGTCCACTTGCCCCGCCACCGGATGCCCCGCCAGCCGTCCCGCCACGGGAGCCTCGGCCAGAGAAGCGGGGCCAAATGCATCGCGTAGCCGCGGATGGCGCAGCATGGCCAGCACTTCCCCCAGTGTTGTCGCCTGCTCGGCCGCCGGCAACCCATGTCCGGGGCGGGCCAGGAAGCGGCGCGCCACTGCCTCGCGTTCTGCCTCCGGCGTGTCAGGCAGGTGCTGCAGCAGGGCGTGGATCAGCCGCCCGCGCCGGAACCGCTCGCCAGTCGGATCGGCACGGCCATGCGGGGCGGAGGTGGGCGTCTGCTCCTCGCCTGGCAGGGAGGAGGGTGAAAGTGTCAGCGCCACGCTTTCCGGTGCCGCGGGCCGGCCGACCCAGGCGGGCAGGGCGGAGGCGGCTCCGGCGGTGGCATGAGCCGCATCTTCCCGCGGCTGCGCCGATTGCGGGCAGTCCAGCCAGCGTCGTGTGCCGCTGAAGCTGGCTTCGGCGGGGGCGCCGAACTCCACCGGGTCGAACCCGTCCTCTCTGGCGCCCTCCAGCCGGCCGAAGCCGCGCGCCACCAGGTCGTACCAGCTGTTCTCCTTGGGTTCTCCCCAGGCGCAAACCAGCAACCGGTCCTCGGCGCGGGTCAGGGCAACATAAAGCAGCCGGTTCTCCTCCGCCGCGCGGGCCTCGCCATCGGCCAGGGCCAGCGAGTTCCAGGCCGGGGCGAAGAAGGCCTTGCCCGAGCGCGGCGCCCAGAGCGGCAGATGCGGCGTCACCGTCTCGTCCCAGCGCAGAGGAGTGTCGCCGCGTCCGCTGCCCACGTCGGGCAGGATCACCACCGGCGCTTGCAGTCCTTTGGCGCCATGAGCCGTCATCAGCCGCACCACATCGGCCCCGGACTCGCCCTCGCGCTTGACCTCGGCACCACCGCGCCTCAACCAGTGCACGAAGCCCTGCAGGCTGGGCGGATAGCGCGATTCGTAAAGCAGCGCGGCGTTGAGCACTTCGTCCAGAGCGTCCACAGCGTCGGGGCCAAGGCGCTCCAGCATCTTCGCACGCCCGCCATGCTCACCCAGGATCTCGGCAAGCAGGGCGTGGGGAGTGGCAATATCGGCGCGGTCCGACAACTCGGCCAGCCATTCGGCGGCGCGGCCGGGCGCGGTGTCGCGCCCGCGCTCGGCCATCAGCCGCCACCACAGGGGCTGCGTGCCGCGCGTGGTGGCCAATTCATAAAGTTCCTCCTCCGAGGCGCCGCAGAGCGGCGACTTCAGCACGGCCGCGACCTGCAGATCCTCTTCCGGCAGCAGCAGCACGTCGCACAGCGCGAGCAGGTCCTGCACCGCGATCTGCTCCACCAGCCTCAGGCGGTCCAGCCCGCCCACCGGCACGCCGCGTGCCTTCAACGCCCGCACCAGCAGGCCGGAAAAGGCGGTGCGGCGGCGCAGCAGCACCAGGATATCGCCCGGACGGATGCGGCGGTTGCCCCGCGCCGGCAGGGTTTCGGCGGCGACCATGCGGGCCACGCGCGCGGCGATAGAATCCGCCAGCAGCGCCATCGCATTAGCTTCTGCCACCGGCGTGTCGGGCACTTGCCAGGGCTCGGCCTCGGCCTTGTCCGGCGTCGCCAGTGGCGGCCACAACTCCACCAGCCCGGCCTCACCCTCGCGGTCGGCACGGTGGGCCAGGATGCCGTCCTCCCCCACCACGCCACGCCGCGCCGGACCTTCGGCAAACACCGCATCCACCAGCGCCAGCACGGGCGCAGTGGAGCGGAAGGACACGTTGAGCGGCACGGTGGCGAAATTGGCCCGGGCTTCGGCCACGCGGGCGGCGAAGTGCCGCTCCCACCGGCCGAAGCCGGCGGCGTCGGCGCCCTGGAAGCTGTAGATCGACTGCTTCTCGTCACCCACGGCGAAGATGGTGCGCTGAACATCGTCGTGCCGCGTGCCTTGGCCGGCGAAGAACTCCTCCGCCATGCGGGCGGCGATCTCCCACTGCTCGGGATTGCTGTCCTGTGCCTCATCGAGCAGCAGGTGGTCGAGTCCGCCATCCAGCTTGAACAGCACCCAGGCGCTGCCCGGATCATGCAGCAGCCGCCGTGCCGCCTGGATCAGGTCGTCGAAATCGACCGCGCCAATGCGGGCCTTCCGGGCCACATAGCCTTCCAGGACCGGCTGGGCCAGGGCCAGAAGCGCCGCGGTGGCGGTGTGGAGCCGCCAGCATTTGCGCTCCTCCTCCACCTCCAGCACGCGCTCGGCTTCGGCAGTCATCATGGCCTGCAACTCGGCCTCGTTGTGGGCGAGCCCCTTGGTGCCGAACTTCTTGCGCACCGTGCCCGTGCCGGTGAGAAAGATCTCCACCCAATCTTCCCACCGCGCGACGCGCGAGGCCGGCGCGAGAGCAAGCCAGGCGCGCATCCGGGCGCCGCGCTCCTTGTCATTGGTATTGCTGCTTTGCCCCAGCATGGAAGCGGCACGGATCATCTCCGTTCCCGCACGCGCTGCGGCGCTGCGCAGGGCCTCCGCCTCGCTGCCCTCGTGCGGCAAGCCGAGGCGGCGGCGAAGTGCGGCATCGCAGCCGGCCAGTCCGCCGGATTCCTCGATGGCGGCGGCCAAACGGTCCCGCTCGGTCACCAGCAGGCGCAGCGTGGTGGCGAAATCCTCGGCGGTGCCGAGCCCGGCCATGGCCTCGATCGCCCCCAGCGGCAGACGCCCGGATGCAAGCGCCGCCTCGCGTGATTCGGCCAGCATGGTATTGGCATCGGTCTCGTCCACCAGCCGGAACTGCGGCGGCAACCCGGCTTCCAGCGGAAAGCCGCGCAGCAGGGATTGGCAGAAGGCATGGATGGTGGAGATGCGCATGCCGCCCGGCATGTCCAGCACTTCGGTGAACAGGGCACGGGCGCGGGCGCGCAGTGCGGCATCCGGGCGCTGCCCGGTCAGGGCGTGCAGGCTGCGGCCGAGATCCTCCTCCTCCGCCACCACCCACTCACCAAGGCGGCGGGCCAGGCGCGTCGCCATCTCCGCCGCCGCCGCCTTGGTGAAGGTGAGGCAGAGCAGCCGCCCCGGCTTCGCCCCCGGCCGCAGCAGCAGCCGCAGCACCCGGTCGGTCAGCACCTTGGTCTTGCCGGATCCGGCGGAGGCGCCGACCCAGGCCGAGGCCAGCGGGTCGGAAGCCTGGCGCTGCGCCGACTGGGCCGCCGCGCGGGGGGAAAGAACAGTGTCCATCGGGCTCATTCCTCCCCCGCATCGCCCCATTCGGCCACTCGTGCCAGATGGTCGAAATCGCTTCGGACCGGCGTGCGCCGTGGATGCGGGCGGGCGATGAAGCGCCGGTGGCCGAGCAGAAAGCCGCGCAGCAGCGCCTCGGTGTTGTCCAGGGCGTCCGCTGCCAGGGTTGCGGGATCACCCTTTAGCGGCTTCACCTCTCCAGCCGTGCTGCCCCCGGTCAGCCGCCAATAGGCCAGGGACGAAACCGGCGCCCTGGGCACGGCGCGCTGCCCGGCGCGGAAGCCGCCGGCAGCGGCAATGGCGGCTTCCAGCGGCATCTGCGGCGCGAGCCCCTTGGCCACCTCGCTGTCGCTGGGCGGCGTGCCGGTCTTGTAGTCGATGATGGCGAGGGTGCCATCCGACCGCTCATCGATGCGATCGGCCCGCACCTTCATGGTGACGGCGCCATCCGCCACTGGCAGGCGACCGGACAGCTCGGCATGGCGGCGCAGAATGGTGCGGGCAGGCTGCGACGCTTCCTCCTCGGCCACGGCGAAGTCGCCGATGCGGGCCAGCCGGGGACGCCAGAAAGCCAGCAGGCTGGGGCGGGCGGCGGCACCGGCCAGTGCTTCCTCCGCGCATTCATCGAACCATGCGCGGGCCTGCTCCTGCCCTGGCCAGCCATTGGGGCTGCCATCCAGCCGCGCCGTCCACCGCGCCATCGCGTCATGCACCAGCGAGCCGTAGTCGGATGCCCCCACCTCGGCATCCAGCGGGTCGAAGGGGGAAAGCTGCAGAACCCGGCGGGCATAGAAGCCATAGGGGTCGGCCATCAGCCCGGCCACCTCCGTCACGCTGATCTCGCGCGGCCGTGCCTCGGGCGGGGGGGAGGGCGCGGGACGAGGGCAGGGGCGCACGACCTGGGGCATGTCGAGTTGCGCCGCCCAGGCCAAGGCCGGACTGCGCGCCACCGACAATCCTTTGCCGTCGCCCTTGTGCTGCCCGGCCAGAAAGGTTTCCAGCCGTGTCAGCCAGCGAGACGGCACCGTGGGGGCGCCGGAGCGCTTGCGCGTCCAGGACAACACCACGCGCGGCGCCGAGGCGGCAGCCAGCAGGAAATCGGCGGCAACGCGGCCGATCCGCGTTTCGGGCTCCGGCAGGCCAAAATCATGCCGCATGGGGCGCGACAACCAGGGGCCGGGATCGGTGGATTGTGGCCAGGCGCCTTCCTCGAGGCTGCCCAGCACGGCGAGGTCGAAATCCTGCAGCCGCGCTTCCAGGAGGCCCAGGATGGCGATGCGCGGATGCCGGTCCCCCTTCTTGCCACGGCTCATGCGGATGGCCGGCGCGACGGGGCCTTCCAACAGCGCGTCGAACAGGGCAGGCCATCCGGCAGGACCCATGGGCGGCATCTGCCGCAGCGCTGGGGGCAGGTTCGCGAGATGCACCGCCAACGGCTCGCCTTCCTCACCGGCATAGAGGCGCAGGCCCCCGGGTCGGGTGTCGGTGGTCGCCAGCCGCTCGGCTGCGGCCAGGTGACAGTCCAGCAGGTCGGCGGGCGGGCGGGCGATGCTGTCATCCAGCTCGGCAAAGCCGTCCAGCCCGGCTTCCAGCGCGGAAAGCAGGCGCTCGGCCCGGGCGAGCAGCGCCGCATCCCGCTCACGTCCCAGCGCTTCCCGCACCCGGGCACGCAGGCCGGGCAGGCCGGGGGCGGGGCGGGGTCCGCGCAAGGCACGGCGCTCCACCAGACGCACCGCCTCCATCCATTCGGCGCGGGACAGGCCGCCGGCGCAGAGCGGGTGTTTCAACAGGGCCAGCAGCGGCACGGGCGCGAAGCCCTCCGCCACGGCCAGCGCGATCAGTCGCAGAAAAGCGCCAGTTGGGGTTTCGCCCAGAGGCTGGCCGGCGGAGTCGTCAGCGAGCACGCCGTGCCGTGTCAGCTCGGCGGCGACGCGGCGGCCCAGTTCGCGATCGGGCGTGATCAGCGCGGCGCGGGTGCCAGGGGTTTCCACCGCTTCGCGCAGCAGCAGGGCGATGGCAGCGGCCTCGGATTGCAGGTCCGGCGCATCAAGCAGCGACAGTCCTTCCAGCCCGGGACGCCAATGATCCGGGCGTCGCTCCAGCCAGGCCCCGATGCCGGCAGCGGGCCGCAGCGCGCGGCACAACATCTCCGACCGTCTGGCCAGGGCGGGATCGCCGGCGCCGGCGCCGGGCCAGGGCATCACATCGCCCGGCACCGCGTCCAGCGCCGACAGCAGCCGCACCTGTCCCGAGAGCGGATGGCCGGGGCTTTCGCCGATGGCGCCCCAGAGCCCATCCCCCGTTGCCTCGCCCGTGCCGTGCAACACCACTGCGCCCTGGGGCAGGCGTGCCACCACGCGCAGCAGCGCGGCCGCGGCCGGAATGGTGCCCCCGGCGCCGATGCCGGCCGCGATCACCGGGTCTGCGGGCGGCGAGGCACGCCATTGCGCCGCCTGGGCCTCCAGCGCCGCCACGCGGCGCGGACCGATATCGGACAGGCCGTGTTCCGCCAGCCACCCCTGCCAGGCCTGCAGCACACCGCGCAGAAAGGTCAGCGTCACCTGCCAGTGGGCGGAGAACTCCTCCGGCACCAGCTCGGCGAGGCGCGCGGGGTCGCAGCCCTCCAGGGCCATCTCGTCCATCAGTTCGGCCAGGGCCGTGGCCAAGCCCCAGGCCTGCTCGGGCGTGCCGGGGCCCCCATAGCGTGTCGGCAGGCGCAGGATCATGGTGGTCAGCACCGCCTGCCGCCGCGCGGCATCCACAGCCGGCGGCTGATCCAGCAGTTCCGGCAGGGACAGCTCATCCGCCTCCTCGGTGGAGAGGCCGGACAGTGCGCGCATGCGCGGCAACAGCAGGGTACGACCGCTGGCAGCGGCCAGAAAGGCCTCGCGCAGCGCCAGGGCCGCGCGGCGCGTTGGCAACAGGACCGTGGTGCGGGACAGCGCCAGCGGATCGTCGGTCCCCACCATGCCGAGCACGCCCCGGGCCAGGCTGGGCAGGAAGGGCAGGTGAGCCGAAATCTCGAACAGGCGCATGTTGTGGAAGATACCGGCTCAAGGCGTGCCGGCAAAGCACTGTGGCGGGAATGCCGCACCCCGGTCATTTCGATGGCGCCGCGTTGCCTTTGAGAATGATTTGCAGTACCCGGCCGAGGCGCTCGGTCACCCTCAGGACACATCCATGCCCCATCCACGCCCCGCCTGCCGCGCTGCGCGGCTTTCGCTGCTGCTGGCCGCCACTGCCTTGTGCCCTGTGGCGTTCGCGGATGGCGCCTGGGCGCAGGGCATCGGCAGCATGCCGTCTACCCCGGCCGACACGCTGCTGCTGCCGGAGGTGAATGTGGGCGCCGTGGGCGAGCGCGCGTTGGACCCGATCCGCGGCTACGTCGCCAGCCAGGAGATCACCGGCACCAAAACCGACACGCCGCTGATCGAGAACCCGCAGTCCATCAGCGTCATTCCGCGCGACCAGATCGATGCCCGCCAGGCGCAGACGCTGGGCGAGGCGTTGCGCTACACCGCTGGCGTCCGTGGCGAGAACTATGGCACGGACAGCCGCACCGACTGGTTCCAGATCCGCGGCTTCAACGCGCAGGACAACGGCATCTTCCTGAACGGTCTGCGCTACAACACCGGCTATGCCGGCTCGATGTTCGAGACCTACGGGCTGGAGCGCTACGAGGTGCTGCGCGGCCCGACCTCGGTGCTGTATGGCCAGATCGCGCCGGGCGGGCTGGTCAACATGGTGCAGCGGCGCCCGACCGATTTCAGCCAGGGCGAGGTGCGCCTCTCCGCCGGCCTGCATGATCGCTTCCAGGGACAAGGCTATGCCAGCGGGTCGCTGACGCCGGATGGCAGCCTGCAATACGGCATCACCGGACTGGTGCGCGACGCCGACACGACGGTGGATTACGTCGAAGATGACCGCATCTTCGTGGCACCCACTGTGACTTGGAAGCCCACGGAGGACACCTCCGTGACGGTGCTGGGCTATTATCAGCGCGACCGCACCTCCGGGAACCAGTTCCTGCCTTATGAAGGCTCGGTGGTGCCGACGCCCTTTGGCCGCATCTCGCGCGACCGCTTCACCGGCGAACCCGGCTTCGACAAGTTTGACCGCACTCAGTTCGGCGTCGGCTACGAGTTGTCGCATCGCTTCAACGAGGTGTTCTCCTTCCAGCAAAACCTGCGCTACGGCCAGACGGAGATCCGCTGGGACCAGGTCTATGGCGGCGGGCTGCAGGCCGACCAGCGCACGCTGAACCGCTTCGCCTACCGCGCCAATATCGATGTCGCGACCTTCCAGGTGGACAACCAGCTGAAGGCGCGGTTCACCACGGGTCCAGCGGAGCACACCGTTCTGGCCGGCTTCGACTACAGCCGAGTCAACTATCGCAATGCCCAGTTCTTCGCCTTCGCGCCGGGGCTCGACGTGTTTACGCCGGTCTATGGCAGCCCGATCCCGGATCTGGGAAATTCCTACGACAATGTGCGGCAGGTCAACCAGCAGTACGGCCTCTACCTGCAGGACCAGATCCGCTTCGACCGGTTGGTGCTGCTGGCCGGCATCCGGCAGGACTGGGCGTATTCGGATATTGACGACCGCGATGCCGGTGGCGTGCGCAGCTATCAGAACGACAACGCCTTCACCTGGCGGCTCGGTGCGCTTTACCTCACCGACATCGGTTTGGCGCCCTATGCCAGCTATGCGCGATCCTTCCAGCCGCAGATCGGCACTGACGGGCAGGGCATTGCCCGCGGGTGGCGGCCCCTGAAAGGCGAGCAGTACGAGATCGGCCTCAAGTTCCAGCCGAACGGCGTACGCAGTTTTGTGCAGCTCGCCGCCTTCGAGCTGACGCAGCAGAACACGCTGAGCGCCGACCCGGCCGACACGTTCCAGCAGGTGTCGACCGGCGAGATCCGCGTCCGCGGCGTCGAACTGGAGGGCGTCGCGGAACTGGGTGCCGGAGTCAGCATGGTCGGCAACCTGACCGTGCTCGACCCTGAGATCACGGAAAGCGGCACCGTCAACGATATCCCTGGGATCGGCCTTGTGCCCGAACAGGGTCAGCGGCCGGCCGGCGTCGCTAAGACCAATGCGGCCCTTTATGTGGAATACAGCTTCGCCAATGCGTTCACCGGACCGCTTGGCGGCCTGACGCTGGGCTTCGGCACGCGTTACCTGGGCAACACCACGGCGACGCCGGGCGGCCGCGTCGTGCCCTCGACCACGCTGTTCGACGCCGCCCTGCGCTACGACTTTTCCAAGATCAGCGAGCGCGCCAAGGGGCTGGAGTTCGCCTTGACCGCCAGCAACCTGGCCGATACGCGCTATGTCGGCCGCTGCAGCGGCGAAAGCGGCTGCTTCTACGGCAACCGGTTGAACGTGCTCGGTTCACTGGCCTATCGCTGGTGAAAACCGGCGGGCTGGCGGGGGCGATGCCCTCCTCTGCCGCCGTGATGCCCTCCCGCCGTGATGACGGTGTCACCCTGGACTTCGTCTTTTGCCCGAGATCATGGATCTCGGGCGTGCTGCCTCGGCAAGGGCGGGCTATGTCGAGGACAGGATTGTTTCATCCATCCCAGCTTCCACCCCTCACCACATGCTGGCCTTGGCGCGTTCCGGCCACGCGCGGTCGTACTCGTCACCTCCGACGCGGCCGGCGGAAAGGTCCTTCAGGATCTGGCCCGGCGTGGGTAGCGTCTTCGGATCGACCAGGTTGTCCGGCGACCACAGCCCCGCGCGGATAATGGCACGAGCACACTGGAAGTAGACTTCGCGGACCACGACCACCATCGCTGTGCGGGGCACCTTGCCCTCCATCGCGAGGCTTTCCAGCAGGGCAGGGTCATCGTCCAGATGCGCCTCGCCATTGATGCGCAGCGCATTGCCGCTGCCGGGGATCAGGAACATCAGCGCCACGCGCGGGTCTCGCACCACGTTGCGCAGGCTGTCGATGCGGTTGTTGCCGCGGCGGTCCGGCAGCAACAGGGTGCGGCTGTCGCGGATCACGGCCACCTGACCGCGGTCGCCGCGCGGCGAGCAATCCAGGCCTTCCGGTCCCACGGTGGCCAGGGCGCAGAAGGGCGAGGCCTCGATCATGCGGGCATAGGCAGGAGTGATCCAGTCGGTGACCTTGGCGGTTGAGGCCTCGCCGACATCGCCGAGGGCACCGTAGATCGACTCCAGTGCTTCGATGCTGCGGATGACGGCCATGCGGAACTTCTCCAACCGGTTGCGGCTGAAGATTTGTATAGACAAATCCTCGTGTCATCTGAAGAGCGTGGCCGTGATGTTTCCGTGTCAGTCTTCCTCGCGGAGCAACGCTGCGAGGGAATGCATGATGGCGGCCGTCGCACCCCAGATGTAGTGCCGGGCATGCGGCCAAACGGCGAAGCTGCGGCGCTGCCCTTTCCAAAGGGCGGTGCGGGTTTCCGGCAGGGCCGGGTCGAGCAGCGGCGCCAGCTCGTACTCGAAGGCGAGGTCCACCTCGTCAGGCGAGGGGGTCAGGTTCAGCGGCGGCTCCAGCAAGGCAAGAACCGGGATGATGTGGTATCCCGTCCCGGTAACCAGCCCTGGCAAACGGCCGGTGACACGCGGCAGGCGCGGATCGAGACCGATCTCCTCCGCCGCCTCGCGCAGCGCAGCCTGTTCCGGCGTTTCTCCCGGGTCCATCCGGCCGCCGGGAAACGCCACCTGTCCGGCATGGCTGGACAGGGTGGCGGCGCGCAGGGTGAGCAGCAACGTTGGCTCGGGATGCAGCACCACCGGCACCAGGACGGCGCTGGCCACGCCGCCCGGCGGCGGCGCCTCGCCCGGACCCAGGCGTTCCGGATCGTTGAGGCGCCGCGATACTGCCGCGGCATCCAGCGCGAGCGCGGAAACGGAGGCAGGAACGAGTCCTGCCGGCGCAGTCGCGTCTGTCACTCGGCAGCCGCGCGACGCAGCTCCGGCTCGGCGGGAGCCTCGTCGATCGGAAAGAACACACCTTCGCTCCAAACGCCCAGTGTTTCCCGGCCAGCCAGTGTTTCCGGCTCGGCCAGGGCCACCAGCTCATAGAAGACGGCACGATTGATGCGGGCTTCCAGGCCGGGCCGGACGGTCACGTAAGGGCGTGGCTGCCGGGTGCGCGGATCGATCTCGACCCGGATCGGGTGATCCGCGTCGGCGGTCACCATCTCGTCCAGGTTGGTACGGAAGGTCAGGCATTGCCGGCCCGCGCAGCGGCGCCAGAATACTTCCACGGCGATAAAGGGCGCATCCTCGACCTCGATCCGGCCGCGCTCGACCGGGGTTTCCAGCCAGTAGGAACCATCCGCTTCCCGCCGCAGCACGGAGGAAAACAGGCAGACCAGCTCCTTCCGGCCGATCGGGCTACCCTTGTAGTGCCAGCTCCCGTCCCGGGCGATGCGCATGTCGAAATGGCCGCAATCGCGCTTCGGCCGCATCCCGTTGCCGGATCGGGGCGGAGCCTTGATGGGCCTGCCGTCGCTGCCTCCGCAAACTTCGGAAGCGGTTCCGGATTGTTTCAGTGCTTCGTCCAGAGGCCGGACGGGCATAGGCTTCCCCTCGCAGGCTACATACGGCGCCCCGGATTCGGGCCGGACCGGTCCGGCGCCTCCTCCACGGCTGGAATGTGACGAAGCGTATATAAGGAACCCACAGGGCATGGTTGAAGTGGTGGACCACCCCGATCCGAACATCCTTCTCGATGAGGTGGAGGCGCTGGGTACCCGCCTAGCCCGTGTGCGGGAGGCGGTGGGCCGTGTGATCTTCGGCCAGCCGGAGGTGGTGGAGCAGGTTCTGATCACCATTCTCTCGGGTGGACACGTTCTGCTGGTAGGTGTTCCGGGGCTTGGCAAGACCAAGCTGGTGGAAACCCTGGGCACTGTGCTGGGGCTTAACGAGAGCCGGGTGCAGTTTACCCCGGACCTGATGCCGGCCGACATTCTGGGTTCCGAGGTGCTGGAAGAAGGGGCGGATGGCAGGCGCGCATTTCGCTTCATCAAGGGCCCGATCTTCTGCCAGCTGCTGATGGCGGACGAGATCAACCGCGCTTCGCCACGCACCCAGTCGGCGCTGCTGCAGGCGATGCAGGAGAAGAAGGTGGCCATGGCGGGGCAGGTGCACGCCCTGCCGGCGCCCTTCCACGTGCTCGCGACGCAGAACCCGATCGAGCAGGAGGGCACCTATCCGTTGCCGGAGGCGCAGCTCGACCGCTTCCTGCTGGAGGTCGAGGTGACCTACCCGGATGAGGAGGCGGAGCGCGCCATGCTGCTCGCCACCACCGGGGCCCAGGAAGCTCGTGCCGTTCAGGCCATGAGCGGGGCCGAGCTGATCGCCGCCCAGGGGCTGATCCGCCGTATTCCCGTTTCCGCCCAGGTGCTGGATGCCATTCTGAAGCTGGTGCGTGGGGCGCGGCCCGAAACAGCCGAGCTGCCTGCCATCCGCCAGCATCTGGCCTGGGGTCCGGGGCCGCGTGCGGCGCAGGCGCTGATGCTGGCGGCGCGGGCGCGGGCGGTGTTGGACGGCCGCCTCGCGCCGTCGGTCGAGGATGTGATCGCCCTGGCCGAGCCGGTGCTGCGACACCGAATGGCCCTGAACTTCTCGGCAAGGGCCGATGGCGTGAGGCTGCAGGAGGTGATCGGCGCCCTGAAGGCCAGCCTTGGCTGAGGCAGGCGCCGCGAACCGCGCCGGCACCGCGCTCCGCGCCGAGGCGCTGGGCGGGCGCCTGCCACCGCTGGTGGTCGCGGCCGAGCGGGTGGCGGCCACGGTGATGCAGGGGGTGCATGGTCGCCGGCGAGCGGGGCAGGGCGACGCCTTCTGGCAATTCCGCCCCTATGCTCCCGGTGACCCGGTCAGCCGTGTGGACTGGCGCCAGAGCGCGAAATCCGACCGTCTGTTTCTGCGTGAGACGGAATGGGAGGCGGCGCAAAGCGTCGCGCTTTGGCGCGACGCCGGCCCCACCATGCGCTGGCGTGGCGGCACCGACCGGCCCGAAAAGGGCGAACGGGCCGAGTTGCTGCTGCTGGCCCTGGCTTCCCTGCTGCTGCGCGGCGGAGAGCGGGTGCGGCTGCTGGGCGCCCGCCGTGCCCATGCCGGGCGCGGTGCCATGGGAACGCTTGCCGATGCGCTGTCGCGCCACCAGCATGATCCGGCGGATGACAGCCTGCCGCGCCATGCCCGCGCGGTGATGTTCGGCGACTTCCTCGCGCCGCTGGAGGAAACCCGTGCGGCGGTGGCGGCCCTGGCGGCGCGTGGCGTGCAGGGCCATCTGCTGCAGGTCCTGGACCCGGCGGAGGAAACGCTTCCCTATTCCGGCCGCGTCCGGTTCGAAGGGTTGTCCGCCGAGATGCCCCTGCTGCTGCCCAGGGCGGAAGGTATCCGCCAGCTTTACGCGGAGCGTCTGGCCTCCCATCGCGCCGGGTTGCAAGCCATTGCCGCCGCCGCCAACTGGCGCTTCGCCACCCATCGCACGGATGCCGCGCCCGAGGTCGCGCTGCTGGGTCTCTGGCAGGCCCTGGCGCCCAGCGGGGCCTAGCCCCATCTCACAGGCAGGGAAATCGCGCATGAGGACCAAAAAGGCATGATGGCGGTTTCGGCATGATGATTCTGGGTCCGCTCGGCTTCGTGGTGCCGTGGCTGCTGCTGGCCCTGCCGGCCTTGCCATTGATCTGGTGGCTGCTGCGGGTCACACCTCCTTCACCCCGGCGGCAGGCTTTTCCACCCCTGCGCCTGCTGCGCGACCTGCCGGCGCCGGAGGAAACCCCTGCCCGCACCCCCTGGTGGCTGCTGCTGCTGCGCCTTGCCGCCGCCGCGCTGATCGTGGTGGGGCTGGCGCGGCCGGTCTGGGGACCGGGAGCTTCGGCGGGGGGCGACGGGCCGCTGCTGATCGTGGTGGATGATGGCTGGCCCTCCGCCGCTGCCTGGCCGGCGCGCATTGCCGTGGCGCAATCCGCCGTGGATGCCGCGGCCAGGGAAGGGCGCCGTGCTGCCCTGCTCACCACCGCATCGCCCGAGAATGCCGAACCCATCCGACCCACCGCCCTGATGCCGGCGGAGGAGCTGCGCCCCAGGCTGAGCGCCCTGCGGCCCAAGCCCTGGGCGCCGGACCGCGCTGTCGCCCTGGCCGGCTTGGAAACCTGGCGGCAGGCGCATCCCGGCGGGTTTTCCAGCCTTTACCTGGCCGATGCGGTGGAGCATCAGGCGGAAGGCGATGGCTTTTCCCCGCTGGCGGAGGCCTTGGCTGCTGCGGGGCCGCTGACCCTGGCCAGCGCCGAGGGCCGCCCCGTACGGCTGCTGTTGCCGCCGCGTGCCGAACCGGACCGCCTGCACCTGGCGCTGCGCCAGACGCCGGTTGCCGCCGATGGCGAGGTGGCGGTGCTGGCCCGCACCGGCGACGGGCGGGCGCTGGCTCGCGCCGTCATTCCGGTCGCGGCCGCCACCAGAGAGGGAAGCGCGGCGCTCGACCTGCCGCTGGAGATCCGCAACCAGATCACGCGGCTGGAGATCGAGGGCGAGGACACCGCCGGCGCCGCCGTGCTGCTGGACGAGCGCTTCCGTCGCCGCCCGGTCGGGCTTATCGGGCCCTCGGAACAGGGGGCGGTGACGCCCCTGATCGGCCCTCTCTTCTACCTGGATCGGGCGCTGGCGCCCTTCGCCGAGTTGCGGCAGGGCAGCGTCGAACAGCTCCTGTCCCGGCAACTCGCCGTGATGGTGCTAGCCGACCGACCGGTTTCCGACGGGCGGGAACGCGAACAACTGGCCCGTTGGGTGGAGGGGGGTGGCACGCTGGTACGGTTCGCAGGACCGCGCTTGGCGGAGCATCCGGACAGCCTGCTGCCGGTGCGGCTGCGCGCGGGGGAGCGGCAGCTGGGAGGTGCTCTCTCCTGGGAGCAGCCTCAGGCCATGGCCCCGTTTCCGGAGAATTCTCCCTTTGCCGGGTTGAGTCCACCGGCCGAGGTTACCATTGCCTCGCAGGTTCTGGCCGAACCCGGGCCGCAGCTGTCTGATCGCACATGGGCACGGCTGACCGATGGCACGCCCCTGGTCACCGCCGAGGCGCGCGGCGCCGGGCGCGTCGTGCTGTTCCACGTGACCGCCAACGCGGAATGGTCGAATCTGCCGTTGTCGGGCCTGTTCATCGACATGCTGCGCCGGGTCGTGGCGCTGTCCTCCGGGGTTGCCGGAGCAGAAGGGGAGGTTCCTCTGGCACCCATCGAGACCATGGATGGCTTCGGTCGGCTCGGACCCCCGCCGGGTGGCGTAGCCGCCATTCCCGCCAGCCGTTTTGCCGAAACGATGACCGGTCCGCGCCACCCGCCCGGATGGTATGGCGTGCCGGGGGAGGGCGGAGAGCGGCGGGCGCTGAACCTTTCGGCCACCGTGCCCGGCCTGCGCCCCGCCGCAGCACCGCCGCCGGGTACGACGGTTTTCTCGGTTGGCGGTGTGCCGCAGGAGCGCGATCTGGGGCCATGGTTGCTGGGGCTGGCGCTTCTGCTGTTGGCGGCCGACCTGATCCTTTCACTGTTCCAGCGGGGCTTGCTCGGCCGCGGGGCCCGGATGGCGGCCTTGCTTGCGCTGTTGTGGTTCAGCGGGCCGGCTGCCCAGGCCCAGACGGTCGATCCCGCCGACATGCCGCTGGCCACCCGCATCGGCTACGTCGCCAGCGGCGATCCTTCGGTTGACGACGCGGTGCGGATGGGGCTCGCCGGCCTGTCCGACTACGTCAACCGCCGCACCGCCGCGGCCTTGGCGGAGCCGGTGGCGGTGGTGCCGGGTCAGGACGATCTGTCCTTTCTGCCGCTCCTCTACTGGGCGGTGACGCCGCAGGGCGGCGAACCCAACGCCGCCGCCCTGGCCGCGTTGAACGAGTACATGCGCAATGGCGGGATCATCCTGTTCGACACGCGCGACGAAGGCTCGGGGGAGGGCTATGCGCCCGGCGCCCAGGACGCCCTGATGCGGCTGACGCGCGGCCTCGACATCCCGCCCCTGGCTCCCGTTTCGCCGGAGCACGTGCTGACACGTGCCTTCTACCTGCTGCCGCCAGAGCTTCCTGGCCGCTTCGCCGGCGGGCAGGTCTGGGTGTCGCGGCAGGAGGACCGGGCGAATGACAGTGTCTCCCCCGTGATCATCGGCGGGCATGACTGGGTTGGGGCCTGGGCGGTGGATGGCCGTGGCTCCAACCCCTATGCCGCCATTCCGGGCGGCAACCGGCAGCGCACCCTGGCCTACCGGTTCGGCGTCAATCTCGTGATGTATGCCCTGACCGGCAACTACAAGGGCGATCAGGTGCATGTGCCGGCCATCCTGGAAAGGCTGGGGAATTGAAGGCGGTTCCGCGCCGCCACCGCCACACACCGCAAGGAAGCTAGCGCATGCGCCAGGCGATCGCCGGCCTCGACTTCGCTCCCATCCTGCCGCTGTGGCTGCTGGCTGCCCTGGCGGTGCTGGCGCTGCTCGTCCTCGCCGTGGCGCTGCTGCGCCGCGCGCGGGGGGCATGGTGGCGCGGCCTGTCCTTCGCCGTGCTGATCCTGGCACTGGCCAACCCCCGCCTGGTGGAGGAAACCCGCGAAACGCGGCCCGACATCGCCCTGCTGATGCAGGATCGCAGCGATTCTGCCCGGCTGGGCGCGCGCGCGGCGCAACTCGACGCGGCGCGGCGGGCGATCGAGCAGGCAGCCTCGCGCTTTCCTGACCTGGAATTGCGCTCGGTCGAGCTGCCGGAAGGCGGACAGCAGGGCACCAGGCTGTTCTCGGCCATCGACCGGGCCCTGGCCGACATTCCCCGCGCCCGGCTGGCCGGTGTGATCGCCCTGACCGACGGTCAGGCGCATGACGTGCCGGCCCAGCCCTCCTTTGACGCGCCGCTGCATCTGGTGCTGCCAGGGCGCGCGGGCGAGACCGACCGCCGCATCCGCGTGATCGAGGCGCCGGGCTACGGCATTGTTGGCCGCAGCGTGGAACTGCGCCTTGCGGTGGAGGATCTGGGCGCCACCCAGCCCGGCGGTGCGGTGCGGCTGACCATCCGCCGCGATGGCGCCGCCCCGCGCGTGGAAAGCGTTCCTGTTGGCAGCGAGCACCGCATCACCCTGCCGGTGGAGCGCGGCGGACCCTCGGTGGTTGAACTGACGGCAGAGGAGCGGCCGGGCGAGGTTTCCACCCTGAACAACCGGGCCGTGGTGACGGTGAACGGTGTGCGCGACCGGCTGCGGGTGCTGCTGGTTTCCGGCGAGCCGCATTCGGGGGAGCGCACCTGGCGCCGCTTGCTGAAGGCCGATCCGAATGTCGACCTGGTTCACTTCACCATCCTGCGCCCGCCCGAGAAGGACGACCTGACGCCCCTGAACGAATTGGCCCTGATCGCCTTCCCCGTGCGCGAGCTGTTCCAGGTGAAGCTGCGGGAATTCGACCTGATCGTGTTCGACAGGTTTTCCAACCGCGGCATCCTGCCGCCGCTGTATTTGCGCAATATCGCCGATTATGTGCGCGAAGGCGGGGCTCTGCTGCTCTCGGTGGGGCCTGAATTCACCGGGCCGACCAGCCTGGCCTCGACGCCGTTGGGGCAGATCCTGCCCGCCCGGCCCACGGAAGGGCCGCAGGCGCTGGCCGAGGGCGCCTTCCGCCCTCTGGTCACCGAGGCGGGGGAGCGGCATCCGGTGACGGAAGGTCTGTCGGGCGCCAATGCCGGCACGGCCACCCCGGCGAGCTGGGGTCGCTGGTATCGCCATCTGCGCACCGAGCCGCAAAGCGGCACTACGGTGATGGGCAGCCCCGACGGCACCCCGCTGCTGCAGCTCGACCGCGTGGGGGAAGGGCGGGTGGCACTGCTGCTGTCGGACCAGATCTGGCTGTGGTCGCGCGGCCACGATGGAGGCGGTCCGCAGGCCGAGCTGCTGCGCCGGGCCGCGCATTGGCTGATGAAGGAACCGGAACTGGAGGAAGAGGATCTGACCGCCCGCATCGAGGCAGGCCAGCTCCGGATCACCCGCCGCTCGGTCGAGGCCGGGCCACAGCCCGGGATCACCATCACCGCGCCGGACGGCACTGTCAGCCGTGCCGAGGCCCTCGCCACGGGAGGCGGTCGCGCCAGCCTGTCCGTTCCGGCGGATCAGCCAGGGGTCTGGCAGGTCAGCGATGGCCGGCGGAGCGCTTTCGCCGCCGCGGCGGCGGCCAATCCGCCGGAGATGGCCGATCTGCGTGCCGAGGCCTCCCGTTCCGCCGCCGTGACGAGTGCCATGGGGGGGAGTGCGCACTGGCTGGGAACAGCCGCGCAGCCGGTGGTGCCCGACCTTCGGCGCGTGGCATCCGGGCGGGACGCGGCGGGCTCCGGCTGGATCGGGCTGCGCCGCAACGAGGACCACCTGGTGACCGGCGTCGCCGCCTTGCCGCTGCTGCCGCCCTGGTTGGCGCTTCCGCTTGTGCTCGGCCTGGCGTTGATTGCCTGGCGGCGCGAGGGGCGTTGAAGACCCGTCTCTTTTCCGCCGCCTTTCCGCGCTTATGTGTCTGTTCTCCGGAGGAAAGCCGCGATGCGCCGCCTGATTCTCGCCATTCCCCTGCTGCTGGGCGCCTGCGCCACCGGGCCTACCCTCGACCAGCAGCTTTCGACCTTTGTGGGCCAGAGTGAGGGTGACGTGGTCACCCGCCTTGGCGTGCCGGTGCGCACCTACGAGACGGAAGGGCGCCGTTTCCTGCAGTTCGAGCAGTACCGCACGGTGATCGTGCCCGGGGATCCCTGGGGGTATGGGGGGGGATACTACCGGCGTCCCTGGATCAGCCCTTCCACCTACGCGACCGTGCGCTGCGATCTGACCTTCACCCTGCGCGGCGGACGGGTCGAGAGCTATGCCGCGCGGGGCGATGGCTGCGGCTACTAGGCGGATTCTCCGTCGCGGCCGCATCGCTTGTTTCCACCGGATCGCGCTTTGCTCTAAGAGGTTCCCCATGCGCCGAACCAGCATTCCCACGCTGCCCGTTCTCGCCGCCGGATTTGCGGCCATGGTCCTGAGCCCGTCTGCCATGGCGCAGATGCTCAACGGCCCCATGATGCCGGACACTCCGCAGGGCCCGCGGCCGCAATCAGCGGCGCCCGCGCTGCCAGGTTTGGCCGGGCGTGCCGCGCCCGCCCCGATCCCGGCCGAGCCCGGGCAAAATCTGGGTCCGCAGGAGGCGCTGTTCGATGCCATTGATCGTGGCGATCTGGCGGCGGCGCGCGATGCCATGGCGCGCGGTGCCGATCTGAACGCCCGCAACGTCCTGGGGCTGACGCCGCTGGAATCCTCGGTGGACCAAGGTCGGAAGGAAATCACCTTCTTTCTGCTTTCCAGCCGCCCGATGGTGGTCGGTGCGCCCCCGCCGGCGGCAGCACCGCGCCAGGGTTCGGCGGCCGCCCGCAACATGCCGCTCTCGGCACCCTCTTCCCAGATCACGACCGGTCGCGTCGCCCCGGCACCGCGACCCAGCGCCCCGGCCCTGTCCTCCAGCACCCGCACCGATGGCGGAACGCCGCGGCCCGAGCAGGGCTTCCTCGGCTTCGACGCGGGACGCCCCAGCGGCGGCTGACAGGCCGCGCCCGAGCCCGTCCGGCGGTAACTGGTCGCCGCCGCAACCAAAACCGCTTTGAACAGCTTTTCTCCCTGAACCCTGTAATGGCAGGAAGGGAGCTGCCGGATGGCCTCGCACCGCGCGCGCCGCGTGATCCTGTGGACCGCTCTCCCGGTGCTTGCGCTGGTCCTTCTGGTGGCTTTCTGGTCCTGGGCCTGGTTCATCCCGCTGATCGAGAGACAGGCCAGCGCTGCGCTGGGCCGGCCTGTGACGATCGGCGAGCTGGATGTGGATTTCGGTGGCGTCACCCGTATCTCGCTAGGCGATGTCCGCGTCGCCAATCCCGAGGGCTACTCCGAGGAGCCACCCCTCGCCGCCATTCCGCGGCTCTCTGTCGACGTGAGTGTGTGGGACTTTATCCGCACCCGGCGGCTGATCATCCCTGAGATCACGCTGGACCGCCCGGCGGTGAACTTGATCGCGCGGGCCGAGGGCGACAACAACTACACATTCGGTGGTGGAAAAACTGAAACGCCTGCTGAGCCGCAGCAGGATGCCGAGCCCTTTCTTGAGATCGGGGCATTGCGGGTCCGGGAAGGCCAGGTGCAGGCCAGGCTGGCACCGCTGCGCGCCGATATGCGTCTTCTGGTGAACACCCGGGAAGCCGAAGGGCAGTCCCCCAGCCTGCATGTTGCCGCCGACGGCACCTATGCGGCCCAGCCGATCCGCGGCACGCTGGAAGGCGGCGCTGTGCTGTCCCTGCGCGATCCCAACAACCCGTGGCCCGTCAAGCTCGACCTCGCGAACGGACCGACGCGGGTGGCGGCGGAAGGAACGGTGCGCGATCCGCTGCGATTCGCCGGCGCCGATATCCGCCTCGACTTTTCCGGCCCCGACGCGCGGCTCCTGACACCGCTGACCGGAGTGCCGATCCCGCAAACGCCAGCCTACCGTCTCCGAGGGCAGCTGGATTATGCCGATGGCGCGGTGCGCTTCACCAATCTTCGCGGCGAGCTGGGGCGCAGCGACATCGCCGGCGACATTGCCGTGACACCCAGGCAGCCCCGACCGGTGGTCAACGCCGCCCTGCGATCTCGCAGGGTGGATCTCGGCGATCTTGCCGGGTTCATCGGCCAGGCGCCGGAAGGCCGTCCCGAGTCGCGAGGCAGCCGCAACCGCGTCCTGCCCGACACACCGGTGGACCTGCCCCGGCTGCAGGCCGCCGATATCCACCTGATCTATGATGCCGCGCAGATCCGCGGGCAGGCCATGCCCCTCGACGACATGCACGCCAAGCTTGACATCGTGGACGGGGCCATTGCCCTCCATCCCTTGCGCTTCGGCGTCGGCCGTGGCCGCATCGAGGGGGAGTTCGACTTCGCGCCGGCAAAGGAAGGCGGGCTTTCGGCCAAGGGCCAGGTCAACTTCCAGAGGGTGGACTTGTCGCGGCTGATGGGCGTCACGCCTCTGGGCGAGGGCCAGGGGGCGATCGGCGGCAGCGCCCGGATCGAGACTCGCGGACGCAGCCTGGCCGAGATGCTGGGACGGGGTGACGGGGCGCTGACGCTCGGCATGGCCGGCGGCAACCTTTCGGCCTTGCTGGTGGACATTTCCGGGCTGCAGCTGGGCAACGCCATTCTTTCCGCCCTTGGCCTGCCCACCCGCACCAAGGTGCAGTGCTTCGTGGCAGACATGGCCCTCCAGCGCGGCGTGGTGCGCAGCAAGACCCTGCTGATCGACACAGACAGCTCGATCATCAGCGGGCGTGGCGACATCGATCTTCGGAACGAACGCCTGGACTACGCCCTGCGTACCGAGTCCAAGCACTTCACGGTGGGTTCCTTGCCGACCGATATTCTGATCGGCGGCACGTTCAGCAACCCGAACGTGCGGCCGGAGATGTTGGAACTCGGGGCGCGGGGCGGAGCAGCGATCGGCCTCGGCATCATTGCGCTGCCGCTGGCCATCCTTCCCACCATTCAGCTCGGCGTCGGCGAGGACAATCGGTGCGAGGAGCTGGTGCGGCGGGCACGCTGAGGCGGGTGCCCGGTCCTCAGCGCAGATGTTCCTGCAGCCGCGGCATCAATTCCACCAGGTTGCAGGGCTTGTGCCGGGCATCGAGCTGGAAGCGGAGGATGTCGTCCCAGCCATCGCGCACTGCTCCCGAGGAGCCGGGCAGGGCAAAAAGGTAGGTGCCGCCAGCGACCCCGCCCATGGCACGGGACTGGATGGTGGAGGTGCCGATCTTGGCATAGCTCAGCATGCGGAACAGTTCGCCAAAGCCGCCGATCTCCTTCTCCAGCACACGGGTGAAGGCTTCTGGCGTCACGTCTCGACCAGTGATGCCTGTGCCGCCGGTGGTGATCCCCACATCCACGGCCGGATCGGCCACCCATCCGCGCAGCACGGCCTCGATCGCGTCGGCCTCATCGCGCGCGATGGAGCGGGAATGCAGGTGGTGGCCCGCTGCCCCGATCCGCTCGGCGAGCAGGGCACCGGAGCGGTCGGAGGCGAGATCCCGCGTGTCGGAGACGGTGAGGATCGCGATGTTGACCGGCAGAAAGGGCAGGCTCTCGTCGATCGGCATGGTCGGCATCCTTTGACCCCGGGGTTCACGGCGTTCATGAACCACCGGCCGCCGTGATGCCAGAACTCAAAGCCGGCCGGGCAGGAAGGTCCGGCCACGGCCCGCGTGCTTGGCCGCGTAGAGTGCAGCATCGGCGGCCTGGATCAGGGTTTCCGCCTCGATCTCGGACTGGCCGCCCGTGACCCCGGCGATGCCGGCGCTGAAGCTCACGGTGAAGCTGGCATGCTCCGCTTCGAAAGGCAGCGCCGTGAAGCGGTCACGCACCTGGTCGATGGCGGCACGCGCCGCCTCGGCCTGGGTGCCGAGCAGCAGCACGGCGAATTCCTCGCCGCCGTAGCGGCCGATCACGTCGGTACGACGCAGCCGCTTCTGCAGGGCACGTGCCAGCGAGCGGATCACCCGATCGCCCATGAGGTGCCCGTAGCGGTCATTGACCTGCTTGAAATGGTCGATGTCGAGCAGGGCGAGGCTCATCGTGCCGCCATCGCGGCGGCAACGCTCCAGCTCCAGGGCCAGCCGCTCCTTGAACCGGCCGTGGTTGAGCAGGCCGGTCAGGCTATCGCTTTCCATGATGGCCCGCAGCGCCCGTGCACGCTCGGCTCGCAGCCGCACCACTGTTGCCAGACGGCTGAGATCCACCGGCTTGGCGATGAAGTCGTCGCCACCGAGCCGCCTTGCCTGGATTTGACGGGCCGCATCCTGCTCCGCCGAGAGAAACAGCAGCGGCAGGGAAAGATGGCGACGGGCCTGGCGGATGATCTGCGCCAGTTCGATCCCGTCGATCCCGGGCATCTGCAGATCCATCAGCACGAGGTCGGGCGCAGCCGAGGCGATCGCCTCCAGGGTGCGGGACGGTTCGGTAACAACGGTCACCTCCATCCCGGCCTGGCGCAGTGCCATGGCGTAAGCCTCGGCCAGCACCGTGTCGTCGTCGACCACCAGGATCGAGAGCAGGGCATCGCGCCGGTGATTGGCGAACTGGTCCAGCCAGTCGGCCAACTCGTTGGTTTCCAGCGGCTTCGGCACCACGGCCTCCACCCCGGCGCGGGCAGCGGCCAGCCTAGCCTCAAAGCCATTCGCCTCGGCCAGAAGAATCATCGGGCACCGTCCGGCCAGCAGGCGGCAGGCTTCCAGCGCGCCGGGCAGGGCGCCATCCACCACCGCGGCGGCGAGGCGTTGCCCGGGTGGAGGTGGCTTGTCAGCCCGCAGCACGGGATAGCCAAGATTGGCAACCAGCGAGGCCAGGGCGGGCTGTGCGTCAGCTTCCGCGCAAACCAGAACCGGCTCCGCGGGCTCGCCAACGCCGACCGACTGGGGCTCGGCTTTCGGCAGGGGATCGGCGCCGGCTTCCCAGGCATTGATTACCGCGGTGACCAGCTTGTGCGCTTGGTTGACCCGCTCGGCATCCGGCATCTCGCTGCTGGCGAGCCCCGCCAGAACCAGCTCCAAAGGGGCTGCGGCGTCGGACAGGGCCGCAAAGCCGAAAGTCCCGCCGGCCCCGGCCAGCCGATGCGCCACCCCGGCCAGCTCGCCGACGGCCGCGCGCGTGCCTTCGTCCCAGGGTCGCAGTGTCAGGGTCTTCCATGCGGTCGAGAGGTCGTTCACCCGCTCGCCCATCCGGCGCACGGCGTCGGCACGCATCCGGGCCAGGGCGTCGCGGGCCTCCGCCTCCAAAGCAACCGAATCCATCATTCCGCGGCCTCCTGTCGGCCGGCCCAGATCTCCCGGACCCTGGTGGAAAGGGTCATGGGGTCGAACGGTTTGGAGATCACGTCCAGGCTGCCCAGGTCCCGGTACCGCTGAACCTCCTGCGGCTGCACCTTGGCGGTCATGAAGATCGCCGGCACAGCCTCCATCCCCGGCAGGGCGCGGAGACGGCCGAAAGTCGTGGGTCCGTCCATCCCTGGCATCATCACGTCCAGCAAAAGCAGCTGCGGCGCAAATCCCATGGCCTTGCCCAGCGCCTCCTCGCCCGAGGCGCAGGCCTCCACGGCGAAGCCGCCCACAGCCTTCAGCGCGAAGCCCGCCAGGGTACGGATGTCGTGGTCATCCTCGACATAAAGGATGCGGCTGAGCGTCTCGCTCATGCGGCAGGCTCCGTGCGGCGCGGGGTGTTCTCGGGGCTGGTGCCAGCCAGCGGCCCTGCCTCGATCAATTGTCGGATCGTGTCGTGCAGGGTGTTGTTCTCCGTGCGGCTCTTGACCAGGGCGGCGGCAACGCTGCCGGCGGTGTGGGCGCCCGTGTCGGTGGCTGAGAAGATGAGCACGGGTGGCTGAGGCGAAAGGCCCTGAATGTCCGGCAGCAGATCAAGTCCGCTGCCATCCGGCAGGCCCACATCGATGATAACGAGGCGCAGCGTTCCCGGTTCAGCCAGAGCCATGCGTGCCTCGGCCAGGCTGCGCGCCGGCAGCATCTCGGCCGCGTCGCCCATGACGGCTGAAACGACGCGGCGGATGTCGTCGTCATCCTCGACATGCAGGATGCGGGAGGGGCCTTCGGCGCGGTGCAGCGCCTGGGTCAGCGCCGCGCGCAACCGGGCCTGGTCAATTGGCTTTTCCAGCCAATCCACCACCCCCACCGCGTCTCCGTTCAGGCTCAGGCGCCCTTCATCGGCGACGGCGGAAACCACCACCACGGGCAGGGCATGGCCGTCCGGCCGCAGGCGCAGGCGACGGAACAGCGAGATCCCGTCCTCATCCGGCAGCATCAGATCGAGGGTCAGGGCGTCGAAGCTGCCATGGTCAAGGGCAGCGAAGGCGGCCTCCGCTGTGGCGGCGATGTGTCCGTCCCAGCCATGCTGGTCCAGCATCATCTGCAGCAGCCGGGCCACGTCGGCATCGTCCTCGATGATCAGCACGCGACGGCGTCGGCCCGGCTCGGTGGCGCGCAGCACCGGACGCTCCACCAGGCGCGGCAGGGCGAACCAGAAGCGCGTGCCGCCGCCCGGCGCGTCCTCGAAGCCGATCTGGCCGGCATGGTGCTCCACAATGGCGCGGCTGATGGAGAGGCCAAGGCCGGTACCGCCCTTCTGCCGCACATCGGATGAATCCGCCTGGGCGAAACGCTGGAAGATGCGGGACCGGAAGACCTCGGGGATACCGTTGCCATGGTCGCGAACGTGGAAGGTGGCGTTGCCTGCATCGACCGAGAGGCCAACCTCCACCGTGCCGCCATGCGGCGAGAACTTCGCCGCGTTGGACAGCAGGTTGGCCAGCACCTGCTGGATGCGCTGCACATCGGCATAGACCGCGGCGTCACGCCCCGGCTCAATGGCGAAGCGGACCTCGAACTGGCTGCCATAGGCCCGGTTGGCCGCCACGGCCTGCTCCAGCATCTGCCGCGCCGAGACGCGCTCACGATGAAACTCAAGCCGCCCGCTCTCGATCTTCTCGATGTCGAGGATGTCGTTGACCAGCAGCACCAGCCGCTCGGAATTCTTGTGCGCGATGTCGAGGAGTTCACGCGCCTGCTCGGGCAGGGTGCCGGCCACGCCGCCGGCAACAAGGCCGAGGGAGGCGCGGATGGAGGTGAGCGGCGTGCGCAGCTCGTGGCTCACGGTGGAAACAAACTCGTTCTTCATCTCGTCCAGCCGGCGGCGCTCCGTGATGTCGCGCAGCACGCAGACGCAGCCCTGCTCGCCATCCTGGTCGTAGCGGCCCATGGACAGCTCGGCCGGAAAGCTGGAGCCATCCGCGCGGCGGGCCTCGACCTCGCCCTGCCGGCGGCCAAAGGCGGGAATCAACGCCTGCACGGGCTGGCCGAGCAGGGCATGAAGGGGTTGGCGGAATTGCTGGGCGGCGGCCTCGTTCGCGATCTGGATGCGTTCGGCCCGGTCCACCAGCAGAATGGTATCGCTCGCATGGTCGAGAATGGACTGCAGTCGGGTGCGGCTTTCGCTGAGCGTCAGCTTGTCCGCCTCGGCCGCCCGGCGCGAGGCTTCCAGCGAGGCGTAGCGGGCCAGTGTGCTGCGCCGCTGCCGGTGCAGGGCCCAGAGGGCTGCGGCGGTGGAAACCAGCGCCACGCCGAAGAGCACGGCCATGATGCCGCGGGCCTGGTTGGCCCGTGCGGAATAGGCTCGGTTGCCAGCGGCAAGCCGTGAACGCTCGCTTTCCACCAGGCGATCGGCGACCGCCAGCACGGCCTGACGCTCCGCCCCCGCCTCGCGGATCATCATGGTGATGTCGGGACCATCCTCCCCACGCGAGGCGAAGCGCATCGTGGCGTCGAGCCGGTTCAGCATGGCCGAGGTGCGCGCATCGAGCCTCGCGACCAGCGCCGACTGGTCGGGCCGATCCTGCACACGCCCATGCAACACTGCCACCCGATCAGTGATGCGGCGACGCGAATCGAAGAAGGACCGCCGGAAGGGGCCGGGATCGCCGAACAGCACCTGGTTGCGCGCCGCCACCGCCTCGTACAGCGTGCCACGAAGGTCGAGCAGCATCTCCACCATTTCCTGGCTGGCGGAAACACGCTCCCGCTGTGTCTGCGCGTCGTCGAGCACGCGCAGCGCCAGGGCACCGCCGCCGAGGTAGAGGCCAAGCACGAGCCCGGCCGCACCCAGCGTCACAAAAGCTGATCGGAAAGGGCGATCGGTTGTTTCGCCGGCAGCACGCGGCCACCAGCGGGCGGGAACAACGCCCGGCGATCTGACCATCGTTCTGAAGGCCCCTTGCGGCGGTTGAATCCGAAGAGGGCAATACGCCCTGGACGCGGAAGCGACCAAAGGCAATTCACACTGTCGCGAGTTGCATTGCAACCACGATGATTAACCCAGGGTCGTTTCGTGAAACGCGGCGGTAACCTGTGCACGCAGGAAGCGGATGCCGGCTCGCTATCTTTAGCGCGCCGCCGCACGGGTTGGGCGGCCGCGCAGGGGCGGCTGCTCGGCCAATTCCAGTGGAGCGCTGCCGAAGCGTGGGAATTCGCCTTGCGCCAGCGCGTCGAGGCTAGGCGACGGGAGGCCCAGGCGGCTTGCGTAGATCCATGAATAGGTCAGCACACGCTGCACGAAGCCCCGGGTCTCACCCACCGGGATCGATTCGATGAACAGGAAGGGGTCGTCCTGGTGGCGGACATTGGGGGCCCACCGACCGACGTTGCCTGGTCCGTTGTTGTATGCGGCGAGCAGGCGGATCAGATCGCCATCGACAACCTCCCGCGCCGTCAGGTGGTGCAGATAACGCTGTGCCAGTTCCAGGGAGAAGCCCGGGTCGTGCAGGCGCCGGATACCCGCACCGTTCAGGCTGGGATCGCCGACGATGTAGGCTGCGGTGGCAGGCATGATCTGCATCAGGCCGCGTGCCCCGGCAGGAGAAACCGCCTTGGGATCGAAGCGCGACTCCTGCAGTGCCAGCCCATAGAGCAAGGCAGGATCGACGCGGAAGCCGCTCATGGGCTCCAGATGGGGCAGGGGATAACGGTCGAAGTCACGCGGGCGGCCATCGGCGCTCTGCACCAGTCCTGCCACCTGCGAGGCGAGGTCGGTCAGCCCGGCCTGGCTGGCCACGGCCAGCACCGCGCGGAGCAGCGCAGGGTTTCCCTTGGCAATCGGCCACAGCCGGCGAAGTTCCTGCTCTGCGCGCTCTCGCTCGCCGATCTGGAGCAGGGCCAGGGCACGCCAACCGGCGGCGGTTTCCGCCAGGGCGGCACTTTCCGCAGCACCGGCCACGTCGCGTTCCCACGCGAAGCCCGGACTGAGGCCGAGCACCCGACGGGCGATCATCCCGTAGAAGGAGCGCGGCTCCTGCGCCGCCTGCAGCATCCACGGAACATAAAGCTGCGGCCGACGGGTACGGATCGCGGCGCGGGCCGTCCAGAAGGCCGCGGCTGCGCGCAGGGCTGGAGCAGCATTCTCGGCGCGGGCTGCGGCTTCGAACTGCGTCAGGGCCCGGTCCTGCCAACCCATGCCCCAGGCCGCGAGTCCGGCCACATAGGCGGGGTGCGCCAGGGTAGGATTGCGCTTCGCCACATCGGCAGCGATGCGATAGGCCTCCTCGTCACGGCCCTGATGGAACGCGGTCTGCGCCACCTCGGTCCGCGAAACGGCATCGCGGCTCGCGGAGGCCGGGGCCCGGTCTTCCGGGGCCATATCAATATCCGCCGGCAGCGAATCGTCGGTTGGCACGGGCGGCTGCGGAACGTTGCGCGGCAAGCGCTGGCTCAGCATGGCGTGAATGGCCCCCGCATCCGGGAGGTCCGAGTGGCGGGTCAGCCAGTCATGCAGTTCCGGCGTGGAAGGCGGTGTCGGCGCCCGGCGCCAACGATCCGCCTGCACATGTCCGATCAAGCGACGATCGTCCAGGCGCCTCGCTTCGACCTCGGCTGCGTCGAAGTCCCCTTGCCGTTGCAATGCGAAGATGCGGGAAAGGCGTGCGGCGTCCGAAGCCGCGAGGGGCTGCGGCAAGCCCGCGATGCCATGCCGTGACGGCCGGGGCACGCTCATGGCTTCCTCGATCAAGGCGCCAGATTGCGCCGTGACCGGTCGCATGGCGGCCCGCTCAAGGGGGACGGTCTCTCCAGCCCGTTGCGCCATGGCCGGGACCTGAACCCCGAGGCACAGCGACGCCGCCCATCCCAGGCACAAGGCAAGGGCGGGTGGACGAAGGGCCACGGTGCAGATCGCTCTCATGGCAGTGATGGCGTTACCGGCACAGCCGAAGCAGGGCAATGTCGATGAGTGAGACGAATCTCAAAATTCAGGACAGCTGAGCAGCATTTCAGCTTCTTGGCGCCTCAGGTTGCATCACGAGTTCGTTATTCCGCAATGGTTGAGATCGCTTCGCCGTCTAGGGTGCGCCGCAGCAGAAGCAGATCGGCCCAGGAGTCGCGCTTGGCTGCAGGATTGCGCAGCAGATAGGCCGGATGCCAGCTCGGCAGGGCCGGCGGCGGTTCAAGCCCACCCAGCTCCAGCCCTGCCACGCTGTGCCAGCGGCCCCGCAACCGTGTGATGCCTTCCTTGCGTCCCAGCAGCGCCTTGGCCGAAACGCCGCCCAGCAGCACCACGTGGCGTGGCCGGACGATTGCGATGTGGCGAAGCACCAGAGGCAGGAACAGGTTCACCTCCGCATCGGTCGGGTTGCGGTTGCCAGGCGGGCGCCAGGGCAGGATGTTGGTGATGTAGAAGGCGCGCGAGGGATCATCCTGCCCCCGCTCCAGCCCGATGCTGGCGAGCATGCGGTCCAACAGCTGTCCCGACGGCCCGACAAAGGGACGGCCGAGTCTGTCCTCCTCCGCTCCGGGGGCTTCGCCCACCAGCATCAGCGGCGCCGCCGGGTTGCCGTCGGCAAAGACCAGGTTGGTGGCGGTGTCCCGCAACGGCGTGTCCACCTGCCGGATTGCCTCACGCAGCTCGTCGAGCGAGGCCGCGCCGGCGGCCAGGGTCGCCGCGTCGCGTGCCGCAGGCGGCAGCGGCAGGGCCGGCGCGGCGCGGCGCGGCGCCGGGCGGCGGCTGGATGGTTCCTGCCGAGGTGAAGCCGATGCCTCACCGCCCGGCTCGGCCACGGGCCGCGACACGGTGGCGAGGCGGTCCAGGGGCAGCTCCGCCAGGGCCTCGTCAGCGCCCCATTCGAGCTGCAGCCGGAGCGCGGCGAGCAGCGTTTGGGCAGGATTGGGATCGGCGTGCGGAAGGCTCATGGCAGCCCAAGGTATCGGCGCCCGGGAGGGTTCCGTGCAAGCGCCGATCCGGGTAAGGCCGAAGGGCGGGAATGACGTCGCCGAATGGCGTGGCGGCAGGAGACAGGGAGAAACACGGCGTGACCGAACGCGAGAGCATGGAATTCGATGTGCTGATCGTCGGCGCGGGTCCTTCGGGGCTGGCGGCGGCGATCCGGCTGAAGCAGCTCTCGCCGGAGGCTTCGGTCTGCGTGGTGGAGAAGGGGTCGGAAGTTGGCGCGCACATCCTGTCCGGCGCGGTGATCGAGCCCCGGGCGCTGGACGAGTTGCTGCCCGATTGGCGCGAGGACCCGCCGGAGCTGGCCACGCCAGCGGGCGATGACAGCTTCCTGTTCCTGACGGAGACCAGGGCCTTCAAGCTGCCCACCCCGCCGCAGATGCACAATCACGGCAATTACGTGGTGTCACTCGGCAATGTTTGCCGCTGGCTCGGTGCCAAGGCAGAGGCGCTGGGGGTGGAGATCTATCCCGGCTTTGCCGCTTCTGAGACCTTGGTCGAGGGCGGCGTGGTCAAGGGCGTTGTGGCCGGCGTGATGGGCATCAACCGCGAAGGTGAGCAGGGCGCGAACTACCAGGCTGGCATGGAGCTGCGCGCCCGCTACACCCTGTTCGGCGAGGGTTGCCGCGGCTCGCTGACCAAGAAGCTGGAAGCGCTGTACGGCCTGCGGGAGGGGGTGCAGCCACAGACCTATGCACTCGGCATCAAGGAGCTGTGGGAGATCCCGAAGGAACGGCACACGCCTGGTCGTGTGGTGCACAGCGTTGGCTGGCCACTGCCCACCGACACCTATGGTGGTGCCTGGATCTACATGCTGGGCGAGAACCTGGTGTCGATCGGCTTCGTGGTCGGGCTGGACTACCCTAACACCTGGCTTTCCCCGTTCGAGGAGATGCAGCGCTTCAAGACCCATCCAGAGATCCGCAAGATCCTGGAGGGCGGCAAGCGCATCGCCTACGGCGCCCGGGCGCTGAACGAGGGCGGGCTGCAATCGGTGCCGCGACTGGCTTTCCCGGGCGGCGCCCTGATCGGCGACACGGCGGGCTTCCTGAATGTGCCCAAGATCAAGGGCACTCACACCTCCATGAAATCGGGCATGCTGGCGGCCGAAGCCGCCGCCGCCGCGCTGGCGCAGGACGCGCCGCCGCCGGTACTGACCGCCTACCCGGAGGCGCTGCGGGCGAGCTGGGTGTGGGAGGAGCTGCAGAACTGCCGCAACATCCGCCCCGGCTTCGCCAAGTGGGGACTGTGGGGCGGCATGCTGAACGGCGCGATCGACACCTACATCTTCCGCGGCAAGGCACCCTGGACGATGTCACACCACGCCGACCACAAGGCGACGAAATCCGCCGCCAACAGCCGGCGCATCCCCTACCCCAAGCCGGACGGGAAGCTGACCTTTGACCGGCTGTCCTCGGTGTTCCTGTCGAATACCAACCATGAGGAGGACCAGCCGGCGCATCTGGTGCTGAAGGACCCTTCGCGCTGGAAGGGCGTCAACTGGGATGTCTACCGCTCGCCAGAGAGCCGGTACTGCCCGGCCGGAGTGTATGAGGCGGTGGGGGTCGAGGAAGGCGAACCCCGCCTGGTGATCAACGCGCAGAACTGCGTCCACTGCAAGAGCTGCGACATCAAGGACCCGGAACAGAACATCGACTGGCGCACGCCCGAAGGCGCGGGCGGCCCGAACTACATCGGCGGGATGTGAGACGGGCGGTGGGTGGCCGCGGCACCGAAGCGTTTCCCGCAAGCGCGAAAAGGCTCTAGGCTCGTCGCCATGGCCATGCTCGTCCACCCCTGCCGCTCCGCCCTGCTTGCCGCCGCCCTGCTCGCCGGATGTGCCGCCGGCGGCAATCCTGGCGGCGTGGCCGGGAACGGCGTCACCGCCGGCCCGGCCCCCCGTGCCACGGCGTCCGGCGCGTATCTGGCTGGTCGCTTCGCTTCCGCTGAAACCGATACCAAGGGTGCCGCGGACCAGATGCTGGAAGCGCTGCGCCTCGCCCCCAACGAGCCCGAGATCCTGACCCGCGCCTTTCTGGCTGCCGTGATGGACGGACGGGCGGAGGCGGTGCAGCTGGCCCGTCGCCTGCCGCAGAGCGAACTGGCCAACATCCTGCTGGCCGGGGCTGATGGCATGGCGGGTCGGTGGGAGCGGGCTGAGGGGCGTCTGCGCAACATGCCGCGCACCGGTGCGGCGCAGGTGCTGCAGCCGCTGCTGCTGGCCTGGGCGCAGGCTGGCCGCGGCCAGACCGATGCGGCGCTGGCCACGCTGCGGCCACAGGTGGAGGGAAGCCGGCTGCGCGGCCTGGCGGCGCTGCATTCGGCGATGATCGCCGATCTGGGTAGCCGTCCGCAGGAGGCCGAGCGTCTGGCACGGCTGGCGCTGGCGGAAACGCCCGAGGCCAATCTGCGCATGCTGCAGGTGCTGGCCGGCATCCTGAACCGCGCGGGCAAGCCGGAGGAAGCTGCCAAGCTGATCGACGCCATCGCGCTCAGCGGCGATGATATGGCGTTGCTGAACACTCCTCGCACCCGGGATGCCCTGCTGCGCGGTCGCGCCGTGGCGTCGGCGGTGGAGGGCATGGCCGAGGCCGAGCTCGCCTTGGCGGGCGCCTTGCGCGGGCAAGGGGCGCCGGAGCTGACGCTGGTGCTGGCGCGACTCTCGCTGCGGCTGCGGCCCGACTTCACCCCCGCGCTGATGATCGCCGCCGATTCGCTGAACGATGAGCGGCATCCGGAAAGCGCCCTCGCCATGCTGCGGCGGGTGCCGGATGACGATCCCTTCGCCCCCGTGGTGGCGTTGCGCCGTGCCACTCTGCTGGACCGCATGGACCGGCCGGACGAGGCCATCGCGCTGTTGCGCACCCTCTCGCGCGAACGGCCTGAGGCGTTGCAGCCGCCTGCCCGGCTGGGCGATCTGCTGCGCGGCCGGCAACGCTTCCCCGAGGCGGCGCAAGCCTACACCGAAGCATTGTCGCGCATCGGCGAGCCCTTGCCGCAATACTGGCCGCTCTTCTATGCGCGCGGGATCTCCCTCGAACGCAGCGGCCGTTGGCCGGAAGCGGAGGCGGATTTCCACCGCGCCCTGCAGCTCTCGCCCGAGCAGCCCTATGTGCTGAACTACCTGGGTTACAGCTGGGTGGAGAAGGGCCTGAACCTGCCCGAGGCACGGCGCATGCTGGAGCGTGCCATGGAGCTTCGGCCACAGGACGGCAACATCGCCGACAGTCTGGGTTGGGCGCTGTTCAAGATGAACGACCTGCCGGATGCGATCCGCTGGCTGGAGCGCGCGGTGGAACTGGAGTCGCGGAACAGCGTCATCAATGATCATCTCGGCGATGCCTACTGGGCCGCAGGGCGCCGGCGTGAGGCCGAGTTCCAATGGCGCCGCGCCCTGGCCCTCGATCCGGAGCCGGAGGAAGCGCCCCGCATCTCGGCCAAGCTGCGAGAGCGGCAGGCCAACCCCTCCGCAACGCCGTAGCGCCTGCCATGGACATGATGGAGCCCGCGCCGGCCAAGGTGAATTTGCACCTCCATGTCACCGGTCGCCGGAGCGATGGCTATCACGAGCTGGATAGTCTTGCGGTGTTCGCCGGCGCCTCGGACCAACTGCTTTATCGTCCGGCGGCAGAGCTGATCCTGGAGATCCAAGGTCCCGAAGCCGCGGCGCTGTTCACGGAACGCGACAATCTGGTGCTGCGCGCCGGTCGACTGTTGGCCGACGCGGCCGGAGTGCCCGGGCGTGGCGCGCTGGTGCTGAAGAAAGCCTTGCCGGTGGCCTCGGGGATTGGCGGCGGCTCGGCCGATGCCGCGGCCGCCCTGCGCCTGCTGGACCGGGCCTGGGGGTTAGGCTGGATGGCATCGGCGGAGGGCCGGGCCCGGATGATGGCGCTGGCGGCCCGGCTGGGCGCCGATGTGCCGGTTTGTCTGGCCGGACGGCCGGCGCTTATGCAAGGCATCGGCGAGACCCTGCTCCCTGCGCCCGACCTGCCCCCAGGCGGCATGGTGCTAGCTAATCCCCGCCAGCCCTTGGCCACCCCTGCCGTGTTTCGCGCCCGCGAGCCCGGCTTCTCGGCCCCGGCGGAACTGCCGACGGGCTGGCATGACATGCCTTCCATGGCGGCAACCCTGGCGACCCTGCACAATGACCTGGAGCCAGCGGCAGTTGCGCTCTGCCCGGCGGTGGCGAATGTTCTGGTGGCGCTGCGTGCCTTGCCGGGCTGCCTGCTGGCACGAATGAGCGGCTCCGGTGCCACCTGCTTCGCCCTGTTCGCCGATGGGCAAGAGGCGGCACGGGCGGCGCTGCAACTGCCTGCTGCCTGGTGGAGATGGGGAGGGGGCTTTACGGCGGGGGGTGGCTCGCACTATTCACCCCTCGCAAGCCGCGCTGGGGCGTAGCCAAGCGGTAAGGCAGCGGTTTTTGGTACCGCCATTCCCAGGTTCGAATCCTGGCGCCCCAACCACCCCACCCACCGTGCAGCGCACCCCGACCGATTGCAGGACCGACGGTTCGCCAGGAAGGGTGGCATGCCTGCCGAAGCCTCTGCCGGGTCGGAGGAAATCGCCAGCATTGCATTTTGCCATCGCAATGATGCAAGGTTTCCCGGCCCAATCTGACGGCGCCAAGGACCGCGGGGGGCTGGGGATGGACGTCATGGACAAGCAAGACGCACCGGCCAGCGGCCGCCGCGCGGTGCTGGGTGCCGCGGCCTCGTTGCCGCTTCTGGCTGGGATGGGCCTCGATCCGGCCATGGCGGCCGAGATGGGCCGCTCCGAGCGGCGGCTCCGTGCGGCCTTCTCGAATGCTGGCCTGCAGGCCACTTGGTGCGCGCAGGGCAAGGCCGCCGCAGAGTACTGGGGAAAGCTCTTCAATGTGGACGTTACCTGGTTTGATGGCGAGCTGAACGCTACGCGCCAGCGCGGTGCCATCGACAACATGGCGTCCCAGCGCTGGGATTTCGTGGCCATTCAGGCCTTCGGCATCGGCACGCTGACGGCGCCCGTGCGGCGCATGATCGATGCGGGGATCCCGGTCATCGACATGGACACGCTGATCGCGCCATTGGACCAGCTCAACATCCACAGCTTTCTCGCGCCGGACAACGAGTTCATGGGCGCTTCCGTCACGGAAGCGTTGATGCAGGCCATCGGTGGCGAGGGCACGGTCATCATGACCCAGGGGGCGCTCGGTCACACCGGTGCGCAGGGCCGCGCGCGCGGTTTCGACTCCGTGGTCAAGCGCTACCCCAAGGTAGAGGTGCTGGACACCACCCCAGGCGATTGGGATGTGACCAAGGTGGCGCGCATCTGGGACACCCACCTCACCAAATACCCCAAGATCAGCGCCGCCTACTTCCACAACGACGACATGGCTTTGGCTGCCTACAACGTGATGCGCGCCAAGGGCCGCACGGACATCAAGATCGGCGGGTGCGATGCCATGCCGCCGGCCCTGGCCGCGGTGATGGATGGCCGCATGCACGCGACCGTGCGCAATCCCTCCTGCCGCATCCATGGTGGCGCCATCATGGCCGGGGTTGCGGCGGCGATGACGGGCGAGAAGACCGGCGCCGAGGGCATCCCGAAGCACGTCATCACCGATGGGCCGGTGGTGACCAAGGCCAACGCGGCCGGCATGGCCTGGATGCAGAGGCACTTCCTGATCTGACGGGGGCCTGGCATGGCTGCCTCCGGGCCGGTTCTGGAACTGCGCGCCGTTTCCAAGCGCTTCGCCGGCGTGACGGCGCTGGATAGCGTGGATTTCGCCCTGGAAGCGGGCGAGATCCATGGGCTGGTGGGCGAGAACGGCGCCGGCAAGAGCACGCTGATGAAAATCATCGCCGGCGTGCATTCAGAATATGACGGGGAGATGCGGCTGGGCGGGAAGCCGGTGCGGTTCCGCTCGCCACGCGATGCACGCGATGCCGGCATTGGCATGGTGCATCAGGAACTGTCCATCGTGCCGGCCCTGTCGGTGGCGGAGAACGTCGCGCTCGGCATGCAGCCGCTGAACCGGGCCGGCATCGTTTCCTGGCGCCGCATGCGCGATCAGGCGCGGGCGCAACTCCAGGCCCTTGGGCTGACGCTCGACCCGGACATGCCGGCCGGCGGGCTGCCGATCGGCATGCAGCAGATGGTGGAGCTGGCGCGCACGCTGCTGTCCGGCGCACGCATCATCATCCTGGATGAGCCGACCTCCGCGCTGTCGCCGCCGGAGGTGGAGCGTCTCTTCGGACTGCTGGAACGGCTGCGGGAAGCAGGACACAGCATCGTCTTCATTTCGCATTTCCTGGACGACGTGTTGCGGATTTCGGATGCAGTGACCGTGTTCCGCAATGGACGGCGCGTGGGCGCAGCGCCGGTTCAGGGCCTCGGTAAGTCCTGGCTGATCGAGCGCATGATCGGCGGCGGGCACGAGAAGCTGGAGGAAAGCTACACGCGCGACATGATGCTGCCGCCGCAGCCCCGGGCACCGGTGGTGCTGCGGGCGAGGGGGCTCGGGGTTACCGGACTGTTCGGGGAGGTCTCGCTGCAACTGCATGCCGGCGAGGTGCTCGGCATCTACGGCTTCATGGGATCGGGGCAGCTGGAGCTGGCGCGCGCCTTGTCCGGCCGGCTGCCGCTGGACCAGGGTGAGGTGGCGGTGGATGGCAACGTGGCGCGGCTGCGCGGCGGCACATCAGCGGCGAAGAAGGCAGGCATTGCCTATGTGCCGGAAAGCCGGCGGGCCATGCTGTTTGCGCAGGAGCCGGTTTACCGCAACATCAGCATTTCCATCCTGGAGCGAATTGGTCGCGTGCTGCTTTCGCCCGGCGCGGAGCGCCGCATTGCCGAGGGGCATGAGCGCAAGCTCGGCGTGCGGCCCTTCAATGTGGACCTTCCGGTCGGTCAGCTTTCCGGCGGCAACCAGCAGAAGGTGGCGCTGGCGCGGTGGTTGACGCACCTGCCGCGCGTGCTGCTGCTGAGCGAGCCGACACGCGGCATGGACGTGGGCGCCAAGGATGATGTGGTGCGCATCGTCCGCGCACTGCGCGAGGAGGGGATCGGCATCGTGGTGGTGTCGTCCGAGCCCGAGACGGTGCTGTCGCTCGCCGACCGCATCCTGGTCATGCGCCGTGGCGTGCTGACACGCGAATTCGCCGGCGAGCCCGTCAGCAAGGACCGCCTTCTGGCGGCGGCATAAAGGAACAGCGATGTCGACGCATGTCACAGACCCCGCGCCGCTGCGCCCGTCCCTCTGGCTGCGGCTGGGCGGGCAGCTCCGAAATCTGGCACCCTTTGTGACGCTGATCTCGCTGATCCTGTTGTTCAGCGCCCTCAGCCCTTCTTTCGCCACCTGGGGCAACCTGACCAACATCCTGCAGCAGGTGGCCATCACGGCCATCATCGCAGTGGGGCTCACCTTTGTCATCCTTTGCGCCGAGATCGATCTCAGCGTCGCCAGTGTGGCGAATGCCACGGGCATCCTCCTGGCCTTCCTCACGCTGCAGGATGCGAGCGTCAACATCGCCAACCTCCCCTTACCCGGGCCGCTGGCCGTATTGCTTGCTCTGGCGGGCTGCCTGGCGCTGGGAGCGGTCACGGCCTTCGGCGTCACCTGGATCGGCATTCCATCCTTTATCATGACGCTGGCCATGCTGCAGATCGGCAACGGCATCGGTGCCATGCTGGTGCGCGGGCAAATCGCCTATTCGGTGCCGGACATCGTCGTCACGCTGGGCAGCGGCTCCGTTGGCGGGGTGCCCTGGATCGTGGTGGTAGCCTGCATCGTGCTGCTGGTCGGCCATCTGGTGCTGACCTACACGCGGTTTGGGCGGTATGTGTACATGGTGGGCGGCAACCGCGAGGCAGCCGAGAATGCCGGCGTCAATGTCAAGGCCATCATCGCGGCGGTGATGATGATCGCCGCCTTCTGCTCCGGCCTCGGTGGCATGCTGGGCGTCGCCTATTTCGGCAGCGCCCAGCAAAACCAGTTCGACAACTACCTGCTGGATGCCATCTCCGCCGTTGTGGTGGGCGGCACCAGCCTGTTCGGCGGGCAGGGGGGCATCGGCAAGACGATGATCGGCCTGCTGGTGCTGGGCGTGCTGAACAACGGGCTGGACCACATCCGCATGGACAGCTTCCTGAAGATCCTGATCCGTGGGCTGGTGCTGCTGCTGGCACTGGTGATCAACGTTTATGCGCAGCGGCTGCAGGCACGCAGCCGTTCCGTTTCCTGACCTACAGGATCATGGGGTTCTGCGAGCCATCCATGGTGACCGTCACGCCGGTGATGTAGCTGGCGCGGGCCGAAGCGAGGAACAGCACGGCCTCGGCGATTTCCTCCGGCTGTGCCATGCGGCCCATCGGGATGCGCGACACTGCCCGCTGCCGCAGCGCCTCGATGTCCTGGTTGGTCATGCGCGCCTCCGCCTTCAACCCTTCCAGCAGCCGGCCCGTCTCGGTGGGGCCGGGGCTGACGCCGAGGACGCGCAGGCCACGCGCGGCATAGGCATTGGCCAGCCCGGCCGTCGCCAGCATCAGCGCCGCGTTGGCCGAACCGCCGGGGATGTGGATCGGCGAGGCGGTTCGGCCGCCGGCACCGATGACGTTGACGACCACGCCCCGGCCGCGCTCCGCCATGCGCTTCACGGCCGGGTCCAGCATGTTGATGGTGGTGAAGTATTTGGCATCCATCGCGGCACGCCAGGCCGCTGGGGTCAGCTCGGCAGGCGGCGTGCGCTTGGCCGCCCCGGCCGAGTTCACCAGGATGTCGAGCGGTCCGACCTGCTCTTCCGCCTGATCCAACGCTGCCTCGGCGGCCAGGGCGTCGGTGAGGTCAGCCTCCAGCGTAACCACGCCGGGCAGCGAGGCCGCGGCCTCAGAAAGCCCCGCCGCGTCGCGCGCGCAGATGGCGACCTTGGCGCCTTCCCGCAGAAAGGCGGCGGCACAGGCCAGGCCGATGCCCTTCGATCCGCCCGTGACGAGCACGCACTTGCCGCCGAGTTCCAAATCCATGGACGTTCTTCCCTCAACGCGGACCGCTGCCCGCTTCAGTAGCTTCTTGGCATGCCGAGCACATGCTCGCCCAGATAAGACAGGATCAGGTTGGTGCTGATCGGTGCCACCTGATACAGCCGTGTTTCGCGGAACTTGCGCTCGATGTCGTATTCCTCGGCGAAGCCGAAACCGCCATGGGTCTGGATGCAGGCCTCGCCCGCTGCCCAGCTGGCCTCGGCCGCCAGCATCTTGCCCATATTCGCTTCCTCGCCCGGGCGTTCGCCGGCATCGAAGCGCGCCAGACCCTTCTGCACGATGGCCTCGGCGGCCCGCATCTGCGCATAGGCACGGGCGATCGGGAACTGCACGCCCTGGTTCTGCCCGATGGGGCGTCCGAACAGCACGCGCTCCTTGGCGTAGTTCACCGCCTTCTCGATGAACCACTTGGCATCGCCGATGCATTCGGCGGCGATCAGCAGCCGCTCGGCGTTCATGCCGTCCAGGATATAGCGGAAGCCGCGGCCCTCCTCGCCGACCAGGTTTTCGGCCGGCACCTCCATGTTGTCGAAGAACACCTCGCAGGAATTGTGGTTCATCATGGTGCGGATGGGGCGGATCGAGAGGCCCTTGTCCAGCACCGTGCGCATGTCGACAATGAAGGTAGAAAGCCCCTCGGTCTTCTTCGCCACCTGATCGCGCGGCGTAGTGCGCGCCAGCAGCAGCATCAGGTCGGAATGCTCCGCCCGGCTCGTCCAGATCTTCTGGCCGTTGACGATGTACTTGTCGCCCTCGCGCCGGGCTGTGGTGCGTAGCGCGGTGGTGTCGGTGCCGCTGGTGGGCTCGGTGACGCCGAAGGCCTGGAGGCGCAGCTCGCCCGACGCGATCTTCGGCAGGTATTCCTGCTTCTGCCTGTCGCTGCCATGCCGCAGGATGGTGCCCATGATGTACATCTGCGCGTGGCAGGCAGCGCCGTTGCAGCCCTGGCGCTGCACTTCCTCCAGAATGGCGGCCGCGGCGGAAAGTGGCAGGCCGGCGCCGCCATATTCCTCGGGGATCAGTGCCGCCAGGTAGCCCGCTTCAGTCAGGGCCTGGACAAACTCGGTGGGGTAGGCGCGCGTCTCGTCCAGTTTGCGCCAATATTCACCGGGAAAGCGGGCGCAGAGCTTGGCGATCTCGGCGCGGATTTCGGCATGGGGGTCGTTCGCGTCGTTCAGGTCCACGATGCTCTCCGGTTCAGGCGGCGGCGCGGGAAAGGGGGCGGGCGTGCCGGAGCAGATCCTCCAACCCCGGCAATTGGTCGAGCCGCAGGATGGCGTCGGCCAACGCATCGGATCGCTCGGCCAGCGAAGGCCGCGCCAGGCTGCCGAACTTACCGCGCAGCTCGGCTTCGGACAGGAAGTTGGAGGGCTCGCCTTTCGGCACGATCACCTTGCGCACATGGCTCCCGCCGCGCGCCCTCAGGGTTAGCTTGCCGGACATGTTGGCCGGGAACTCGGCCTCGATCTCAGGGTCGTTCTCCACCGCGATGCGGGGCAGCAGTGCGCGGACCGCCGGGTCCTGCAGCAGCCCGTAGCTGTCCCAACCCATCTGCCCGGTGGCCAGCGCCACGGCGATCACGAAGGGACCGCTGAACTGCGCGTCGACGATGTTGCGCGGGTCCGCCTTGCGCGCTGCCGGCTCGCCCACCAGCAGCATGCCGGCGCGGGAGACGCCGAGCGTCGCACTCTCGATATCCTCAGGCTTCAGGTCCAGCTCCGCGCGCAGCGCGATGGCGGCATCGATGCCGGCATGGCCCCAGCGGCAGGAGGGATAAGGCTTTACCCCAACCGCCATGAGTTCGTACACGCGTCCCAGATCCTGCACCGCACGCTCGGGGTTCGGCTCGGGTGCGTAGGCGCGCAGGAAGCCGTGCTTGCCTTCCAGCGGCTCGGCGGCGCCCTTGAAGCCTTCCTTCGCGAGTTGCGCGGCCGCCAGCCCCGCCATGCCGGACCAGCCGACCTGAAAGCGCTTGGTCCAGGCCCCATTGGCGAGGAATTGCAGACTGCCGGCCGACTGGCTCAGTGCGATACCGAGGGCCGAGGCGGTGGCCGCCGCGTCCAGCCCGAACACCCGCGCCGCCGCCGCCGCCGCGCCAAAGGCGCCGCAGGTGGCCGAGGGGTGGAAGCCGCGGTCGTAGTGCGCGCCGGCCGGCAGGGCGAGGGCAAGGCGCAGCGCCACCTCGTAGCCCGCCACGATGCCCGCCAGCACGGTGCTGCCTGAGGCGCCCGCCATCTGCCCGGCCGCCAGCGCGGCCGGGATCACCGGCGCGCCGGGATGCACCACCGCCACGGCATGGGTGTCGTCGAAATCCAGCGAATGGGCCAGCGTCGCGTTCAGCAGCGCGGCGCCGGCGGGCGCGTAGCCCTGTGCGTCACCCAGCACCGTGGCGTTGCCATGGCCGAGGCCAAGCGCTTCCACGCCGCGCAGCATCGCGGGTGTACTTTCCGCCTCGAAGCGCGCGCGCAGGATGTTGCCTGCCAGATCCAGCGTCAGCAGCTTGGTGCGCTGCACGACCTCCGATGGAAGATCCTCGATGCGCAATCCTGCGGCGAAAGTCGAGATCTGTTCGGTGATGTTCATGGCGTTGTCCTTCAGCCGAATTCGGCGCGCAGCGCCGCACTGTGCTCGCCGATGGCCGGAACCGGCCCCAGCTCTGGCGCGCTTCCATCCACCAGCGCCGGCGGCGCCACGATCGACGCAATGCCGCCCGGTGTCTGCACGGCCACGCGCCGCAGGGCCGGATGCGTGGGCAGATCAGCCAACTCGTTGACGAAGCCGTAGGCGGTGCGGGAGTCCTGCAGCCGCGCCGCCGCCGCGTCGCGCGTCATGCCCGCGAAGATGGCGGCCACCAGCGCATCGACCTCCGTCCGGTTTGCCACACGCTCATTGTTGCTGCGGTATCCTTCCCGCTGCGGCAGCATCGCGTCGCCAAGCACCACAGTGCAGAAATTCTGCCATTCCCGCTCGTTCTGGATGGAAATCAGCACCAGCGCGCCGTCCTGCGTGGCGAAGGCGCCGTATGGGCAGATGCTGGGATGCGCGAGGCCCACACGCTGCGGTGCCTTGCCCGTGCCTTCGTAGTAGAGCAGTGGCACGTTCATCCAGTCCGCCATGCCGTCAAAGAGCGAGACGGCGAGGTGCCGCCCCTGGCCACTGATGCCGCGGGCGATCAGCGCTTCCAGCACCGCCGCATGCGCCGCCATGCCGCAGGCGATGTCGCAGACGGAGACGCCGACCCGCCCTGGCCCTGCCGGATGACCTGTGATGTTGGCAAGCCCGGATTCCGCCTGCACCAGCAGGTCGTAGGCCTTCATCTCGGCATAGGCATGGCCCTCGCCATAGCCGCTGATGTCGACCGTGATGAGGCGCGGATTGCGGGCGCGCAGCGCTTCGGCCCCGAAGCCCGCACGTGCGGCGGCGCCGGGGGCGAGGTTCTGGATGAACACGTCTGCGCGGTCCAGCATGCGGTGCAGCAGCGCCGCATCATCGGGGCTCTTGATATCGGCGACCAAGCTTTGCTTGCCGCGATTGAGCCAGACGAAGTAGCTCGACAGGCCGTGCACGGCCGCATCGTAGCCGCGGGCGAAGTCGCCTTCTGGCCGCTCGATCTTGACGACGCGGGCACCGGCATCGGCCAGCCGCCCGCTGCAATAGGGGGCGGCGACAGCCTGCTCCAGCGTCACCACCAGCAGGCCCTCCAGCGGGCGGCGCGCGCTCACTGCTTTTCCACCCCGGCGTCACGCGCCAGCTTCTCCCAGCGCGGCACCTCGGCCTGCATCAGGCGGCGCAACGGCTCCCGCCCGCGCTCGGCACGGGGCGGGATCAGCACGGCGTATTCGGTGAACTGCTTGCTCAGGGCCTCGTCGTCCAGCGCGGCCGAGAAGGCTTCGGCGAGTTTCGCCAGGATCGGTTCCGGCGTGCCTTTGGGCGCGTAGGCGCCATTCCAGACGGCGATGGAGAAATCCGGGATGCCGGCCTCGGCGGCGGTGGGCACGTCCGGCAGTTGTGGCAGGCGCTGCGGCATGGCGACGGCGAGGGCCTGAATGGTGCCGCCGCGCGCCTGCGGGATCACCGTCACCGCCTGGTCGACAATGGCGTCCGTCACCCCATTCATGGTGTCCTGCAGGGCAGGCGCGGCGCCGCGATAGGGCACCATCGTGGATCTGGCGCTGATCACCCGGTCGAACAACAGCCCGCCCAGAAAGGAAACGGAGCCGGTACCGGCATTGGCCAGGGTCAGCTGGCCCGGATTTTTTGCCACCCAGTCACGCAGCTCGGCCACGGTCTTGGCCAGCCCGGGTCGGGCGGCGGCGATCATGGGGTTGGTGCCGACGGAGCAGAGCGGCTCGAAATCCGTCAGCGGGTTGTAGGGCAGGGACTTGTAGAAGGCCGGGTTGGCTGCGTGCGTGCCCATGTGACCGAGCCCGATCGTGTAGCCGTCGGGCCGCGCACGGGACAGCTTCTCGGTGCCGACAATGCCGCCGGCACCGCCCAGGTTCTCCACCGGCACGCTCTGGCCCAGGCTGACGGCGAGCCGTTGAGCCAGCAGCCGCGCCATCACATCAGTAGGGCCACCTGCCGCGAAGGGCACGGACAATGTGATGGGCCGTGAGGGCCAGGATTGCGCCAGCGCCGGCCGCGCCAGTGGCACCAAAGGCAGTGGACCCAGGGGCAGCGCGGCTGCCCCCAGCAGAGTTCTGCGCTTCATGCTTGCTCCTCCCCGTTCGCGTCTTGCCGTGCCGGCCTCAGCCAAGCCGTGCCTCGCCGCGCATCGCCAGCCGGCCCGTGTCATTGGTGGCCCAGAGAGCGATACGCCCCTCAGCATCCGGTGGCGTGGCGTTGAGGTGCATCGCCGCCCCATCAAAGAGCGGCGACACGGCGCGGAAGGAGAACGCCGCGATACGGCCCTCGGGTTGCTGCCGCCGCACCAGGTCGAGCAGCAGCGTCGCCGTCAGCGGGCCGTGCACGATCAGCCCGGGATAGCCCTCGATCGTTGTGACGTAGTCGCGGTCGTAATGGATGCGGTGGCCGTTGAAGGTGAGGGCGGAGTAGCGGAACAGCAGCACGGCATCCGGCACCAGGCTGCGATGCCATTCCCCGCGCGGTGCCTCGGGGGCGGGCTTCACCGCCGCGCCCTCGGTGCCGCGATAGACGATGTCATGCTCCTCGGTCAGCAGGGTGGGGCCGCCTGCCGCCGCACCGATCTCGTGCCGTAGCGTGACGAAGACGAGCGGGCCTGAGGCCCCTTCGCGCCGCTCGATCGCCTTGATCACGGAGCGGCGTCGCAGTGCCTCTCCAGCCCGCAGCGGAGCGTGGAACTGAAGCCGCCCGCCGGCCCACATGCGGCGCGGAAGGTCGTGCACCGGTGGGAGGAAGCCGCCCCGAGCCGGATGCCCATCCGGCCCCAGCCCCGATTGCGGCGTATCGGAAAGGAACAGCAGCCAATGCGCCAGGGGGGGAGCCGCATCGCCAGGGCGGGCGGGGGTGCCGGAACGGTCGAGAACGGCGGCGAAGCGGTCCAGCAATCCGGGTGCGATGCTGTCCTCCTGCTCGGTGCTGCGCCCGATCCACGCCGCCAGATCCTGCGGCGCGTCCGTGTTCCCCGCCATGCGCATCCTCCTGTTTTCCCGCCTAGCCGTGACACGAGGCGGGATGCCGGGCTAGTCGTCTTCTCCGAAGCCGCGTTTCGGCTGTGCCGAAAGCTCCGGGAAAACCGCCATGGCCTATGACCTGACCGATCTGCGCCTGCTGGTGATGGTGGCCGAGCAGGGCGGCATTGCCGCCGCCGCACGGGCGGCAAACCTATCTGTTTCCGCCCTGTCGGAGCGGATCAAGGCACTGGAAAGCTGGACAGGCACCAGATTGCTGCTGCGTGGCGCGCGGGGCTCCCAGCCCACGGCGGCAGGGCTGGAACTGGCGGCACATGCCCGGGCGGTGCTGAGCGGTGCCGCCCGGCTCGAGGCGGCGGTGGCTGGCTGGCGCGGCGGTGAAGCCGGGGAAGTGCGATTGCTGGTGAACTCCTCGGCACTGGTCAGCGTGCTGCCTGACCTGCTGGCACGCTTTCTGGCGCGGCATCCGGCGGCGGCGGTGGACCTGCGGGAAGCATTGTCGGACGAGGTGGCGCGGGCGCTGCGGCATGGCGAGGCCGATCTCGGCATCGCCGCCGGCACGGCCGACCTGGCGGGCCTGGCCACCCGCAGCTTCCGGGAGGAGAGGCTGGTGTTGCTGGTGCCCGCCGCGCATCCCTTTGCCGCCCGCCGCCGCATGGCCTTTGCCGAAGCCGTGGATGAGGCCTTCATCAGCCTTGATGACGGTGCCGCGATTCACCTCTTCCTGGTGGATCAGGCGGCTCGGCTCGGCCGGGTGTTTCGCCCGCGCATCCGGCTTCGCTCCTTTGACGGAGTAGGGCGGATGGTGGCGGCAGGGGGCGGCATCGCCATGGTGCCCGCGGGCACGGTCACCCGGGCCATGCGCGATGCGGGGGCCCGGGCGGTTCCTCTCGCCGATGCCTGGGCGCGGCGGCAGATGGTGGTCTGCTGGCCCCAGGAGCGGCCACTATCTCCTCTTGCGGAGCGGCTGGTGGCGGCCCTGGCCGAGGCGCGGGAGGAAGGACGCCGCCGTCGCCCTCGCCAGCCCGGCTGACCTCCCCGCCTGCTTCAGCCTGGCCCAGGGTGTGACGCTGGCCTTGGCGGTTTCCCCCTGCGCCGCGTGCGCCACACGATCTTAAGGATGGAGAAAGCCGGAGAGCGGAAGAAAAGCGCGGTGCGGTTCAGTCCATGCAGGGGTCACCGATGAAGAGCGACAATGATGGCTCCGCCAAGCCGGGCCTGTGCCTGGCGGGTCGCCGCCGCGCGGGGCCGCATGGACCTGTGCCGCCGGAAGGGCCGCAGCGGTGAGCGACGCCGTGCATCCCTTTTCCCGAGAAGCCCTGCTGCCGGAACTGGGGAAGGTGCTGGCGGTCGCGATGCTTTCGCCGGATGGCCGCATTCTGAGGGCCAACAGCAGGTTTGCCGCCATCTTCGGCTGCGCGCCCATGGCGTTGTCCGGCCGCCGGCACCGCGACGTGCTCGGTGCCCAGGAGATGTGGCACGACGCGTATGAAGCCCTCTGGTCCGCCGTTCGGCGCGGAGAGAGCGGCGAGATCACGCTGCCTGCCCAGCGGCAGGATGGCACCGCGATCTGGCTCCGCGCCCTGCTGCAACCACGGATGGGCGATGCGGGCGAATTGCTCGAAGTGCTGGAGGTCGCCGAGGATGTGACGGCGGAGCGCCATCGCATGGCCGAGGCGCAGGGTCAGATCGAGGCCATCGGCAGGTTCCACGCCGTGGCGCATTTCAGCCTGGATGGGCACTTGCTGGAGGCGAATGACCGCTTCCTGGACATCATGGGCTATGACAGGGAGGAGGCTGTCGGCCAGGATCACGGCATTTTCCTGCTGCCCGAGGACCAGGATCGGGAAGCGTCCCGCTTGTTCTGGTCCGAGTTGCGGCAGGGACGGAACCAGACGGCCGAGTGCCGCCGGATGGCCAAGGACGGACGGGAGGTCTGGCTGCATGCCAGCTACAATCCGATTCAGGGGCCGGATGGAAAGCTCGCCAAGATTGTCGCCTACGCCACCGACATCACCGCCGAAAAGCTTCGCCAGACCGACTTCCAGTGGCAGATCGCCGCGATCCACAAATCTCACGCCGTGATCACCTTCGGCATGGACGGCATCATCCTGGATGCCAACCGGGCTTTCCTCGATGCCGTGGGCTACGAGCTGGAGGAGATCCGTGGCCGGCACCACCGGCTCTTTGTTGAACCGTCCTATGCGCATGGGGCCGAGTACGCGTCCTTCTGGCGGTCCCTCGCCCGGGGGCAGCACCAGGCCGGCCAGTACCGCCGGCTTGCGCATGATGGCACGGAGATCTGGCTTCAGGCCACCTACAACCCGGTCTTCGATTCCGCGGGCCGGCCGGTCAAGGTGGTGAAGTATGCGACGGTCGTCACCGAGGAGACGCTGCGTCAGGCGGAGCACCAGGGACAGATCGCCGCCCTGCACAAGGCGCTTTGCGTTGTGTCCTTCTCACTGGATGGCACCATCCTCGACGCCAACGACGTGTTCCTGGATGCCACCGGCTACCGTTTGTCGGAGCTGCGCGGGCGTAATCACAGCATCTTCATGGCCCCTGGTCAGGCGCAGGAGAAGGTCTATGCCGAGTTCTGGGCGGCGCTCGCGCGGGGCGAGCACAAGGCGGCCGAGTTCAAGCGCCTGACCCGGGATGGCCGCGAGATCTGGCTGCAGGCCACCTATAATCCCATCCTTGATCTCAACGGACGGCCGTTCCGCGTGGTCAAGTACGCGACGGATGTCACGGCCACCAAGCTGCGCAACGTCGAGAATGAAGGGCAGATCACAGCCATCAACAAGGCCCAGGGCGTGATCGCGTTCTCCATGGACGGCATGATCCTGGAGGCCAACGAGAACTTCCTGAGCATGGTCGGCTATGAGCGGGAGGACCTGGTCGGGCGGCACCACCGGATCATGATGGAGGCAGGCCAATCGGAAACCGCGGAGTATGCCGCCTTCTGGAACACCCTGCGGGCCGGGCGGTTCCATTCCGGCCTCTACAAGCGCATCGGCAAGGATGGCCGCGAAGTTTGGATACAGGCCAGCTACAACCCTATCCTCGACCTGAACGGGCAACCCAGCAAGATCATCAAGTTCGCCAGCGACGTGACCTCCAACGTCGCGCTGGCGGAAGCGTTCGAGGACGCCAAGCGGCAGGCGCAGCATGACGCCGCCACCTCGCTGCCGAACAGGGTGCGGCTGAACGGCTTCATGTCCGCGGCGCTCGCGCATCCGGATGCGCGGCTGGCGGTGCTGTACCTCGATTTGGACAAGTTCAAGCCGATCAACGACACCTATGGCCATCTGGTCGGGGACCGCGTCCTGGGCGAGGTGGCCGACCGGCTGCGGCGTTGCCTGAGCCATGACCAGATCGCCGCGCGCATCGGCGGCGACGAGTTCGTCATCGCCGCACCAAGCCTCGCCGACGAACAGGTGGAGGCCCTGTGCCAGAAGCTGATCGACGTGGTGACTGCGCCGATCGCGCACGAGGGCGACGAACTGCGCGTGGGCGTCTCCATCGGTGTCGCACTTTCCCCCGCCGACGGCACCGCGCCGGACGAGTTGCTACGTTGCGCCGATGCCGCGCTGTACCGCTCCAAGCAGAACGGCCGGGGCACTTTCAGCTTCTATGCCAGCACGCTGAACGACAAGCTGCTGGCCTATCGCGGCCTGGTGGAGGACATGCGGCGCGGCCTGGCGACGGGCGAGTTCTACCTGGAATACCAGCCGCGCTTCGATACGAGGGGACGCAGCATCCGCAGCGTGGAGGCTCTGGTGCGTTGGCGGCATCCCGAACGCGGCCGCATCAGCCCGGCCGATTTCATCCCTGCCGCCGAGCGCAGCGGCCTCATCATGCCGCTCGGCGAATGGGTGCTGCGGACCGCCTGCCGGTCCGCCGCCGGCTGGCAGGATATCGGCGTCTCCGTCAACGTTTCGCCAGTGCAGTTCCACAACAGCGACGTCGTCGAGCTGGTGAAGCGGGTGATTGCGGATACCGGCTTCGATGCGCGCAAGCTGGAGCTGGAGGTGACGGAGGGCGTGTTGCTAGAGGATGCCGAGAAGGCGCGCAACGCGCTGCGTGGTCTGAAGGCACTCGGCGTGAAGCTGGCCATGGATGATTTCGGCACCGGCTACTCCTCGCTCAGTTCGCTGCGGACCTTTCCCTTCGACGTCATCAAGATCGATCGCCAGTTCATCAACGACATGGAGGACCGCGATGGCGGGCGCGAGGTGGTGCAGGCGATCCTGGGCCTCGGCAAGGCGCTCGGCCTGTCGGTGACAGCCGAAGGGGTGGAGACGGTGCGGCAGCTCACCATGCTGACCGCCGACAACTGCGTCGAGGTGCAGGGCTACCTGCTGGCGCATCCCATGCCTGCCGAGCGGATCAGTGGCCTGCTGCGGCGGGACGCGGCGGTGGAGGAGTTCGGCATCGCTGCGGAGGACTGAGCGGCAAGTTGCTGCGCAGGCGGTTCGTCACATTTCCGCCGCTGGCTTCCCCGGTCCCCGCTGCGGCATGATGCGGCGTACAAACGCCCGCGGAAGGAGCCCGATTTGACCGAGGACATCGCCACCCTCACCAGTCGCATTGCCTACGAGAATCGCTGGTTGAGGCTGCGGGAAGACACGATCCGCCGGAGGGATGGCTCGGAGGGGCTCTACGGGGTCGTGGAGCGCGAGGATTTCGTTGTGGTCGCTCCCGTGCAGGATGGCCGCGTCACTCTGGTCGAGCAGTATCGCTACCCGGTGCGGACCCGCATGTGGGAGCTGCCGATGGGCATGTGGGAAGAGCGGCCGGGAACCGATCCCGCCACCCTTGCCGCTGCCGAGTTGCGCGAGGAGACAGGGCTCACGGCCGGCCAGATGGTGTATGGCGGCGAAATCTTCCAGGGTGCGGGATACTGCACGCAGCGGGGGCATGTGTTTCTGGCGACGGAGCTGTCCGCCGGCGCGGCCCAGCCCGAAGCGAGCGAGCAGGATCTGATCAGCCGCAGCTTCAGCTTCGAGGAGCTGGAGGCCATGATCCGGGACGGGGTGCTGAAGGACGCGATGAGCCTCGCCGCGTTGCAGCTGCTGCGCGTGAAGAAGCTGCTCTGAGGGGGCACGGAGGCCTATCCGGCTTCCTGCAATTCTTCCAGCGGAGCGCGCAGATCCGCCTCGAATCCCGTTGGCAGGTAGCGCAACTCCGTGCCGCCACCGCCTGAAAGTCCCATTCGGATCAGCTTGGACCCGAAGCCGAGCCGGTGCGGCAGGCTGGCAGGCGGGCCGCCGATCTCTCGCCATTCCAGCACCAGCTCCGCGTCCGAGCCCTGACCCTCCAGCATCCAGGTTATCTCGACCCGGCCGCTTGGTACACTCAGCGCGCCGTATTTCAGGGCATTGGTGGCCAGCTCGTGCAACAGGAGCGATGCGCTGAGCGCTGCGCGCGGCCCCAACATCACTTCCGGCCCCTTGAGGATGCACCCCGTCGACTGGGCCAGGGCCTGCAACACCCGCTCGGCCACGAGGCGCAGGCTTGCTCCCGCACGACTCTGCGGCAGCAAGGTTTCATGGGCGGTGCTGAGGGCATGAATGCGCTGTTCCAGCGCCTCCACCGGCCCGCGCGGCATGACTTCGCGCAGCGTTTGCGCCGCAACGGCCTGGACAGTGGAGAGGGTGTTCTTCAGCCTGTGCCCCATCTCATGGTTCAGCAGGTTCTGCGCTGCCTCGGCGCGCAATCGGGCCAGGGCCGCGTGGGTACGATCGGCGACGCCGCGGGCGAACTGCACATCGGCCGGTGACCAATGGCGGGGCCGCATCGAGTGGGCAAACAGCACGGCGCTGCCGCCCTCGGATGGCACCAGCGGCACCACAAGCAGGGCCCGTACGCCCAGCGCGGCGAAGGCCGGCCTGTCCTGAGCGAGGTCCGGCATCGCCGTAACATCCTCCACCACCAGCACCCGGGCGGATTGCAGGACCTGCTGCGTGGCCAGGAAAGATGCCACGGCGTGGTGTCCGGCAATGCTCGGCGTCCCTGTCATGGTCCAGTCGCGCAGCACATGCGATACGGTGCCGCCCGCTTCCTGCTCGGCATAGCCCGCCCGTTCCGTGCCCAGCGCTTGACCCAGCGCTTCCGCCGCCGCCTCCAGCACCGGGGCCGCGGCCATGGCGTCCCGCAGCCGGTCGCCAAGGTCGACCAGCACTTCCATGCGCAGCGCGGCAAGTTTCACTTCGGTGATGTCCTGCACCGTGCCCGCCATGCCGATCACCTGCCCGGCCGCGTCATGGAGAAAGGTCGAGCGGCGGGCCACCCAGCGCAGCCCGCCATCATCGGCACGCCGGATGCGATACTCCACGTCGGGCTGCGCGCTGCCGTCCGCACGGCTGGAGGCGCCGGACCGGATTGCCATGTCCTCCGGCAGCACCAGCGCTTCCAGTACGCCGATGGGATGACATGGGGCGACGGGCAGGCCGAAGATTCGGCACAGGGCGTCGGAAGTGGTCAGCAGGCCTGTGGCGCGATCCCATTCGAAGCTGCCGATCCGGGCAGCCTCATACGCGCGCGGCGCCCAGCCGCGGACATGGGTTCGCGGCGCCACCGGCAGCAACGCGGCGAGGTGACGCAGCGCCGCCAGCTTTGCGGCACAAAGCCCCGGGCCGCGCTTGCCGATCACGCCGATCAGGCCGGTGTCGCTGCCCGGCAGCGGCACGGCGCCCAGCACGCGCAGATCGCCCGGCCCTGCTACGGGTGTTTCTGCACGAAGCGCCCGGCGGCAGGCCGCCATCCAGAGGGCGGCATCCCTCCAGGCCAGGCCATGCAGCATTGCCGTGAACCCATCGGACGACACCAGCGCGGCTTCGGTGCCGGCCAGGATCGCCGCAAGGGCGGCTGCGTCATGCAGCCGTGCATCCTGCTTCAGCTCGACAGGGAGGAGCGGATCATCCTCGAGGCGCATGGCAAATTCCGGTGGCCTTGCGGTTGGCACGGCGCGCTGGGCGGAGACGAAGGGCCGGCATCGCATCGCCGGGCCGGCCTGGTGACCTTTCGCCTCCCTGCCTGCACTGACAATTCTACCATTGCCGCCAAGGCCGCGCCATGACTGTTCTGGAACGTCACGGGTGCGGTGGCAGCTTCACCGGTCGGTTCCTTGCCGCGCGGCTGCGGCAGCCGGGGCAGAGGCATGGATCGCACGCTGGAACCGCATCCCCCTCACGCCGACGGCGCCGCCCGATCCGCCTTCCGAACAGGTCGCCGCCGCGGGTGTCTGCCGGCTTAGTGGATCTCGCGCGCGCGGGCGGCCGCTTCGCGCAGCTTCGCGGCCGAAAAGTCTGGGCTGGCGCACAGGTCGAGGATCACCTTCTCACGCCGGGCCATGAGGTTGATGGCTTCGGGCAGGCGCTTTACGCAGTCGGCCGGAATGACCACCGCGCCATGAACGTCCGCATGGATGACGTCGTCATGCGCGGCGTTCATGCCGAAGACGTTCACCGGCCGGCCGTAATCCACCAGATGCACATGGGCGTGGCTGGGTCCGACCCGGCCGCCCAGCATCTGGAAGCCCTTGGCCCAGGCACCGAGGTCGCGGAAGGAGCCGTTGGTCACGCAACCCGCGGCCCCGAGGGCCTTGTGCACGGTGGAATGCACCTCCCCCCAAAAGGCGCCAAAGCCTGGCCGGTCATCCAGATCCTGCAGCACCACCACGGTCGGCAGGTCGGACTTCTCCACATACTCGTACCAGTCGCCCATATCCGCCTTCTGGCGCGGCGCTTCCTTGGCGCGGATGGTGCCGGTGCGGGCCAGCCCGATGATCGGCGCCGCCGAGGGATCCAGCGCCACCATCGGCTCCACGGTGAAGCCGAGCGCCCGGCGCTCCGGCGCGACAATCTCCAGCGCATTGCAAATGGTGGGGGTGTCCCACTGGGTCAGCACCGTCAGGTCGTCCAGGGTGAAAAGCCGGTCCGGCATGCGTCATCCTCCTCGGGGGCTCTTGAGGCCCGTTCGGCGCCGGGTGCATCCCGGCCCGGCCCAAGCCTGCCAGATCTCCCGGCGGGATGCGCGCCCTGATTTCGCCACCCGTTCAGAGCGATGGCGCCACCCGGTCCAGCGTGCGGTCCAGATGCAGTGCCAGCACCGCCGCCAGTGCTTCGCCGTCGCGGGCCCGCAGGTTGCGGATCATCTCCTCGTGCTCGGCCACCGCCGCCGCCCATTTTTCCGCGCCCGCATTGCCGATAAAGCGGAGATGCTTCATCCGCGCCTGGATGGCCTCATGCGCCCAGGACAGCGTCTCGTTTCCGGACAGCGCCACGAGTTCGGTATGGATCGCCTGGTTGAGCTTGAAATAAGCGAGGCGGTCTCTCGCGTCATAGCAGGCCATCATCGAGTCATGCAGCGCCGCTACGCGGGCGATGTCGTTTTCCGATGCGCGTTCGCAAGCGAGCCGTCCGGCCAGTGTTTCCAGTGCCTTGAGCACGGCCAGGCTGTCGGCCGCGTCCTTCAGGGTCAGCCGGCGAACCACGCCGCCACGTGCTGGCACCAGCTCCACCAGCCCTTCGCCGGCCAGCATACGCACCGCCTCGCGCAACGGGGTGCGCGACACCCCAAGCTGGCCGCAAAGCGCAACCTCGTTCAGCCGCGCGCCAGGGGCGAGTTGCCCCTGGGTGATCAGGTCACGCAGGCGCGCCGCCACTTCCTCCTGCAGGGGACGGCGGATGATGCGACCCATCGCTTCCGGGTCCAGCGCGACGACTGCAGGATGATGTTCCATTGTGCGGCCTCCCTCACCGTGCGCCCATGCCGGAAGCGGCTTGACGCAGCGGGACCGGCTTGTCTAGGAGTCCATACTGTATGCAGTCATAAACTGCAGCGAGAAACCAGGGAATGGAAACGCCGATGAGCCCAGAGGGTGAGCCCCGCCCGCGCCTGGCGCTGGCGATGGGGGATGCTGCAGGCATCTCGCCGGAACTGACCGCGAAGATGCTGGCCGATGAGGCGGTGCTGGCCGCCGCCGCGATCACCGTGATCGGCGATGACCGCGTGCTGCGGCAGGGCGCGGCCATCGCGGGCGTGGCGCCGCGTTATACGGTGGCAGGGCCGGATGGGCCGCCACCCCGGCCGGGAACCGAGCCGGTGCTGATCGATCTGGGCCATTGCGACCCGGCACAGGTAAAGCTTGGCGAGATCTCCGACGCCTCAGGCCGTTTCGCCACCGAGAATTTTCGCCGTGCCCTGGGCATGGCGGCGGCCGGGGAGGTTGATGCGGTGTGCTTCACACCCTTCAACAAGGCAGCCATGCGCCTGGTGACGCCAGGCTACGAGGACGAGATCGGGTTCACCGCCGAAGCCATCGGCTTTCACGGCGTGGCGAAGGAATTCAACGTGCTGGAGGGGCTTTGGAATGCCCGCGTCACCTCGCACGTCCCGCTCAAGGACGTGGCCTCGCTGCTGAACGAGGACATGATCATCGCCAATCTGAAGCTGACCGAGGATGCGCTGAAGGCTTCCGGCATCGCGCGGCCGCGTATCGCGGTTGCCGGTCTCAACCCGCATGCCGGCGACAACGGAAACTTCGGCCGCGAGGAGATCGAGATCATCGCACCGGCCGTGGAACGGGCCAAGGCACAGCAGATTGGCTGCGACGGTCCGTTTCCAGCGGATACGGTGTTCGTTCGTGCCAAGCGCGGTGATTTCGACGCGGTGCTGACCATGTATCACGACCAAGGGCAGATCGCGATGAAGCTGATCGGCTTCGATGCCGGCGTGACGCTGATGGGCGGCTTCCCGTTTCCCATCTGCACCGCCGCGCATGGCACCGCGTATGACATTGCGGGGCAGGGCATCGCCCATCCCGGCGCCATGCGCAACGCCATGCTGCTCGCGGCACGCATGGCGCGGCGTAGCCTAGCCGGGAATGTCGCCCCGGCCTGAAGACAGCTTGCGCGGAGACCCGGAATGTGGCCCGCGCCCAAGATCATCCAGGGAGAACCAAGTCCGATGAAGATGCTGCCGAAAGTTGCGGCGCTCGGCGCCAGCCTGGGTGCTGCGCTGATTGCGGCTGTGCCCGCCGAGGCGCAGCAGGGCTGGAAGCCGAACCGCCCCATCGAATTCGTGGTGACCTCCGGCGCCGGGGGTGGCACGGACGTGTTTGCCCGTGCCGTGCAAGCGGCCATCAACAAGCACGACCTGACGCCCACCTCCGTGGTGGTCACCAACAAGGGCGGCGGCTCGGGCGTGGAAGGCTATGTCTACGGCACCGGCGCGAAGGGCGATCCGCACAAGGTGATCTTCGGCACCAACAATGCCTGGACCTTGCCCATGGTGGTCAAGACGAGTTGGAAGACGGAGGACTTCCTGCCCGTGTCCATCATGGCTTTCGATGAGTTCATGCTGTGGGTGAAGCAGGACTCGCCTTGGAAGAGCGCGGCCGATTTCGTGGCCGCCGCCAAGGAGAAGCCGGGCGAGATCCGCATGGGTGGCAGTCAGACGCACGACACCGACCAGACCCTGACGGTGCTGATCGAGAAGGCCGCGGACATCAAGCTGAAGTACATCCCTTATCAGGGGGGCGGCACGGTGGGCGTGCAACTCGCCGGCGGGCATATTGAGGCCAACACCAACAATCCGAGCGAGAGCGTTGGCGGATGGCGAGGCGGGCAGGTGCGGCCGCTCTGCGTGTTCCGCCAGACGCCCATGCCGGCCGGGAACAAGGTGACGCCGGAGCAGGGGTGGTCCGACGTGCCGACCTGCAGCAGCCAGGGGCTGAACATCACCGAGTTCAACATGCCGCGCACGGTGTTCCTGCCGCCCGGCACGCCGCCAGCCGCGCAGGCCTATTGGGTCGATGTGTTCCGCCGCGTCAGTGAGACCCCGGAATGGAAGGATTACGTCACCCGTACCAGCCAGAACGGCCAGTTCGTCAGCGGTGACGCCATGCGCGAGCGCATCAAGGCTGAGGAAGCCAGCACCCGAACGATCTTCGAGGAAGCCGGCTGGCTGGTGAAGTAGGCGCCGCCCGACCGCTGGACATGACAAGCTGGCGCATCCGGAACCGTGGCACGGCCCGGATGCCCGCCGATGAAGAGGGCCGCGCGGCATGACACGCTTCCACCTCGAACTGATCTTCGCCGGGCTGGTGTTCCTGGTGGGCGCGACCGGTGTTTACGGCGCCACGGCTCTCGACACCGGCTGGGGCGCCAACGGGCCGCAGGCCGGCTTCTTTCCGTTCCGTGTCGGGTTGATCCTGATGGCGGCCTCGGCGCTGGTGATGGCGCAGGCGGTGGCCAGCCGCGCCGCCTTGGGCCACATCGCCATCACCGACCGTGCGGGCATGAAGCGGGTGCTCGGCTTCGGACTGCCCATCATCGGATTGGTGCTGCTGGCGCAATGGCTCGGCCTGTATGTCGCCATGGCGCTGTATCTGCTGTTCACCATCCGCTTCACCGGAAAGCGTCCCTGGCATACCGCGCTCGGCGTCGCGCTGGGCGTCAGCATCGTCACCTTTCTGGTTTTTGAAAGCTGGTTCCAGGTTCCGCTGCTGAAGGGACCGCTCGAGATCATGCTCGGGCTGGGTTGAGGAGGCCGCCTGATGTTCTCCAACATTGACTCTCTGATGCATGGCTTCGGCGTGGCCTTCACCTTCTACCACCTGGTGCTGATCGTGGCGGGGGTGCTGCTGGGCATCCTGGTGGGCGTGTTGCCAGGCCTCGGTGCGCCGAATGGCGTGACGCTGCTGCTGCCGCTCACCTTCGGCATGGACCCGGTCTCGGCCATCATCCTGCTGACCAGCCTGTACTGGGGCGCGCTGTTCGGCGGCTCCACCACCTCGATCCTGTTCAACATCCCCGGCGAGCCATCCTCCGTCGCCACCACTTTCGACGGCTATCCGATGGCCCGGCAGGGGCGGGCGACCGAGGCGCTGACCTACGCCTTCCTGTCCGCCGGCTTCGGTGCCCTGGTCGGCGTCATCGTAATCACGCTGCTGTCCACGGCAGTGGCCAACTTCGCGCTGCGCTTTGGACCGCCCGAATACTTCGCCGTGTACTTCCTGGCCTTCGCCTCCTTTATCGCATTCGGGGGCGGAGCGCCGGTGAAGACCGTGGTGTCGCTCTGCCTCGGCTTCGGGCTCGGCATGGTCGGTACCGACACCGTCTCGGGCGCCATGCGGCTGACCTTCGACTTCGACCAGCTGATCCGCGGCATCTCCTTCCTGGTGGTGGTGATCGGCCTGTTCGGCCTGGGCGAGCTGCTGCTGACCATTGAGGATGGACCGGAGTTCAAGGGCGCCAGCGGCCGCATCGATCCGCGCGAGATGTTCCGGGCCGCCGCGCGCATGCCGCGCTACTGGTTCGCCATGCTGCGCGGCAGCGCCGTCGGCGTCTGGATGGGCATCACGCCCGGTGGGCCGACCGCCGCCTCCTTCATGTCCTACGGCATCGCCCGCCGCGCCTCGCGCCGCCGCGACAATTTCGGCAAGGGCGAGCCGGAGGGGGTGATTGCGCCCGAGACTGCGGACCATTCCGCCGGCACCGCCGCGATGCTGCCCATGCTGTCGCTGGGCATCCCGGGCTCGGCGACCTCGGCCGTCATGCTGGGCGGGCTGATGATCTGGGGGCTCAATCCCGGCCCGATGCTGTTCATCGAGCAGCATGATTTCGTTTGGGGCATGATCGCCTCGATGTACCTGGGCAATGTGATCGGCGTGATGCTGGCGCTGGCGACGGTGCCGCTCTTCGCGGCGATGTTGTCCATCTCCTTCTCCATCATCGGGCCCATCATCGTCACCGTATGCCTGGTGGGCGCCTACACGGTGGCCGGATCGCCGTTCGACCTGTGGATCGCGCTGGCGTTCGGCGCCGTCGGCTACGCGATGAAGAAGCTGGACTATCCGATGGCGCCGCTCATCCTGGCCATGGTGATCGGCGACAAGGCGGAGGATGCTTTCCGGCAGTCCATGCTGTCCTCCGACGGATCGCTCGGCATCTTCTGGTCTAACTGGCTGGTGGGGGGCTTGGTGACCCTGGCCCTTGCCTTCCTGATCTGGCCCTTTGTCGCCATGCTGCTCGGCCGCCGCAGTGCGGCCGCCGTGACCGTCGGCACCGGGGCCGAAAGCGAGGAGAAACGCGCGTGAACCATGAAATCCTGTTTCGCGACGTCGAAGGGAAGCGGTTCCGCCTCGGCGTCGCCGGTGCGCGCGGCGGCTTCAGCCGGACGCTGCTGGCACAGCTCCGTGCCATGCCGCACTTCACCATCGCGGCGCTCTGCGACCTCGACGTGGCCGGGGTGATGCGGACGCTGAAGGAACTGGGTTACCGCGAGGATGCCGCGCGCCTGTGCGAGGATGCGGCGGCTGTGCATGGCGCTGTGGAGGCCGGGCGCATCGTCGTGCTGCGCGACCAGGCGCTGCTGGACGAGGTGCCGCTCGACATCCTGGTGGAGGCCACGGGCCAGCCGGAGCTGGCCGCCGGCATCGCCGAGCGCAGCATCCGCCGCGGCGTGCATGTGGCGATGGTGACCAAGGAGGCGGATGCGGTTGTCGGGCCGCACCTCAATCAGCTCGCGAAGCAGCACGGCGTGGTCTACACCACCGCGGATGGCGACCAGCCCGCCAACCTGATCGGCCTTGTCACCTGGGCGCGGCTGCTCGGCTTCGAGATCGTCGCCGCCGGCAAATCCAGCGAGTACGACTTCATCTTCGACCACGATACGGGTGAGGTCGCCTGGCTGGACCGGCGCGTGCAGGCACCCGACCTGGTCGGGATGTGGCGCATGGGCGATGACGTGTCCGGCCTGCTGGCGCGGCGCTCGCACGCTTTGGCCGCCCTGCCGCAGCGCGCCACGCCGGATTATTGCGAGATGAACGTGGTGGCCAACTCCACCGGCCTGCTGCCCTCGCGCTCCGACCTGAACTACCCCGTCTGCCGCATCACCGAGCTGGCCGATGTTTTCATTCCCCGTGCCGAGGGCGGCATTCTGGACCGCACAGGCGTGGTTGACGTGTTCAACTGCCTGCGCCGCAGCGACGAGGTCAGCTTCGGTGGCGGCGTCTTCATCATTGTCCGCTGCACCGATGCGGCGGCCTGGGACATCCTGCGGGAGAAGGGGCATGTGGTCTCGCGCAATGGCCGCTATGCCAGCATCTACCTGCCCTATCACCTGATGGGGCTGGAATCGCCGGTCTCGCTGCTGTCCGCCTGCGCACATGGCCGGGCCTCGGGCAGCGACCGACAAAAAGTACACGCCGTGATGGTCGCCCGGGCGGACCGGGACTTTGCCGCCGGCGAGTATCTGGAGATGGGCGGCCACCATCACATCATGGATGGCACCACCGCCCTGCTGCTGCCCGCAGCCGAGGCGAAGGACATGGCGCCTTTCTACCTGGCCGCGCACAAGAAGCTGAGGCGCGCCGTGCGTAAGGGCGAGATCCTGCGGGAAGCCGATCTTGATCTCACCGGCTCAGGGATGCATCGGCTGAGGACCGGCATCGCGCCGTAGATGCGGGGAGGAGGGACGTTGTCCCTCGGTCCTGCTTCCAGGCAGATCCCCGTGGCGCCAGCTCAGACCACCGGCGTCGGCAGCGCCCGACCAGCAAAATGGGCCGCCAGGTTGCCGCGCACCAATTCCCCCATGGCGGCGCGGGTTTCCACCGTTCCGCTGGCGTGATGCGGCTGCAGCACAACATTGTTCAGCGTCAGAAAGCCCGGATCGATGTTGGGTTCGTTCAGGAACACGTCGAGCCCGGCGGCCGCGATCCGCTTCTCGCGGAGCGCAGCGAGCAATTCGGGCTCATCCACCACGCTGCCCCGGCAGATGTTGATCAGCATGCCCCGCGGACCCAGCGCATCGAGCACCGCTCGGCCGATCATTCCCCGCGTGCTCTCGCCCCCCGCCGCGCACAGCATCAGGAAGTCCACCGACCCGGCCAGCGACACGGCATCCGGGTGGAAGGTGTGGCGCGTGCCCTCAATCGGTGCGCGGTCGGTATAGGCGATCTCCATGCCGAACCCCGCCGCACGCTGCGCGACCGCGCTGCCGATGCGGCCCAGCCCGACAATGCCGATCCGCTTGCCTGTCACGCGGGTGGTCAGCGGCAGCCGGGTCGTGGTCCAGAGCCCGCCGCGCACCAGCGCGTCGCCCTCCGGGATGCGCCGGGCGGTGGCCAGCAACAGCGCCATGCCCATGTCGGCCACGTCATCGGTCAGAACCTCGGGCGTGTTGGTGACCGCGATGTTGCGTGCCCTGGCCGCCGGGAAGTCGATCGCGTCCACCCCCACACCAAAGCAGGAGATGATCTCCAGCGCCGGCAGGGCGGCAATCAGCGATGCGCTGGCGCCATGCACCCCCGTGGTGGCCAGGCCACGAATGCGTCCTCCATGCTCGGCGAGGTAGGCGGCCGCGTCGGGTGCCTCCCAGAGCCGGTGCAGGGTGTAGTCGCGCTCCAGCGCCTCCGTGTCGGCGGGCGGGTAGGGCGCCAGCATCAACAGGCCGGGCTTGCTCTCGGACATGGTTGGATCTCGCTTCCTCTTCGCCATTCCTGGCCGCGTGGGCGCGGCGGTGGCGCAGCCATTCCAGGCCCATGCCGGCACGGGGTCAACATCCGGCACCATACGCATTATCTCCGCCCTGCGAATGGTGATGGAGAAGCGGCGCATGGTCCCGGACGAGGCGATGGCGATGCTGGACGGGGCGCTGGCCCGGTTGCGGCAGGAAGCGCCGCTGGTGCACAACATCACGAACCAGGTGGTATCGAACGTTACGGCCAACGCGCTGCTGGCGATCGGCGCATCCCCCGCCATGGTGCAAGCCGAGGAGGAGGTGGGGGAGTTCGTCCGCCACGCCCGCGCGCTGGTGATCAACATCGGCACGCTGCTGGCGCCGCAGCGCGCCGCCATGCTGATTGCGGCGCGGGGCGCAAAGGCCGCCGGCATCCCATGGGTGCTGGACCCTGTAGCCGCAGGAGCCACCGCCTACCGGCGGAGCGCGGCGCGAGACCTTCTGTCACTGGGCCCCAGCGTGTTGCGCGGCAATGCGGGGGAGATCCTCGCCCTGGCCGGCGAGGCCGGGCTGTCGCGCGGGGTGGACAGCCTGGCCGCCTCAACGGCGGCGAGGGAGGCGGCTGGCGCCCTGGCGCGGCAGGGGAAGGGGATGGTGGTCGCTGTTACCGGCGCCACCGACTACGTCACCGATGGCACGACGATGCTGGCGCTTTCCAATGGCCATCCCCTGCTGACACGGGTGACCGGCACAGGCTGCACGGCGACGGCGCTGATCGGTGCCTTTCTCGGTGCCGGCCTGCCGCCCATGGCGGCGGCGGTGGCGGGGCTCACGGCGCTCGGCGTCGCGGCGGAAGACGCAGCGCTGCGCGCCACCGGGCCGGGCAGCTTCCAGGTGGCGTTGCTGGACCGGCTGCATGGCCTGGAGGATGCGGCGATGAGGGAGGCGGCGCGCATCACCCCCGGCTAAGGGGGCTTGGCCCTTACTCCAGCCGCAGCATCGCCTGTTCCACGGCCGGGCGGCGCGGCACGATACGGGCCTGGGCGTACCAGTCGGCGATCTGACCGATCCGTGCCACCTCCGCGTCCGAGACGGCGCGGGTTGGTACCGCGTTGTTCGCCCCCAGATCACCTGCCATCTCCACCGGCAGGGACATCGCCTCGGCCCAGATGCGGCCGGCCTCGGCCGGCTCGGTCATGGCCCAGGCATTGTCGGCGGTGACGGCGGCGAACACCGTTTCCAGCGCGGCGCGGCGGCTGTCGGCGAAGCGGCGGCTGGCCATCAGCGTGACCGCGTTGTCCGAGCCGATCTGCGCGCCATCGGCGAGGACCCGCGCGCCGTACTGGTACTTGGCGATGGTGATGAAGGGGTCCCAGCTGGCCCAGGCATCCACCGACCCCTTCTGGAACGCCGCGCCACTGTCGCCCGGCGAAAGGTAAACCCGTCTGACATTCGCCGGATCGATGCCGTTGCGCGCCAGGCCGCGCATCAGCAGGTACTCGCCCGTGCCGCCGCGGTTGACCGCCACAGTGCGGCTCACCAGGTCCGCCAGGCTTTGCAGGGGCGAGTCGTACTTCACCAGGATACCCTCGCCGGCCGGGGCGATCTTCTGCACGGCAAAGATCTGCAGCGGGATGTTGGCGGCCAGGGCAGTGATGCAGGCGGTGGAGGAACCGGCGGTGATGTCGATGCTGCCGGCGTTCAGTGCCTCCAGCGCCGGCGCGGCGGCCGGGAACGGACCCGCCCATTGCACCGGGATGCCCTGCGCCCTCAGCGCGTTCTCCAGCGTGCCGCGGGCGCGCCCGGTGGTGAGGTCGTTGGGTGCGCGCAGCCAGCCGATGCGCACGGGCTCGGCCGCCCAGGCCCTGCGGGCGGGGAGCAGGGTGGCGGCGGCCAGCAGGCCGAAGCCTTGGCGGCGGGTCAGCCTACCGGCCTGGGCCAGTCCGAAGGGGCGGGCGCCGGCGTTGCCGCCGGGGCGCGGAAGGGGCGTCTCGGTCATGGCCCGATGCATGATGCGCCTGCCCGCCGCGATCAAGCCCCGAGGCACCTGGGACGATATATTCAATCAGCGGAGCGCCAGCGCAGCGCCCGCGCTTCGATCCCGCGCACCCCGGCATCCGTGGCCAGGCCCATGGCCGCGTAGACCAGCAGGCAGACCACGATGATGTCGGTCTGCAGGAAGTCCCGCGCCCGGGTGATCAGCGCACCCAGGCCACGATCGGCGTTGATCTGCTCCGCCACGACCAGGCTCAGCCAGGCCAGGCTGAGCCCGTAGCGGATGCCCACGAGCAGCGAGGGCAGGGCGGCGGGCAGCACCACGTGGCGCACCTGCTCCAGCCTGCTGAGGCCGAGACTGCGCCCGGCCTCGATCAGCCTGGGATCCACGCCGCGGATGCCGCCCAGCAGCGTCAGATAGATGGGAAACACCGCGCCAATAGTAACCAGACCGACCTTGGGTGCCTCCCCGATGCCGAACCACAGGATGAAAAGCGGCAGCAGCCCCAGAAAAGGCATGGCCTTCAGCATCTGCATGGGCGGGTCCAGCGCCAGTTCACCCAGCCGCGACAGTCCCGCCAGCAGGGCCAGCCCTACCCCCAGCATCAGTGCCAGGCCGAAGCCGGCCAGGACCCGGAGCCAGGAGACGGCCACTCCCGCCGGCAGCTCCCCGCTCCGGGTCAGCGCCCAGGCGGCCTCGGCGATCCGTGCAGGGGAGGCGAGAACAGACTCCGGCAGCCATCCTGCGGCACTGGCCGCCTGCCAGAGCAGCAGCAGGAGAAGAGGAGAGAGAAGCCGCATCCAGCCGGGAAAGCCGTGGCGGGACTTGGACGCTCGGGGCATGGGAGTGCATCTTGCCCCGAGCAGCGACGCTGTCCAGGGGCGCGGCCTACTGTGCCGGTGCCAGGGATTGCAGCAGGGTCGGGATCAGCTCCGAGACGGTGGGATGGATCGGCATGGTCCGGATCAGCGTTTCGAAGGGCGTGCCCGCACCGATGGCGTTGAGCAGGCTGTGCACCGCCTCGTCGCCTTCCACTCCCAGGATCGCCGCCCCGAGGATCTGCCCGCTTTCCGCATCGGCCACGCAGCGCATCAGCCCGCGCGTCTCGCCCTTTTCCCGCGCCCGGGCAACGCGCGCCATGGGCCGCGTTGCCACCAGCACCTTGCGGCCTGTGGCGCGCGCCTCCGTTTCGGTCATGCCGGCGCGGCCCAGCGGCGGGTCGATGTAGAGCGCGTAGCAGGGCACGCGCTGTCCGAGCCGTCGGTCCTCCCCATCCAGCAGGTTGGCGGCCAGGATCTCGAAATCATTGTAGGCCGTGTGGGTGAAGGCGCCACGCCCGTTGCAGTCGCCCAGGGCCCACACGCCCTCCGCTTGCGTTGCCAGCCGGTCATCGACGGGGATGTAGCCGTGCTTGTCGGGCGCGAGGCCTGCCACTTCCAGCCCCAGGTCATCGGTGTTGGGCCGCCGTCCCACCGCGACCAGCAGGTGCGAGCCGCTCAACTCGCCTCCATCGGTGCGCAACGCCACGCCGTCCTCCCGCGGCTCGACCGAGAGGGCGGCAACGCCGGTGCGGATGACGATGCCCTCGGCCTCCAGGATCTCGCGGATTGCCTGGGAAATATCTTCATCCTCCCGCGCCAGCAGCCGCGCGCCACGCTCGATCACCGTGACCTCGGCGCCGAAGCGGCGGAACATCTGGGCAAATTCCAGCGCGATGTAGCTACCGCCAAGGATCAGCAGGTGCTCAGGCACGGCGTTCAGCGCCAGCATCCCCGTGCTGGTGAGGTAGGGCACGTTTTCCAGCCCCGGCAGGTCCGGGATGACTGGCCGCGCCCCGGTGTTGAGGATGATGCGCGGTGCCTCCAGCAGGCGCTCTCCGACGCGGATGCGGCGCGGTCCCTCAAACTGGGCATGACCATGCAACAGGGTCAGCCCCTTCATGCCCTTCAGCCACTCGGCGACGCTCTCCCGGGATTGCCGCGCAATGGCGGCGGCCCGCTCCCGCACCCGGGGCATGTCCACCGCGACGCCGGCCACGGGCCGCAAGCCCCAATCCGCGCCATGCCGTGCCACATGTGCGGCACGCGCGCTGGCCACGAGAGCCTTGGTGGGCGTGCAGCCGCGATTCACGCAGGTGCCGCCCAGCAGGCTGCGCTCCACCAGCGCCACCTTCATGCCGGCCGATGTCAGCCGCCCGGCCAGGGGTGGCCCGGCCTGCCCGGCCCCGATGACGATGGCGTCGAAGCGCTCGGCCTGCATGGGCTTTTCCTTCTTCCCGGTCCGTTTCCCCGACTATGAAGCGCCCGGGATTGGCGATCGCCAAGAAGAAACAAAACCGGCGCGAGGGCATCGCGGCGACGATGGAAAGCGGAAAACCGCGCCCTTCATCATCTCTACCCGCCGATCCGCCGGCGCTCTGGCCGGGAGACGGCCATGCATCGCTGTCTCAGCGTCCCTCCACCATCATGCCGAGCAACAGAAAGGACAGGCTCTTGCCATGCCCATCGAGGTTCAGTGCGCCGTTGACGCCGCCCTGGAGAACATCCTCGATGACGAAGTTGAAGGCCCCGAGCTGCGGCAGGTCGTAGCGGCGAGCGGCCGTGGCGCCGCGATGGCGGAGCAGGTCGAGCACCTTCGCCTCTGTCACCTGCGCGGCCAGCAGCGGCCAGTCTTCCGCCCGATGCGCGATCAGCGACAGGTTCAGCCGGTTGCCCTTATCGCCGGCGCGGGCATGGGCAAGGCTGTGCAGCGGAACCAGGCTCATGCCGCATCCCCCAGGTCGAGCAGCGTGACGTGCGGCGCGAGGCGTTCGCGCGGTATCAGGAAGGACAGGGTGCGGATCCGGTCGGTCACGCGCATGCGCACGCCCCCACCACCGGCGGGGCCGCAGCAGTAAAGCGACAGCACCTCGCGCGCCGCCCTTTCCGCCGTGGCCTTGCTTTCGGTGGCGAAGGCCAGGCGCAGGCGGATGTCTTCGGCCGCGTTCGCGGCGAAAGGTCCTGGCGAGGCATCGCCGCCGAAGACGCTGACCACACCGATCAGGTCGATCCGTGATTGTCCTTCCAATCCCAGCAGGCGCAGCCGCTCGCCCACGGTGCGGCCGGCCAGTTCTGCACGGGCGCGGGCATTGGGCCCGGCATAAGAAATCTCGGCCTCCGAGAGCCAGCCGCCAGGAAGGCTGACCGTAGCTTTCAGCCGCTCCGGCCGCGGCGTGCCACGCGCCCCGGCGATACGTACCCGATCGGGCGCTTCCTCGGCGATGGTGACGCCGGTAATGTCCAGCACCACATCGGGCGTCAGATAGGCAGAGGGATCATGCAGCTCATAAAGCAGCTGCTCCGTCACACTGCGCCGGTCCACGCGCCCGCCCGTGCCATCCGGCTTCGTGATCAGCACCGAGCCATCGGGGCCGATCTCGGCGATGGGAAAGCCGATCGTCGCCATGCCGAGCGCATCACCCGGAATGTCCTTGACGCCGGGATCGGCGAAATACCCTCCTGTCACCTGCGCGCCGCACTCCAGCAGATGCCCTGCCATGGTGCCGGCCGCCAACCGGTCCCAATCCGTCTCGTTCCACCCGAAATGCGCGAGCATGGGTCCCAGCGCCAAGGCGGGGTCCGAGCAGCGCCCGGTGATGACAAGCTGGGCACCACGCCGCAGCGCCTCGGCGATGGGTGCAGCGCCCAGGTAAACATTGGCGGCGATGACCTTGTCGGGCTCCAGCACTGCGCCGGCATCGCCCTCCCACGGGTCGAGATCGGCCAGGGCATCGGTGCCGCGGATATCGTCGCCCTCCACCACGCCGATGCGCAGGCCGGGGAGCCCCATCTCCCGCGCCAGGCCCAGCACGGCCTCCGCCGCACCGCGCGGGTTGGCAGCGCCGCCATTGGTGACGATGGGAATGCCCGCCGCCGCGCACCGCGCGAGGATAGGCCGAAGGAGGTCGAGCAACGCCGGCTCGTAACCCTTTTGCGGGCTGTGCAGCCGCTCGCGCTGGGCCAGGGCCAGGGTACGCTCCCCCAGCACCTCCAGCATCAGCGCCGCGGGGCCGCCGGAGGCGATCAGCGCGTCGACCACCGGCCCCGGCGCGTCCAGCCGGTCGCCGGAGAAGCCAGAGCCGCAGCCGATGCGCAGCAGGGCATTGGGGTCGGAGCCCAGCATCACCGCCTCAATCTGCAGTGGCGCCGGAAACACGCACCACCTCGCGCCATTTTGCGATGTCCTCGGCCAGCCAGGGGCGGAAGGCGTCCGGGGCACTGGCCACCGGGATCAGGCCCTGGTTGCGGAGCTGCTCCTTCAGCTCAGGCGCGAACAGCGCTTCGCGCAGCGCGTTGTAGATGCGGTCGCGCACCGGCTCAGGCAGGCCGGCCGGAGCGAACAGCCCGTGCCAGGCGGCCACGTCGAAATCGGCCACCCCCTGCTCCACGGCGGTCGGCACTTCCGGTGCGATTTCCAGCCGCTTGGCTGAGGTGGTGGCGAGCGCCTTCAGCTTTCCGTCCCGCACGAAGGGCAGCACGGCCGTCACCTGGTACACCGTCATGGGTACGGTGCCGCTGATCACGTCGGTCACTGCCTGGGCGCCGCTCTTGTAGGGCACATGCACCAGCGGCGCCCCGGTCTTCATCTTCAGCAACTCGCCCGCGAGGTGCGAGGATGTGCCATTGCCCGCCGAGGCGTAGCTGACACCGTTGCGCTGCTGCTTGGCCCATTCAAAGAATTCCGGCAGCGTCGTCACCGGAACCGACGCGGACACCACCAGCAGGTTCGGCGCCTCCGTCACCAGCGATATCGGCGTGAAGTCCCGCAGCACGTCATAGGGCATCTGCGGCATCAGCGAGACATTGACGGAATGCGATGCGATGGAGCCGAGGCAAAGATTGTAGCCATCCGGCGGCGACTTCGCGACGGCGTCGCTGCCGACCACCCCGCCCGCACCGGCACGGTTTTCCACCACCAGGGGCTGGCCCAGCGTCTGCGACATGCGCGGCACCAGCAGCCGGGCGACGATGTCGGTGGAGGTGCCGGCTCCAAAGGGCACGATCAGGCGGATCGGGCGCGTCGGCCATGACTGGGCCCGGGCAGCGCTGGTGGCACCGCCCAACATGAAGGGCGCGGCCAGCGCTCCGCCGAGCACGGCGCGGCGGGTAGGGGCAAGGCGGTGCATGCGGGCGTCTCCGGGTTCATTTCCGTTGGGCCTGTACGCGGCCCTTCCACGATGCATGGAAGCGGCGCCGGACTCATCATGCAATTGATATGTTTCTGGGTCAGTCATAGCCTGAGATTATGACGCCATCACTTCGCCAGCTGCGAGCCTTTGCCGCCGCCGTGGAAACCGGCAGCTTCGGCCGTGCGGCGGCGAGGCTGCACCTTTCGCAGCCCGCACTGACTGTGCAGATCAGGGCGCTGGAGACGTCGCTCGGGCTGACCCTGTTCGACCGCTCGGCCCGCGGCGTCCGCCCTACCGAGGCAGGGCGCCACCTCGCGCAATCCTTTGGCCGTGTGCTGGCCGAGCTGGATCAGGTGGTGGAGGGGGCACGGGCGCAGGCCGCGCGGCGCTCGGGCGTGGTGCGGGTGGCGGTGCTACCCTCCGTCGCGGCCACGCTGCTGCCATTGGCGCTGGCACGGCCGCGCGCGATGCATCCGGCGATCCGCGTGCTTGTGCGCGATGCCGTGGCCGGGCGGGTGGCGGCGCAGCTTCGCGACGGCGAGGCGGAACTCGGCATCGGCATGCTGGCAGGCCCTGATCCGGCGCTGGAAGCCGAGACGCTGTTCGAGGACGAACTGATCGCGGTGCTGCCGCCGGGGCACAGGCTGGCGGCAAGGTCGCGGCTGAGCCCTGCCATCCTGGCCGCCGAGCCGCTGGTGCTGACGGATCCCGGCAGCAGTCTGCGAGCCCTGGCCGAACGCGCCTTTGCCGAGTCCGGGCTGCTGCTCAATCCTGCCTATGAAGCAACTTACATGAGCACGGCCGTGGCGCTGGTCCGTGCCGGTCTGGGCATCGGCATCCTGCCGGCTTTGGCGCCCGATCTGCGCCTGCCGCCGGTGCTGGAAACCCGGCCGATCGCAGCGCCAGCCATGCGCCGCACCATTGCCCTTCTGTGGCGGCGTGGCGCCAGCCTGTCACCGGCCGCCGAGGCGCTGGCGGATGCGATCCGCGGCGCCGGAACGGACGCCGCGCCCTCCGGGTCCAACCTGCCGGAGGCCTGACGCCCTGAGAGCCTGTTCTGTGGTTCCGGGTGGCCTGGAAGCGCAACGCGGCCGCAGGGTTCATGGGGGCGACCGCTTCACCGGGTTCCGGAGCCGCCCTCCTTCTGGCAAGAAGGCGGGCGGCCGGAGAATGGATCGGCTTTCCGGCGGGAAATTCGGGAAAAGCAGGCTCCCGGGTTCTCAGCCCTTCAACGCCGCGTGCACGCGTTCTGCGCGAGGGATCGGCGCCACCGCGCCATAGCCCTCGGTCGACAGAGCCGCCGCGCAGGCGGCATAGCGCGCCGCATTTCCTGGCGTGTCGCCTGCCAGCATCCGCGCCATGAAGCTGCCACAGAAGGTGTCGCCCGCTCCCGTCGCGTCCACCGGCTTGCACGGAAAGGGAGGGATCATCTCGCGCGCCTCGGCCGTGGCAAGGTAGGTGCCCTCACCGCCCATCTTCAGCGCGACGATCTTCGGGCCGAGGCGCAGGTAATGATCGACAATGGCATCCTTGTCGTCGAGCCCAAGCAGGGTGCGCGTATCGTCCAGCCCCGGCAAGGCGATGTCGCAGCGTGCGATGGCCTGCATGATGATGGCGGTGGCGCGGGGTGCCGGCCACTGGCTGGCGCGATAGTTGGTGTCATAGGCGACCTGCAGCCCGGCCTCGCGGGCGATGCGCATGGCCTCGAACACCGCATCCGCCGCATTGGGCGAGATCGCCTGGCTGATGCCGGAAGCGTAGAACATCCGTGCCTTGGCAATGGCCTCGCGCGGCAGCAACTCGGGCGTGTAGCGGCTGGCGGCGGAACCGCTGCGGTAATAATGGAATTCGTGCCCGTCCCTGCCATGCGTCACGAGATAGAGGCCGGTCTTCGCCCCCCCATCGCGATGCACCAGCGAGGTTTCGACGCCTTCAGCGCGCCACAGCTCCAGAAAGCGCTCGCCCGGCCCATCCTGCCCTAAGGCGGTGATGTAAGCCACCTTGGCGCCCTGTCGCGCGGCGGCGATGGCGGCATTGGACGTGTCACCGCCGAAGCCCTCCAGATAGAGCGGGTTGCCCTTCTCATCCTCGCTGTTGCGATTGAGCTCGAGCATGGGCTCGCCCATGCAGATCAGGTCGAGGCTCATGCCACGGCATGCCCGAGCAGCCGGTGCGCCACGGCCTGGATCGCCGCTTTGTCGCCGGCCTTGATCCGCTTCTCGTCCACCAGGGCACCGCCCATGCCGACAAAGGCGGCGCCGGCCTCCAGGTAGTCTTGCATGTTGCTGGGATCGACGCCCCCGGTGGGGCAGAACTTCACGCCTGGAAAGACACTGCGCAGCGCTTTGAGGTGGCCGGGACCGCCAACGGAGGAAGCCGGAAACACCTTCACGACATCGGCCCCGGCGGCGCGGGCGGCGCGCACCTCGGTCGGCGTCACGGCGCCCAGCATCAGCGCGGCCCCGGCCTGACGGCAAGGCTCCGCCAGCTCGGGCGCCACCCAGGGGGTGACCAGGAATTTGGCTCCGGCGGCGAGACAGGCTTCACCGGCCGCGCGGTCCGGCACGGTACCGGCGCCCACCAGCAGATCCGGATCGGAAGCCAGGGAGCGGATCAGCGCCGGCGCATCGGGCACCGTCATGGTGATCTCGAAGATCGATAGCCCGGCCTCCTTCAGCCATCCCACCACCGTCTCGGCCGCGGCGGCGGTGCTGGTGCGGATGACCGGAATGGCGCGCGCCTCGGCGCAGCGGGCCAGCGCGGCCTCGATCGTCATAGATGCCATAACGGTTCCTTTCTTCGCTAAAGCGGCAGGCCCTTGATCCTGGACAGCGCCGTCATGACACCACGCAGTTCGGCCAACCCCCGCAGACGGCCGATCAGAGGATAACCCGGAAACGTCGGCTTGCCGACATCATCCGCCAACTCATGGCCATGATCGGGGCGGAAGGGAATGCGCCAATCGGGCCGGCCGTCCTCCTTGCGGCGCTTCTGCTCGACCATCAGCGCTTCCACCACCGCCACCATGTCGGTGTCGCCGCCCAGATGGTCGGCTTCCATGAAGGATCCGTCCGGCTCCTTCGCCACGTTGCGCAGGTGCGCGAAGTGGATGCGCCCTGCAAAGCGCGCGGCGATCTTCGGCAGGTCATTGGTTGGATGCGCGCCGAGCGAGCCTGTGCAGAGCGTCAGCCCGTTGGCCGGGCTATCCGCCATCGCCAGCAGGTCGGCCACGTCCTGCTCGGTGGAAACGATGCGCGGCAGGCCGAAGAGCGGGCGCGGCGGATCGTCCGGGTGCATGGCCATTTGCATCCCGCATTCCTCGGCGGTCGGGATGATCTCCTGGAGGAAGCGCCGGAGGTTGGCCTTCAGGTCGTCGGCGGTTATGGCGCCGTACTCGGCCAGGATGGCGCGCAGCCCTGGCACGTCATAGCGATCATATGCGCCGGGCAACCCGGCCATGATGGAGGCAAGCAGCGTGTCCTTCTGCTCCTGCGTCGCGCCATCGGCCCAGGCCTTTGCGCGGGCCAGCAATTCCGGCTCCACGCCCTCGGCCGCACCGGGGCGCTCCAGGATGAACACGTCGAAGCCCACATACTCATGCGCGTTGAAGCGCAGCGCATTGCCGCCGCCGGGCAGGGGGTGGCGAAGCTCGGTGCGGGTCCAGTCCAGCACCGGCATGAAGTTGTAGCAGATCGTCCTCACCCCGCAGGCGGCGAGGTTGCGCAGCGAGGCGCGGTAGTTCTCGAAGAGCTGCGCGCAATCCCGGTCGCCGCGGCGGATCTTCTCGTGCACTGGCAGGCTCTCGACCACGCGCCAGGAGAGGCCGAGGGACGGGTCGGCGCCGATGATGGCCTTGCGCTTCTCGATCTCCTCGACGCTCCAGACCACGCCATAGGGGAGCTGGTGCAGCGAGTTGACGATGCCGCGTGCACCCGCTTGCCGGATGTGGTCGAGCCGGACGGCGTCGTCGGGCCCGAACCAGCGCCAGGTTTCCTCCATGGTGTTCGTCCTTTCCTTGGTCGTGATCAGGGAGCGGCGGCCGCGCGTGCGCCCTTGGCCATCAACTGCGCATAGGCCTCGGTCAGCGCGGTGGCGAAGCGTGGCTCGGCCGGCAGGTCGGTGCCGAACACCGCCTCGACACCGAGCAGGGCCCGGATGCGGGCGGCGGGCTCCGCGCCAGCGGCATCGAGCTGCGCGCGCAGCCCGGCGGCCATGGGATCGCGCACATCGATGGGACTGCCTGCCTCATCGGTGCCACCGACATAGCGGGCCCAGGCCGCCACCGCGAGGCAGAGGGCAGGGCTGTCCAGCCCTTGTGCCAGCCGCTCGCGCAGCGTGCCCAGCAGGCGCTGCGGCAACTTCTGCGAACCGTCCATGGCGATCTGCCAGGTGCGGTGGCGGATGGCCGGGTTGCGGAAGCGCGCCAGCAGGGCATCGGTGTAGGCGTGCAGATCCTGGCCGGGCGGCGGCGGCACCATCGGCCGCACTTCGTCCCAGAAGCGCTGGAGGTAGCCGGCGAAAGCATCGTCGTTCACCGCATCGCCAATGGTTTCGTACCCGGCAAGATAGCCGAGATAGGCCAGCGCCGAATGCGAGCCGTTCAGCAGCCGCAGCTTCATGTGCTCGAAGGGCGCGACATCCGAGGCGAACTGTGCCCCGGCCTTTTCCCACTCCGGGCGGAGGCCACCGACAAAATCATCCTCGATCACCCACTGGCGAAAGGACTCGTGCCCCACCGGCGCGGCGTCGGCGAAGCCGGACAGCCGCTCGGCGGCGACCAGATCGGCATCGGTCAGGGCAGGCACGATGCGGTCCACCATGGTGCAGGGAAAGGCGCCCTCGGCGCCGATCCAGGCGGACAGCGCCGGGTCCAGCGCATCGGCGAACTCGCCCACCAGCCCGGCGACCAGCCGGCCATTGTGCGGCAGGTTGTCGCAGCACAGCACGGTGAAGGGCGCGTGCCCTGCCGCACGGCGGGCCGCCAGCCCGGCCACGAGGAACCCGATGGCGGTGCGCGGCGCCGCGAGGTTCGTCAGATCATGCGAGATATCCGGGTGGTCCAGGCGCAGCCGGCCCGTGGCGGGGTCATGGCAATAGCCTTTTTCCGTAACCGTCAGGCTGACGATGCGCGTGCGCGGATTGGCCAGTCGTGCCACCAGCGCTCCTCGCTCTTCCGGCGCCACCATGACGCCCAGCAGGCAGCCGACGATGCGGCACTGCTCGCCATCCGGACCGCGCTCAATGGCGGTGTAGAGGCCGTCCTGTGGCGCCAGCCTGTCGCGCTGGTCAGGGCGTTGCAGCGACACGCCGAGAATCCCCCAATCGCCTCCATCGGCGTTCAGAACATCCTCCGTGTAGAGGGCAAGATGCGCGCGGGCGAAGGCGCCGAGGCCGAGATGCACAATGGAGGGGCGCAGCGCCGCACGGTTGTAGCACGGCATGGCGACACCTTCCGGGTGGCGGCTGAGGAGTGCTTCGGGGTGGAGGCGTGGTGCTGTGATCATCCCGGACTTCCTGCCTGCGGCGAACCGAGTGGCGCTTCTTGCCATACTAGTAATCTTTGCGCTCCGCCGAGGTCAAGGCGGCGAGGTGCTTGTGTATGGTAGTATGCAATGCTTTAAGGGCAGCCGTGCCGCATGACAGGAGCGTAATGCCGTGGCCTCCCTGCAGGCCCTGGAGGGCTTCACCCGTCTCAACCTCGCCGGCCCTGTCGGTCTTAACATCGCGCATTTCCTGCGCGATGCGATCATCCGCAATCAGCTTTGCCCAGGGCAAAGCCTGCCGGAGGCCGAGGTCTCGCAGGTCATGGGTGTCAGCCGCCAGCCGGTGCGCGACGCATTGATCCGCTTGTCCGAAGCAGGGCTCCTGCGCATCCTGCCGCAGCGCGGCACCCTGGTCACGCGGATTTCCGTCTCGGGCGTTCGCTCCGGGCACTTTGTCCGTCAGGCCGTGGAGTGCGCGGTGATCCGCCGCGCCGCGACCGAAGCCGGCGACGCGGCGATCGCACGAATAGGCCGCATGGTGGATGCACAGGAGGAGGCGCTGGCCGCCGCCGACCATGGACGCTTCTTCATGCTCGACAACGAGATGCACGAGGCCTTTGCCGCCGCCATCGGACTGCACGATGCCTGGACGGCACTGTCGGCCGTGAAGCTGCAGATGGACCGGGTCCGCTACCTCAGCCTGCCTGAGACGACGCCGGGCCCGCTGCTGATCCGCCAGCACCGTGCCATCCTGGCGGCCCTCGTCGCTCGTCACGCCGATGCTGCGGAAGCCGCCATGATCGATCACCTGTCAGAGGTGCATGCCTCCCTGCCGCAACTGGTGGGGCGGTTCCCGGACCACTTCGACAAGGGCGATTGATCCGGGTGCCGGTGTTCAGAAGGTGATCACCACCTTGAGGTTCCTGGTGCGGTCCTGCGCGGCGGCGAAGGCCTGGCTGGCCGTGTCCATCGTGTAGGTGCCGGTCAGCAGCGGCCGGACGTCGATCAGCCGCTTCTCCAAACAGGCCACGGCATCGCCGAACACCTCGCCGAAGCGGAAGGCGCCGCGCAGGTCGATCTCCCGCGCCATGATGCGGTTGGCCATCACCGGCGTTTCGCCGCCGGGCAGAGAGCCCACTTGCACCACGATGCCGCCCGCGCGCACGGCCAGCAGCCCGGCATTCAGCGCCGGCGAAGCGCCCGAGGCCTCAAACACCACGTCAAAGCCACCGATCCGCCTGGAAGCCTCCAGCAGTGCCTCCGTGCCACCCGACACGTTGAAGCTTTCATCGGCGCCCATGTTGCGGGCGGCCTGCAAGGGCTGGTTGATCATGTCCGTGATGGCCAGGTGCGCCGCACCGCCGCGCCGGGCTGCCAGCATCACCAGCTGCCCGATCGGCCCGGCGCCAGTCACCAGCACCTTGCGGCCCATCAGGTTGCCGCCCCGCAGAGCCGCGTGCAGCGCCACCGAGAGCGGCTCGGCGAAGGCCATTTCCTCGAAGGGCAACTCGCCCGAAACGGCGAAGCACTGGCTTTCCGCGACTGTGGTGAACTCGGCGAAGCCGCCATGCATGTGCGGGAACTTGCTGGCACTGCCCATGAAGAACACGTTCTCGCACAGGTTCGGCCGGCCTTCGCGGCAGCGTGGACAGGTTCCGCAGTTTCGCGCCGGGTTGACGCAGACGCGCTGCCCCGGGCGAAGCCGGGTGACGCCGGTGCCGATTTCCGTGACTTCGCCAGCGAATTCATGGCCCGGCACCAGCGGCTCGCGGATCACGAAATCGCCGACCCGGCCATGGAAGAAGTAGTGTAGGTCCGAACCGCAGATGCCGCCGGCGCGGACCCGCACCCGCACTTCGTGCGCGGCAAGCGGAGCCTCGGGGCGCTCCTCGATCCGCAGATCCTTGGCTGAATGGAGGACACAGGCGCGCATCACGCATTCTCTCCCGTTGGGTTGACATTCTACCATGGTAGAATGCACGTTCCGCCGCCAAGAAGGAACCCCGGGGCGACCGGCGGCCAGACGAGGAACACGTTCGCCCTTCGGCGCTCCCCTGGCTTCCACCCTCCCGTGCTTCCCCGGACCACGGGAGTAACGAAAATGTGGAAAAAGCGACGCCACCTGGTGATCTTCCTGCTCTTCCTGGCGGGCATCATCAACTACATGGACCGTAGCGCGCTCTCGATCGCCGCGCCGGCCGTGGCCGCCGACCTGCAGCTGACACCGTCCGAGCTCGGGCTCATCTTCAGCAGCTTCTTCTTCGGCTATGCCATCTTCAACTTCATCGGCGGGTACATGTCGGACCGCGCCGGGCCGCACCGCATCTTCTCGCTTTCCATGGCGGTGTGGTCGGCCTTTTGCGCACTGACGGGGATGGCAACCGGGTTCATCTCGATGTTGCTGGTGCGCATCGGCTTCGGCGTTGGGGAAGGGCCGTTCTCCGCCACCGCGAACAAGGTGGTCAGCAACTGGTTCCCGCGCCGTGAGGCGGGCTCGGCCATCGGCGTCGCCAATGCCGGCACGCCGCTGGGTGGTGCCATTGCGGGGCCGCTGGTGGGCTACTGCGTGGTGAATTTCGGCTGGCGGGTGTCGTTCTTCGTGGTCGCGGCCATCGGCTTCGTTTGGCTGCTCTTTTGGCTCTGGCTGGCCAGCAGCGACCCGCAGACCGATGGGCGCGTCACGCCAGCGGAGCGCTCGGATATCGCCGCTGACCGTCCCGCCCCCGTGGCCGGCGCCGGGCACGGCGCGGGCCTGGGCACCTACCTGAAGAACCCGGTGGTGCTGGCCACTGCCTTCGCCTTCTTCGGCTACAACTACATCCTGTTCTTCTTTCTAACCTGGTTCCCCTCCTACCTGATCCAGGCACGCGGCTTGTCGATGCACGACATGAGCCTGGTCACCGTGATCCCGTGGATCCTGGGCTGCATCGGCCTGCTCGGCAGCGGCTTCACCACCGACCTGATCTACCGCCGCACCGGGGATGCCCTGTTCTCGCGCAAGATCGTGCTGACCACCTGCCTGGGCATTGCCGCGGTAGCCATCATCCTGGCCGGCTTCATGACCACCGCCACCAGTGCCGTTGCCCTTGTCGCCATCACCGTCTTCGCCCTCTACATGACAGGCGCCATCTACTGGGCCATCGTGCAGGACGTGGTGCCTGCGCGGCATGTGGGTGGCGTTGGCGGCTTCGTGCACGGGCTGGCCAACACCGCGGGCATTATCGGCCCAGCGGTCACCGGCTTCATGGTGCAGGCCAGCGGCTCCTTCACCAGCGCCTTCATGCTGGCTGGCGGCATCGCCGTGCTGGGGGTGGTGGCCGTGACCCTTTTCGTGCGAGCCCCACGTGGAGCCGCTGCCGCCAGCCACGGCTGAAGGTCAGGGGCGGCTGCGCGCCGCCTCATCCGGCCCGCGCACCGGAAGACTGCACCAGGTCGCGCCACATGGGTCGTTCCCGTTCGGCGCGCGCGGCCGCCTCTTCCGGCGAGCTGGACAGCACGGTGGCGCCACTCTCCAGGACCCTGCGGGCAAAGGCAGGGTCCGCTGCAACCTGCCGCATTGCCGTATTCAGCCGCTCCACCACCGGGCGCGGCGTGGCGGCCGGGGCGATAAAGGTGCCCCAGACGGTGACCACGAAATCCGGCAGCCCGGCCTCGGCCATGGTCGGCACCTCCGGCAGGGTCGGCCAGCGCTGCGCGCTGGTGACGGCCAGGGCGCGCATCTGCCCGTCCCGGATCAGCGGCACGTAGGAAGCGAGGTTATCGATGGTGAAATCGACATCGCCTGCCAGCAATGCAGGAATGGTCTGCGCCGCGCCGCGATAGGGCACATGCGTTGCCTCGATGCCGGTGCGGCCGAACAGCAGCGCGCCGGACAGATGGGTGGTCTGGCCGATGCCGGTGGAGCCGTAGGTCGGCCCGCCCGGCTTGGTCCGTGCCCAGGCAATGAAATCCTGCAGTGTCGTGGCTTTGGACCGCGCGGCCGGCACCACGGCGACGTTCGGCATTTCATAGGTCATGCCTAGCATCGCCAGATCGCGCACCGGATCGAAAGGCATGCTCTCGAACAGGAAGGGGTTGATGGCCAGCCCACTGACATTGGCGACGCCGATCGTGTAGCCATCCGGCGCCGCCTTGGCCACAGCGTCGGCGCCGATGTTGCCGCTGGCGCCTGGCTTGTTCTCGATCACCACCGGCTGGCCAAGCAGTGCACCCATGCGCTCCGCGTAGAGCCGGGTCACAACGTCGGTGGAGCCGCCAGGCGGATAGGGCACGACCAGCCGGATTGTCCGCTCGGGCCAGCCGCCTTGTGCCAGGGCGACACTCGGCCGGGCAAGAGGCCAGGCGGTGGCTAGCGCGGCGCTGCCGATCAGGCTGCGGCGTCTGATCATCTTGAACACTCCCTTGTGGCGACTCCTTTTCCGGGGCCGCTTGATCTGGGGGCGCCGCGGGGCGCCCGACGCCATCATGCGCCCAAGCCTGCAAAAAGGGCCAGGGAGTCGCCAGCGCTCAGCGCGAAAGGGCCGCCATCAGCATGGCATGATGGGCGGCTCGCATTGCCTCGGGCGCGGGGGCGTCCTGTTCGCCCAGCATCATCTGCCATACCGGCAGCATCAACACCGGTGCCAGCACCACCTCGGCATAGCCGGGTGCGTCGGGCAGGTCCGGCCGGAACTCGCCCGATGCCGCGCCCTCGGCCAGCAGGCGCCGCACGATGCCCAGGCTGCGCGACAACACCTCCTCGCGATAGAAAGCCGCCAACTCAGGGACATTGGCTGCCTCGGTGATCAGCAGGCGGAACAGGGTGCGGTCGCGCGGGTCGTTGCCGGCCTTGTCGTAGCCAAGGTCAACCAGTGTCCGCAGCACCTCGCGCGCCGAACCGGGATGGGCCGCGAAGCTCCGCTCCGCCGCTTCGAAGGTCGGGCGGGTGCAAGCGCGCACGGTGGCCTGGAACAGCTCGGTCTTTGATGGAAAATAGTGATATATCAGTCCCTTGGCGATTCCGGCCCGACGGGCGACCTCGGCCATGCGTGCGCCCGCATAGCCCCGTGCGGCAAACTCCTCCAGCGCCGCATCAAGGATCTGCGGCGTCCGTTCTTCAACCGGCAGCCGCCGGCGTTGCGGGCGCGAAGGCAGGGATGAAGTGTCATCTCGCGAGGACATGAAGTGGATCCGTTTCAGCAGGCTTGACCTCGGGGCCGTTGCGGTTCAGTAAGGCTTCTATTGACCATACGGTCAACAAGAAAGCCACGGCCGCCTGCCCGAGAAGCCGGGCACCGACGCGCCGCCGCCGGGAACTCAGTGTCATGCCGGACCAGCACGCGGAGATTCGCCCCGCGCCCCCCGAACTCCTGCCGCCGCGCCGCCGCCGCTGGCCGTGGGCCCTGGCGGCCGCGCTGGTGCTGGCCGGGACGGGCGTTGTTTTGTTGCGGCCGCTGCCACCCCTGGCCCCTTCTCCCTCGGCAGAGAACGGCATCGCCGCCCCGCCGCCGGCGCTGACCGTCGCCCTTGTCCCGGTCCGCCCGCGCGATCTGTCGCGCGTCATCATCGGCGATGGATCGGTGGTGGCGTGGCAGGAGCTGGTGATCGGCGCCGAGGCCGCCGGACTGCGCGTGGCGGCCGTCCCGGTGGAGGAAGGCGATCGAGTGCGCCAGGGTCAGCTTCTGGTGGCGCTGGAGGACAAGCTTCCGGCCGCGCAGTCTGCCCAGGCGGATGCCGCGCTGGCCGAGGCCGAGGCAGCGCTGGACATCGCCCGGCTCGATCTGCGGCGCTCGGTGGAGCTGTCCCGTTCCGGCAATGTGGCGCGCGAGGTGCTGGAGCAGCGCCAATCCCTGGTGCGCCAGGGCGAGGCCAGGCTTCTCGCCGCCCGCGCGCGGCAAGGGGAAGCGGCGGCGCGGCTGGCGCAGACCCGCATCCTGGCACCTCATGACGGCATCGTTTCCCGGCGCTCCGTGCTGCCCGGCGCCGTGGTGCAGCCGGGGCAGGAATTGGTGCGGCTGATCCGCGACGGCCGGCTAGAGCTGGATGCACGCGTGCCGGAATTGGATCTCGCCTTTCTGGCGCCTGGTCAGGCGGTGCGCGTTCTGCATGGGGAGCAGTCCATCATGGCCCAGATCCGCGCCCTTTCGCCGGTTGTTTCCGGCGACACGCGGCTCGGTATCGCGCATGTCGCTTTGCCGGACCAGTCCGGCCTTCGTCCCGGCATGTTCGCCCGCGCCGAATTTCAGTCGGGGCGGGAACCGGTGCTGTCGGTTCCGCAGGAGGCGGTGGTCTACCGCAACGGCGAGGCGACCGCATTCGTGTTGCCGGACGGCGCCGATGCCGTGGAGCAACGCATCGTGGCGACCGGCACCCGGCGCGACGGCGTGGTGGCGGTGACGCGGGGATTGGCGGAAGGCGAGCGTGTGGTGGTGGCCGGGGCGGGGTTTCTCGCCGATGGCGATCGCGTTCGCGTCGCGCCGCCGCGGTGAAGGGCAAGACCGCCATGCAGCACAGCGCCATCTCGCAGGGCAACATTTCCGCCTGGGCGATCCACAACCCGATCCCGACCTTTGTTCTTTTTCTGCTGCTGACATTGGCCGGCATTGTCGCCTTTCCACTGCTTCGCATCAACAACACGCCCGATATCGACCTGCCCGCCGTGGTGGTGACGGTGGCGCAGCCCGGCGCCGCCCCTTCTGAGCTCGAAACCGAAGTCACGCGCCGGGTGGAGGATGCGGTTTCCGGCCTCGGCGATGTCAAGCACATGACCTCCATCGTGCAGGACGGCGCCTCCACCACCGTGATCGAGTTCAACCTCGGCAAGGATGTGGACCGCGCCACCAACGATGTGCGCGACAAGATCTCGCAGATCCGCGCCGATCTGCCGGCATCCATCCGTGATCCTGTTGTTAGCCGGGTCGAGATCACCGGGGGCGCCATTCTGACCTACACGGTCAGCAATCCCGCCATGAGCACGGAACAGCTTTCCTGGTTCGTCACCGACACGGTGGCGAAGTCGTTGCTGGCCGTCCCTGGCGTTGCCGAGGTCAACCGCGTCGGCGGCGTGGAGCGGGAGATCCGCGTGGCGCTCCGGCCCGACAGGTTGCTGGCGCTCGGCATCACCGCGGCGCAGGTGAACGAGCAGCTGCGCAGCGCCAACATCAACCTGCCCGCCGGGCGTGGCACGCTGGGCGCCAGCGAGCAGAGCATCCGCACCCTGGGGTCGGCGCTCACGGTGGAGGCGCTGCGATCCCGGCCCATCATCCTGCCTGGCGGCCGCACCGCGCGGCTCGCTGAGATCGCCGAGGTCACGGACGGCACGGCCGAGATCCGCACCGCCGCGCGCCTGGATGGTGAGCTGGTGGTGGCGTTCGAGGTGATGCGGACGCGTGGCTCCTCCGAGATGGGCGTGGCGGAACAGGTGGCGAAGCGCGTCGCCGCGTTGCAGGCAGCGCACCCGGGCAGCGAGATCCGCCTGGTCACGTCCACCGTCGCCTTTGTGGAAGCCGGCTACCATGGCGCGCTGGAAGCGCTGCTGGTCGGCATGGGGCTTGCCATGGTTGTGGTCTGGCTGTTCCTGCGCGACTGGCGGGCCACGGCCATCGCCTCGGTCGCCATGCCTCTCTCTCTGGTTCCGACCTTCTTTCTGCTGCACTGGCTCGGCTACTCGTTGAACAACGTGACGCTGCTCGGGCTGACGCTCGTGGTGGGCGTGCTGGTCGATGATGCCATCGTGGAGATCGAGAACATCGTTCGCCACATGCGCGCCAACCCGGAAGGCGGTGCCTTCCGCGCGGCGCTGGATGCCTCGGCTGAGATCGGCCTGGCTGTGATGGCCACCACCGGCGCAATCCTGGCGGTGTTCATCCCCGTGGCCTTCATGCCCGGCATTCCGGGCCAGTTCTTCCGGCAGTTTGGCCTGACGGTCGCGGCGGCCGTGTTCTTCTCCCTGGTGGTGGCACGGCTGCTGACACCGTTGATGGGCGCCTACCTGCTGAAGCCCTCGGCCCGTGCGCACCAGGACGAGGTCGGGCAGGGAGCCGTGGGTCGGCGCTACCTGTCATTGCTCGGCTGGTGCCTCTCGCATCGCTGGATCACCCTGGGAGCGGCCACCGGATTCTTCGCCCTGTCGATCGCCCTCGTGCCGCTGATTCCAACCGACTTCGTTCCCGCCGCCGACCGTGGCCGCTCCGCCGCCGCGCTGGAGCTGGAGCCTGGTGCAACCCTGGCCGACGCGGAGGTCGCCGTGCAGCGTGCCACGGCCATTCTGAAGGCCCGGCCGGAGGTGGTGTCGGTCTTCGCCTCGCTGGGCACGGCAAGCCTGGTGGGTGGTCCCGGCATGGGCAGCTCCACGGCGCAGGGTGACCCGCGCAACGCCAACCTCATCATCACACTGCGCCCCCGTGGGGAGCGTGCGCTGACGCAGCAGCAATTCGAGGCCGAGATGCGGCCACGGCTGGAAAGCATTCCAGGGCTGCGCGTGCGCTTCGGCGCCGATGGCATGAGCGGCTCCAAGGCCGAGATCACGCTCGTCGGCGAGGATGCGGAGGTGCTGGCGCGTACGGCGCGTGAGCTGGAGCAGCAGATGCGCGGCTTGCCGGGCCTGTCCGGCGCACGCTCCACCGCCAGCCTGCAGCGCCCGGAATTGCAGATCGATCCGCTGGAAGATCGGGCGGCGGAGCTTGGCGTCTCGGTTGCTGCGATCGGCCAGACGGCGCGCATTGCCACCATTGGCGACATTGATCAGAACCTGGCGCGATTCAACTTGCCGGACCGGCAGATCCCCATCCGCGTGATGCTGGACGAAGCTTCACGTGACGACCTGTCCACGCTGCAGATGCTGCGCGTCGCCGGCCGGGCCGACATGGCGGTGCCGCTCAGCAGCGTGGCGATCATCCGCCACGGTGCCGGCCCGGCCCAGATCGACCGCCTCGACCGCACCCGCAAGGCCACGGTGCAGGCGGAGCTGGAAGGTATGCCGCTGGGCCAGGCCACCGCCATGGTGGCGCAGTTGCCGGTGATGCGGAACCTGCCTGATGGCGTTCGCGAGCAGCAGGTGGGGGATGTGGAGGTGATGGCCGAGCTGTTCAGCGGCTTCGTGCTCGCGCTCGGCTCCGGCATCCTGCTGATCTACCTGGTGCTGGTGCTGCTGTTCGGCGGCTTCCTGCAGCCGCTCACCATCATGTCGGCGCTGCCGCTCTCGCTGGGCGGGGCCTTGGTGGCGCTGATGCTGGCGCAGGGCTCGCTCAGCGTTTCGGCGGTGATCGGCGTGCTGATGCTGATGGGCATTGTCGCCAAGAACTCCATCCTGCTGGTGGAATATGCCATCGAGGCGCGCCAGGCTGGCCATTCGCGCACCGATGCGCTGTTCGAGGCCGCCCGCAAGCGTGCCCGGCCGATCGTGATGACCACCATCGCCATGACCGCGGGCATGGCCCACATCGCCGCCGGCATCGGTGCCGATGCCGAGTTCCGTTCCCCCATGGCCCTGGTGGTGATCGGCGGGCTGATCACCTCGACCCTGCTCAGCCTTGTTGTTGTGCCCGTGGTCTACACGGTGGTGGATGATTTCGGCCGCTGGGCGATGCGGCTGCTGCGGGGGCGCAAGACAAGGGCGGCGTAGGAACTCATGCGGCGCGGGATCACCGGGAAACTGAAGGGATGCGGGCAAGCAGTGCTTCCCGCTTCTTGCCCCGCCGCCCCCGCAATCCAATCTGCGTCGCATGGACGCCATCACCGAAACAATGCCGCGTTTCCGCTTCGACAACAGCTATGTGCGCCTTCCCGGGCGCTTTTATGCGCGGCTCGACCCGACACCGGTGGCCGCGCCGAAGCTGATCCGGGTGAACCATGCGCTGGCGGAGGAGCTTGGCCTCGATTCCGCTGCGCTGGAAACGCCCGCGGGCGTGGCCGTGCTGGCCGGCAATGCGGTGCCGGAAGGCGCGGAGCCATTGGCCCAGGCCTACTCCGGGCACCAGTTCGGCGGCTTCTCCCCGCTGCTGGGGGATGGCCGCGCAATCCTGCTGGGCGAGGTGGTGGGCCGTGACGGCGCGCGTCGCGACATCCAGCTGAAGGGCTCCGGCCCCACCCCGTTCTCCCGCCGCGGAGACGGCCGCGCCGCGCTGGGGCCGGTGCTGCGCGAATACATCGTCAGCGAGGCCATGACGGCTCTCGGCATCCCCAGCACGCGCGCCCTGGCCGCGGTCACCACGGGCGAGACGGTGCTGCGCGAACGCGCGTTGCCCGGCGGCGTGTTCACCCGCGTGGCCGCCAGCCACCTGCGTGTGGGCACCTTCCAGTTCTTCGCCGCGCGGCGGGATGAGGAAGGGCTGCGCACCTTGCTCGACTACGCCATCGCGCGCCACGATCCGGCCGCGGCCCAGTCGGAGGACCCGGCGCTGGCCTTCTACTCCGGCGTGGTTCGGCGGCAGGCGGCGCTGGTGGCGCAATGGCTGCTGGTGGGCTTCGTGCATGGCGTAATGAACACCGACAACACCAGCATTTCCGGCGAGACCATTGATTTCGGCCCTTGCGCCTTCATGGAAGCCTTTGACCCAGCCACGGTGTTCAGCTCCATCGACCATGGCGGTCGTTACGCCTACGGCAACCAGCCCGGTATCATGCAGTGGAACCTGGCCCGGCTGGCAGAATGCCTGTTGCCGCTGCTCTCCCTCGACGAGGAGGCGGCGGTGGACAAGGCGCAACAGGGGCTGGCCGGCTTCGCCCCCGCTTTCGAAGCCGCCTACCATACCGGGCTGCGGCGCAAGATCGGCCTCGCCACCGCCCAAGAGGGCGACATGGCGCTGATCCAGGACCTGCTCGGCCGTATGGCTGCCGAGAGAGCGGATTTCACCCTGACCTTTCGCCGGCTCGGCACTGAGGCCGGGCCGCGTACCCTGTTCCGCGACCCGTCGGCCTTCGATGGCTGGGCCGAATCGTGGCGGGCACGGCTGGCTCGCGAGGGCGTCACGCCGGACCAGCGGCGCGACGCGTTGAACGCCGTGAATCCGGCCTTCATCCCCCGCAACCACAAGGTGGAGGCCGCCATCGCCGCCGCCGTGGAGCGGGAGGATTTCGCACCGTTCCACGAGATGGTCGATCTGCTGGCAACCCCTTTCACTGACAAGCCCGGTTTCAACTCCCATGCCGAGCCGGCCCCGCCTGGGGAGGAAATCCGCCAGACCTTCTGCGGCACCTGAGGGGTGTCGCATGGACGGGAGGGGACGCGCCTCCCTCAACGCCATTGGGAGGAGGATGTCCTTTCCATGAGTTTTCAGCGCAGCTACCGGTGGTCGCCGCCCTAGCCTTTGGGGAGGGGATGGGGATGGGGAGCGGCGGCCCCTTCCGAACCACGTTTGGCCGATATGGCCCTGGCGCCCTTGCCGGCCTAAGCTTTGAGCGGCGTGGTCATCTCCGCGCCGCGATCCACGCCGGAGCCGCCATGCCATCCACTCATCTCCGCCCCTTCAGCACGAAACGCCACGCATGAGGATCTGCGTCATCGGCGCCGGAATTGCCGGGCTCGCCGCTGCCTGGCACCTCGCGGCGGACGGGCATGAGGTGATCGTGCTGGACCGTGAGGCCGGACCGGGCCTGGGCACCAGCCGCGCCAATGGTGGCCAGCTCTCCTATTCCTATGTGGCACCGCTGGCCGCCCCTGGCGTGCCGCGGAAGGGGCTGGAATATCTGTTCGACGCCGAGGCTCCGCTGCGACTGCGGCCGCAGATGGATCCGCGCCTGTGGCGCTGGCTGCTCGGCTTCCTCCGCGCCGCCCGCCCTGCCAATTTCGCGGCTGGCACGCGGGCGATGCTGCGCCTTGCCTATCACAGCCGGGACGTGCTGGCGGACATGATGGACGAGGCGCCGCTGGCATTCGGTCATCGGCAGAATGGCAAGTTGGTGGTGTTCCGCGACGAGGCGGGCTTGGCCTCGGCGGCCGAGGTGGTGGCATTGCAGGCGCGCGAAGGTGCCAGGCAGCAGGTGCTGGACGCGAAGCAGTGCCTGGCTCTGGAACCGGCCCTCTCCGCCATTGGCGCCGAGTTGGCAGGGGGCGTCTACACGCCGGATGAATCGGTGGGCGATTCCCATATGTTCTGCCTGGCGCTGCGCGACGCGCTGATGCGCCGCAACAACGTCCAGTTCCTGTTCAACCACGAGGTCACCGGTCTCCGCATGGCGGCTGGCGAGATCGTCGCAGCCGAAACGCCGCAGGGGGCGGTGGAGGCGGATCTGTTCGTGCTGTCCTCCGGCATCGGCGCCATGCATCTGGCGGAAGGGCTCGGGCTGCGCCTGCCGCTCTACCCGCTGAAGGGCTACAGCCTGACCCTTCCGGTGCGGGAAGCGGACCGGCCGCCCGAGATCAGCATCACCGATGCTCACCACAAAACCGTCTATGCGTTGCTGGAGCGCGCCACGCCGGCTCAGGAGGGCCGGCTGCGCGTGGCCGGCATGGTGGACATGGTGGGCTTCGGCACCGATCTGGCCGAGGGCCGTGTGGCGCTGCTGCGGCGCCAGGCCTTGGAAGCCTTCCCGGCAGGCGGCGACTGGTCCCGCGCCGATGCCTGGGCCGGGCTGCGCCCCGCCACCCCGGACTGGAAGCCGATCCTGGGCGAGAGTGGCATTGGCCGCCTCTGGCTGCATCTCGGCCATGGCGGACTCGGCTTCACCATTGGCTGCGGCACGGCGCATCTGCTCGCGGCAATGATCGCGGGGCGGGACACCGCCATCCCGACGGCTCCCTACCTGCTGCCGCGCCAGGGCTGAGGCGAGCAGGCTACTCCGCCGCCTCCAGGAACGCGTCCTCCTCGGCTTCCAGGGCGGCGGCTGCGGCGGGTTCCAGCCCGAAACGCAGTGCCACATCCGGCGCGTAGCGCAGCAGGTCCGGTCGTAGCCGGATTAGCGCCAGGTCCTTCACCTTGGCTTCCAGCATCACGTCGAATTCCAACCCCTCGGCGATGCGCATGAAGGTGATGAACTCAAACGGATTGCAGAAATCGGCGTGGCCCGTGTTCACTGGCGCCACGCGCACGGTCTTCGGCTTGCCGGTGGCCTTGTCCTTGCGCTTCAACTCCCGCATCTCGGTGCGCGGGGAGGAGAAATGCACCTTCGGTCGCTGCCCTTCAGGCCAGGAGCGCAGCACACGCTCCAGCGCGTCGCGCATCTCCAGCCCATCCGGGTTCAGGCACCAGAAATGCTGGTGGTCGAAGATCAGCCGCACACCTGTCTGCTCGTGGATCCACAGGATATCGGAAACGGAGAAGCGCAGATCGTCATGCTCCAGCACCAGCCGGCGCTTCACGGCCTCCGGCATCCGGGTGTTCCAGGTGTCCACCCAGCGCGCATTGGCGGCTTCCCGGTCGCCATAGGTGCCGCCAACATGGATCACCATCACCGCTTCCGGCCCCATCTCCATCCGGTCCAGCATCTCGGCCTGGGACACAAGGTCCCAGATGCTCTTCTCCACCAGCGCCGGGTCAGGGCTGTTCAGCACCACGTACTGAGAGGGGTGGAAAGAGAGGCGGATGCCGAGTTGCCGGGCCTTGGCGCCGAAGGCGCGCAGCTCCGCATCACTGTCGCGCACCATGGAATGGAATTGCGGCATGTCCGGATGGGTAGCGTAGGGGGCAAGGTCGGAGGACATCCGGTACATGCGGATATCGTGCTTGTTCAAGTAGTCCAGCGCCCGGTCCATGTATTCGAGCGAAACCTTGAGGTGCGGGTTCTGCTGCCAGCGCCGCGTGTCGTTGCTCTTGATGTCGTCCACCCCCATCAGCTTGACGGGAAAGCCGAGGCGCAGCGGGGGGGAAGGGGTCGGGATCATTGGCTGCTCCTCAGGAAGCGGGCAGGGCTGGTGGCCCTCCCGGAGCAAGGAAAAGACCGCTCCGCGCCGGACGGTTGCGCCAGGCGTTCACAAGCCGTCCCGTGCGACCTAGGCTGGGCGGAGGCCGGGCCATGCAGGATGCTCGGCGGAGCGAAACGCAGGACCCGCCCGATGCCCGATGACACCACCCCCTGGCACCTCCAGCCGCCCGCCTTTGCCGAGATCGAGGCCGCGACGGTGCGCATCGACGGCGTGCTGGTCAAGACACCGCTGCTGGAAAGCGAGCGCGTCAACAACCGGCTGGGCGGGCGGCTGCTGCTGAAGGCCGAGGGGCTGCAGCGCACCGGTAGCTTCAAGGCGCGAGGCGCCTGGAACTTCCTGTCGCAGATGGAGCCGGAAGCGCGGTCGCGTGGGGTGATCGGCTTCTCCTCCGGCAACCACGCACAGGCGGTGGCCTGGGCCGCATCGCGCCACGGCGCGCCCGCCGTGCTGGTGATGCCCAGGGACGCGCCGCAGACCAAGATCGAGCGCACCCGTGGCTGGGGCGCCGAGGTGGTGCTGTATGACCGCCGCACCGAGGATCGAGAGGCGATCGGGCGCGACATCGCCGCCGCCCGCGGCCTGATGCTGGTGCCTCCTTTCGAGCATCGCTGGATCGCCGGCGGTGCCGGCACGGTGGGGTTGGAGATGCTGCTCCAGGCGGAGGCGATTGGCGCGAAGCTGGATGCGCTGCTGGTGAACTGCTCGGGCGGCGGACTGGCGGCGGGCTGTGCCATCGCCGCCCATGCCGTCTCGCCGGAAACGGAGGTCTGGGCTGTGGAGCCGGCCGCCTATGACGACATGGCGCGCAGCCTCGCCAGCGGGAAGCGTGAAAGCAATGAGGGGGCCGCACCCTCCATCTGCGACGCCCTGCTGGCGCCGAGCCCGGGCGAGATGACCTTTGCCGTGGCCCGCACCCGTTTGCGCGGCGCGCTTGGCGTCACCGATGCTGAGGCCATGGCCGCGATGCGGCTGGCGTTCGAGGAGTTCCGGGTGGTGGTGGAGCCGGGCGGCGCGGCGGCGCTGGCGGCGGTGTTGGCCGGGCGCATCGAGGCCAAAGGCCGGACGCTCGCCGTGCTCGCCTCTGGCGCCAATGTGGATGCCTCGCTTTTTGCGCAGGCACTGGCGTGAAGACCGTCGCCATCGGTGGTCTCGGCGCGATCGGGCTGGAACTGGCGCGGGCGCTGGATCGTGGCGTGGAAGGTTTCCGGCTGATCGCCGTGGCTTCGCGTGACACAGAAAAGGCACGGGCGGCGGTGGCGGGCTTCCGCGCTCCGCCACGCGTGGTGCCGGTGGAAGCTTTGGCCGAGGCGGAGATCGTTATCGAGGCCGCCCCCGCCGCTGCCTTCGCCGCCATTGCCCGGCCGGCCATCGCTGCTGGCCGCGTGCTGCTGGCCTGCTCGGGCGGTGCGCTGATGCGGCAGATGGAGCTGGTCGAGGAAGCCGAGGCCAGTGGCGCACGCATCATCGTGCCGACCGGTGCGCTGGTGGGGCTGGATGCGGTGCGGGCGGCAGCGTACGGACGCGTGGACAGCGTGGTGATCGAAACCCGCAAGCCACCGCGCGGCCTGGCCGGCGCGCCCTATCTGGAGCGCAACGGCATCAGTCTGGACGGCCTTGCCGAGGCGAAGCTGGTTTTCCAGGGCAACGCGCTGGAGGCCGCCGAAGGTTTTCCTGCCAACGTCAATGTGGCCGCGGCCCTGGCCATGGCGGGCATTGGGCCGCAGCGCACGGAGGTACGGCTCTGGGCGGACCCTGCCGCAGAGCGCAACATCCACACCATCCGTGTCGAGGCGGAAGCGGCCCGCTTCAGCATGACCATCGAGGGGATGCCGAGCCCGGATAATCCGCGCACCGGCCGGATGACGCCGCTTTCCGTGCTGGCCTGCCTGCGGGGCCTGACCGAGACGCTGAAGATCGGCAGCTAAACGAAGGGGCCCGGGCACCCCGACTGTCCTCGCAGAGCGTGTTCTTGCCTGCAGCGCAGGAAAGGCCCGGGGCTTGGGCGCGCGGTGGGTGCCATCGGGAAAACAAGGCCGCCCAGCCGCTTGCTGCCCTCTTGCATTCCAAAGAAAATCCGCAGAATAGTATAATATAACGTAACGGATTGCATCATGCGTATTGCCAGCATCCTTGGCGTGGCCGTCCTCCTGGCCGCCGCGTCGAGCCAAGCCCAGACCCCTCAGGCCAACCGCGCGGTGGTGACAGATCACGCCCGAAACAGTGTCGCGGTGGTCGATCTGCTGACCGGCGAGGTGATGCAGCGCTTTGAAACCGGCTCCCCGGGCGGGCTGCGGCGGGGCGTGGCCCGAGGCGAGGTTTCCCTGGCGCAGGGCGAGGCGGGACGCGTCGATGTGGTTGATCTCGGCATCGCGCTGGAAGATCATGGCGATCATGCGGACCTGAAGCTTTCCGGGCCGCGCCTCGTCGCCAAAGTAGCCGAAGGGCCGAAGCCGTCGCATGTGCTGGCGGGTGACGGGCGGCTGGCCAGCTTCTTCGATGGCGACGGCTCGGTGGTGGTGACCGGAGCCGACAGTATCCGGCGGCTCAACGCCGGCACGGCGCATCACGGCCTGGCCTATCCGTTTCGCGGCTCCGCTGGCGCCATGCTGATGCTGAGCCACGCCGAAGCCAATGGCGCCCGGCCTGGCGGCGTGGTGGTGCTCGACGCGGAAGGCAAGCAGGTGGCCCGCCGCGACGATTGCCCGCGCCTGCATGGCGAGGCCATCTCCAACCGCGTCATCGCCGTGGGCTGCGCCGATGGCGTGCTGCTGCTCGACACGCGGAAGGGGGAATTCCGCAAGCTCGCCTATCCTGAAGGAACGGCGTTGGACCGCATGGTGCGGACCCTCATCGGTGGCAGCGACTTCCATCTTTTCGCCGCCGATTTCGGACCGGATGCGGTAACGGTGCTGGACCCCGACGCCGGCCGCTTCGCCGTGGTCGAACTGCCGGCGCGGCGGGTCGCCTACACGCTCGACCCCGGCCGCTCCCAGACGATGTTCGTGCTGACCGAAGATGGCAGCCTGCACCGTATCGACACGCTGAAGGCGGAGATCGCCGCCACCGTGAAGCTGGTGGAGCCCTATTCCATGGATGGCGGCTGGGCACTGGCGCGGCCCCGACTCTCGGCCGCGGGCGGCTTGGTGGCCGTGACCGATCCTGCGCAAGGGCGTCTGCTGGTGCTCGATGCGGCGACGCTGGCGGTGCAGCGCGAGGTCGCCATGGGCGGCGCGCCCTTCAATGTCATGGCCGTCGCCGGATCGGGCGAGCAGCATTAACGCCGCTGGCCGCCGCTGCCTCGTCCGTTGCGAACGAGCATGGTGGCGGCCAGAGGGCGGCCCCTCAGAGTGCCGCGGCGTCGAAACCGTCGGGCACCCGCCCGGAACCTCGCGCCAGGGCATACGGGCCGCGGGAAAGGAAGCGGCCAGAGCCCGGCGCCGCCAGCACTTCTCCTTCCTGCACGGCAATCTCGCCGCGCCGGATGGTGATGCTAGGCCAGCCCTTCACCGGCAGACCTTCCCAGGGCGTGTAGTCAATGGCGTGGTGCAGCCGCTCCTGCGCAATCGTGGTTTCGCGGTCCGGGTCCCACAGCACGAGGTCGGCATCGCCGCCCGGCGCCAGCGTGCCCTTGCGCCCCGCCAGCCCGAACAGCTTCGCGGCATTGGCCGAGGAAAGCTTCACAAAGGTCGGTAGGTCGATCCGTCCCTTGGACACCCCTTCCGAGAACAGCACGGGCAGCCGCGTCTCAATGCCCGGCACGCCATTGGGGATGGCGTTGAAGGCCGGCATGCCGTCCGGCCGCTGTGCCGCCGCCCCTGTGCCATAGGCGCTGCTGCCCGCTGCCTTCTTCGCGGTGGCGAAGGAAAAGCCGCAATGGTCGGAGGTGACCACATCCAGCGTGCCGTCCTGGATCCGGCGCCAGATGCGCGCATGTTCCGACCGTTCGCGCAGCGCGGGCGAGCACACGGCCTTGGCGCCGGTAAAATCCGCGCCCTGCAGGTCGTCATGCGACAGGGTGAAGTATTGCGGGCAGGTCTCACCCCACACCTTCACACCGCGGGCACGCGCAGCGGCGATCTCGGCGGCGGCGTCCTCGCAGGAAACGTGGAAAACCTGAATCGGCTGGTCCACCAACTCGGCCAAGGCGATGGCGCGGTGCGTCGCCTCGCGCTCCACCACCGGGGGACGGGACCAGGCGTGTTGCAGCGGGTCGGTCAGGCCGGCCTTGAGCAATGCCTCGATCCGCCAGCCGATGGCGTCGAAGTTCTCGCAGTGCACGGTGACGAAGGCGCCAAGGCGGCGCGCCGTGGCCAGCACGCGCAGGAACTCGCCATCGGTGAGCCGCAGCGGGTCATAGGTCAGGAACACCTTCAGGCTGCGGATGCCGCGTTGCACCAGGGCGGGCACCTCCTTCTCCATCACCTCCGCCGTCGGATCGGTAATGATCTGATGGAAGGAATAGTCGGCACGCGACCGTTTCGCCTGTTCCTCATAGCCGGGCGCGCTGTCGGCGAGGGAGTACCCCTTCCACTGCGGCAGAAAGCAGATGAAGGAGGTGGTGCCGCCCGCCAGCGCGGCGGCCGAGCCGCTGCTGAAGCTTTCCTCCTGCACGGTGCCGTCCTGGCCGATCTCCTCGATATGGCAGTGCGAGTCGAGCCCGCCCGGGGTGACGATCAGGCCCTTGGCCGAGACCTCTTCCGCCCCGCGGGACAGGTTGCGCCCCAGCGCGGCGATGACGCCGTCCTTGATGCCGATATCGGCCTCGAAAACCTCGGCCGCGCTGGCCAGCGTGCCGCCGCGCACCACCAGATCGAAATCGCCCATCGCGCCATCCTTCCGCATACTGCGTCGCATCTCGACACGGCGCGACGCTGACCGCAAGCTGCCCGGCATGACCCAGCCCATCGCCATTCCGGGCGGAAGCGCCCCACGCCATCGCGGCTTCGTCCAACGTCCCGATGCCCGCATCTACTACGAGGAGATGGGGAAGGGCCCGCCCCTGGTCTTCGGTCACGGGCTGGGCGGCAACCATCTTTCCTGGTGGCAACAGATCGGGCATTTCGCCGCGACGCATCGCTGCGTGACCTTCAGCCATCGCGGCTTTTTTCCTTCCGAAGTGGATGGCGCGCCGGATCCGGGTGCCTACGCCGATGACCTGGCGGCGCTGCTCGACGCGCTGCAGATCGATGCTCCGGTCTTCATCGGGCAATCCATGGGCGGCTGGACCGGCGTGAACTTTGCGCGTCGCTTTCCGGACCGGCTGCGGGGGCTGGTGCTGTCGGCGACCTCCGGCCCCATCGAGCCCGATAGCGCGGGTCCAGACGCTGTTGCCGCCCGGTCGGCATGGAAGCGCTTCTCCGCTGCGGCCAGGGCAACCGGAGGTCCGCGCGGTGTGCATCCTGCGGCGGGGGCACGGATGGCGGATGAGCAGCCGGCGCTGCATCTGCTCTACCGCAACATCGATGAGCTGAGCGCGGGATTGGACAAGGAAGCGCTGCGGGCGCGCCTGTTTGCAGGACGTACCGTGCCCGCGACGGAGTTGTCGGACATCGGCACGCCGACGCTGTGGATCACGGGGGGCGAGGACATCGTCTTCGCCGCACCTGTCGCGCCGTATCTGGCGGCGCTGATGCCGCGGGCGCGGCATGTGGAAATTCCGAATGCGGGGCACTCGCCCTACTTCGAGCAGGCCGAAGCCTTCAACCAGGCATTGGAGCGTTTTCTGGCTGAGGTGGATTGAGAGGGCTGTGCCCTCTCGAACCTTTCCGGCAGGGAACACGATCCACTGCGCTCGCCGTCAGACAGGCATTGCGCTGGGTCTTTCTTGACCGCACCCGCTCCCTGAGCGCGCTCACTCCCAGCTCAGCGCGCCACCATTCTGGTACTCGATCACGCGCGTTTCGAAGAAGTTCTTCTCCTTCTTCAGGTCCATCACCTCGGACATCCAGGGGAACGGGTTCTCCGTTTCCGGGAACAGCGGCTGCAGCCCGAGCTGCGTGCAGCGGCGGTTGGTGATGAAGTGCATGTACTGCTCGCACAGCGCCGCGTTCAGCCCAAGGAAGCCGCGCGGCATGGTGTCGCGGCCATAGGCCACTTCCAGCTCGCAGGCTTCCTTGAGCATGGTGCGGATCTCGGCGGTGAACTCGGCGGTCCAGATCCGCGGGTTCTCGGCACGGATCTGGTTGATCACGTCGATGCCGAAGTTCAGGTGGATGCTCTCGTCGCGCAGGATGTACTGGTACTGCTCGGCGATGCCCACCATCTTGCCGCGCCGTCCGAGCGAGAGGATCTGCGCGAAGCCGGTGTAGAACCACATTCCCTCGAACACGACGTAGAAGGCGACGAGGTCGCGCACAAAAGCCTGATCGGCCTCCAGCGAGCCGGTCTGGAAGTCGGGGTTCGAAAGGTTCTGCGTGTAGCGCAGCGCCCACTCGGCCTTGCCGGTGATGGACGGCACCTCGCGGTACATGTTGAACAGCTCGCCCTCGTCCAGGCCGAGGCTTTCCACGATGTACTGGAAGGTGTGGGTATGCACTGCCTCCTCGAAGGCCTGGCGCAGCAGGTACTGGCGGCACTCAGGGTTGGTCAGGTGGCGGTAGATGGCCAGCACGATGTTGTTGGCGACCAGGGATTCGCTGGTGGCGAAGAAACCCAGGTTGCGCTTGATCGAGCGCCGCTCCTCCTCCGTCAACCCGTCCCGCGACTTCCACAGAGCGATGTCGGCCTGCATGGAGATCTCGGTCGGCATCCAGTGGTTGTTGCAGGCCGCGAGGTACTTCTCCCACGCCCAGCGATACTTCATGGGCAGGAGCTGGTTCACGTCGGCGCGGCAATTGATCATCGCCTTGTCATCAACCGAGATGCGCGCCGCGCCGTGGTCGATCTGCCCCAGCCCGGTGCCATCCGCCGTGCCTCCGTCCTGCGGAGGCGTCGCGACCGACAGCTTGTTCTCGTTCCAGTCGAGCATTGTTATCTCCGTCGTCGCGCGAGTTACTGGCAGGCTTCGCAGGTCGGATCGTCGAGCGAGCAGACCTGCGGCACGGGCACGGCGGCCACCGGCTCCGGCGCGACCTTCACCGCATTCAGCTTGCCGTCCGAGGTCTTCAGCGTGGACTTCTCCACATGCGTCGCGCTCTGGGTGCGCAGGTAGTAGGTTGTCTTGAGACCACGCTTCCAGGCCAGCCGGTACAGGTTGTCCAGCTTCCGCCCGTTGGGGTTGGCCAGGTACAGGTTCAGCGACTGCGCCTGGTCGATCCATTTCTGCCGCCGCGCCGCCGCCTCGATCAGCCAGCCCGTCTCGATCTCGAAGGAGGTCGCGTAAAGCGCCTTCAGGTCGTCGGGCACGCGGTCGATAGCGCCGAGGCTGCCGTCGAAATACTTCAGGTCGCTGACCATCACGCTGTCCCACAGCCCGCGCGCCTTGAGATCGCGCACCAGGTAGGGGTTCACCACCGTGAAGTCGCCCGACATGTTGGCCTTCACGTAGAGGTTGCGGAAGGTCGGCTCGATCGACTGGGTGGCGCCCACGATGTTGGAGATCGTGGCGGTCGGCGCGATCGCCATCACGTTGGAATTGCGCATGCCCACGGTCTTCACGCGCTCGCGCAGGCCGGACCAGTCGAGCGTTGCCGAACGATCGAGCTCCAGCACGCCACCGCGTGCTTCCGCGACATACTCGATGCTGTCGATCGGCAGCACGCCCTGGCTCCAGAGCGAGCCGGGAAAGGAAGCATAGGCGCCGCGCTCGGCGGCGAGGTCGCAGGACGCGGCGATGGCGTGGTAGCTGATCACCTCCATGCTCTCATCGGCGAAGCGTACAGCCTCATCGGAGGCGAAGGGGATGCGAAGCTCGTGCAGCGCGTCCTGGAAGCCCATCAGTCCCATGCCGATCGGCCGGTGCTTCAGGTTGGAGCGCCGTGCCTGCGGGATGGTGTAGAAGTTGACGTCGATGACGTTGTCCAGCATCCGCATGGCGGTGCGGATGGTCCGCTCCAGCCGCTCGCGATCCAGGCCCTTCTCGCCCACGTGGCGGCCAAGATTGATCGAGCCGAGGTTGCAGACAGCAACCTCGCTGTCCGAGGTGTTCAGCGTGATCTCGGTGCAAAGGTTGGAAGAGTGCACCACACCGGCATGGCGCTGCGGCGAGCGCAGGTTGCACGGGTCCTTAAAGGTCATCCAGGGATGGCCTGTCTCGAACAGCATGGTCAGCATGCGGCGCCACAGATCCACGGCGCGCACAGTCTTGTGCACGCGGATCTCGCCGGCCCGCGCGCGCTCTTCGTAGCGCAGGTAGGCGGCCTCGAACTCCAGCCCGTAGAGGTCGTGCAGGTCCGGCACATCGTTGGGCGAGAACAGCGTCCAGTCGCCATTCGCCTCCACACGCTGCATGAACAGATCCGGCACCCAGTTGGCCGTGTTCATGTCGTGCGTGCGGCGACGCTCATCCCCGGTGTTCTTGCGCAGGTCGAGGAATTCCTCGATGTCGATGTGCCAGGTTTCCAGATAGGCGCAGACCGCACCCTTACGCTTGCCGCCCTGGTTGACCGCAATGGCAGTGTCGTTCGCCACCTTCAGGAACGGCACAACGCCCTGGCTCTGCCCATTGGTGCCCTTGATGTGCGCGCCAAGGCCGCGCACGCGGGTCCAGCTGTTGCCGATGCCGCCCGAGAACTTGGACAGCATGGCGTTGTCCTGAATGGCGCCGAAGATGCCGTGCAGATCGTCGGGCACGCTGGTCAGGAAGCAGGAGGAAAGCTGCGAGTGCCGCGTGCCACTGTTGAACAGCGTCGGCGTTGAGCACATGAAGTCGAAGGAGGAGATGAGCTCGTAGAACTCGATCGCGCGCTCTTCGCGGTCAATCTCGTTCAGCGCCAGGCCCATGGCGATGCGCATGAACAGCGCCTGCGGCATCTCGTATCGCACGCCGTCCTGCTGCAGCAGGTAGCGGTCATACAGCGTCTGGAAGCCGAGATACTGGAACTGCAGGTCGCGCTCGGGCTTCAACGCGGCGGCAAGGCGGGTCAGGTCGAATTGCGCCAGCTCGGGGTTGAGCATCTCGGCCTCGATGCCCTTGGCGATGAAGGCCGCGAAGTAGTCCGGGTAGCGAGCGGCCATTTCGGCCTGCGTCACCGCCTGGGAAAGCTTGCCGCCCTCAACGTGGGCCAGCGCCTCGCGGCGCAGCTCGGCCAGCAGAAGGCGGGCGGAAACCTGGCTGTAATTCGGCTCCTGCTCGATCAGCGTGCGGGCGGCCAGGATGGGGGCCTGGGCCAGCTCCTGGATGCTGATGCCGTCGTACAGGTTGCGCCTGGTCTCCGCCAGGATCGGCTCGGGCGAAACATCGGAGATACCTTCGCAGGCATCCTGCACCACCTGGGCGAGGGCGGCGCGGTCCAGCGGCCGCAGCAGGCCGTCGGCATCGCGCATCTGCAGCAGCGGTTCAGCCGGGGCTGAGGCGTGTTGGGCGCGTTCCTTGGCGCGCTCCTCGCGATACAACACGTAGGCACGGGCAGCCTTGTGGTGGCCGCCGCGCATCAGCGCCAACTCGGCCTGATCCTGGATGTCCTCGATGTGCAGCGTCACGCTGTGGCCGGAATTGCGCGTGAGTCCGGCCACCACCTGCCGCGTCAGCTCGGCCGCGACCTCGTGAACGCGCTGCGACGCTGCGGCCGAGGTGCCCTCCACGGCGAGAAAGGCCTTGGTCAGGGCGGTGGTGATCTTGCCGGCGTCGAAGGAGGTGGGGTGACCATCGCGACGGATGACCTGGATCTGCCTCTGCTCAACCATTCCCATCGTCGTCTCCTGGGCGTCGCGCCGCTCGGCGCTCTTCTGGATGGCATTCATCGACGGGGGCTCCGGCTCGGTTGGGCGACGCGGCGGGCGACGAATCGCTTGCCGTGACGGAGGGCACCTTGGCGGTCTCCCATCGGGAGGGTCAATATATGGGGTCGAAAAAAGCGGGGGATAACTAGATGTGGTGTGTGGACCACTCTGCACGTCACATGGACGGCTCGTCGCCTAAGCGCCTGACGTAGCATGAAGTTGCCGGCCAGAGCAGTGCAAAGCGCGCAGGACCGACAGAACACGATCCAGTATGGTGAAGCTCGCGTAGGCTGGGCTCACGCAGCGGGAGAGATCTGCGCCCGGCCCTTCAACCCGCCTCAGGAGCACTGGTAGGATGTCGGACATCCTGGCGCTAAGGGGGTGGCGCGGGCCCGCTACCCCGCCTACCTTCGCACCAAGCGCCGGCCCGGAACGAGGCCGGTCCCTATCCCCAAGGAGACGACGCCATGGCTCTCACCGGAGAAATGCTGATTGGCGCTGCCGCACTGCGCGGTGGTGAATCGGCGGTGCACGGCATCAACCCCGCCACTGGCGAAACGCTGCAGCCAGCTTACGGCGGCGGCGGGGCAGCCGAGGTCGACCGTGCCTGCGCTCTGGCGGCGGCGGCTTTCAACAGCTACCGCGAAACCACGCCCGAGGTCCGCGCCGGCTTCCTGGAGGCTTGCGCCCAGGCGATCCTCGACATTGGTGACGAGCTGATCGAGCGCGCCTGCGCCGAGAGTGGGCTGCCGCGTGGCCGTATTGAGGGCGAGCGTGGCCGCACGGTGGGCCAGCTTCGCATGTTCGCCGCCGTGGTGCGCGATGGCGGCTACCTCGATGCCCGCATCGATCCGGCTCAGCCGGAGCGCACGCCGCTGCCACGCTCCGACATCCGGCAGCGCCACATTGCGGTGGGGCCCGTGGCCGTGTTCGGCGCCTCCAACTTCCCTCTGGCCTTCTCGGTGGCCGGCGGTGACACCGCCTCGGCCCTTGCTGCAGGCTGCCCGGTGATCGTGAAGGCGCATTCGGCCCATCCCGGCACCTCGGAGCTGGTCGGCCGCGCCATCCAGTCGGCGGTGAAGAAGTGCGGCCTGCCGGAGGGCGTGTTCTCCATGCTGTTCGGCTCCGGCGCCAAGGTGGGCTCGGCGCTGGTGGCCGATCCGCGCATCCAGGCGGTCGGCTTCACCGGCTCCTTTGCCGGCGGCACGGCCCTGATGAAGACGGCGCAGAATCGCCCGCAGCCCATCCCGGTTTATGCCGAGATGAGCAGCATCAATCCGGTCTTCCTGCTGCCCGGCGCGCTGCGCAAGCGGGCCGAGGCGATCGGCAAGGGCTTTGTCGGCTCCCTGACCATGGGCGCCGGGCAGTTCTGCACCAATCCCGGCCTTGTGCTGGGCGTCGAGGGCGAGACGCTGGACAGCTTCCTGGCCTCGGCCAAGGCGGGGCTGGAAGGCGCCGGGGCGCAGACCATGCTGACCCCGGGCATCCACAAGGCCTACAAGGAGGGGGTGGAGAAGCTGTCCTCCAACAACCGCGTGCAGACGGTGGCCGAGGGCAAGCCGGGCGAGGGCGGCCCCTACATGGGCCGTGCCGCCCTGTTCACCACCACCGCCGAGCATTTCGCGGCCGACCACGCATTGCTGGAGGAGGTGTTCGGCGCCGCGTCGCTGGTGATCCGCTGCCCGGACGAGGACACCATGCTGCGCCTGGCCGAGGGCATCGAGGGCCAGCTTACCGCCACCATCCAGATGGAGCCCGAGGATCTGGAGCTGGCGCGCAAGCTGGTGCCGGTGCTGGAGCGCAAGGTGGGCCGCATCCTGGTGAACGGCTACCCCACCGGCGTCGAGGTCGGCCATGCCATGGTGCATGGCGGGCCCTTCCCGGCGACGTCTGACGGCCGCACCACCTCCGTCGGCAGCCTAGCCATCCAGCGCTTCCTGCGCCCGGTCGCCTATCAGGACTTCCCGGCCGACCTGCTGCCGGAGGCGCTGAAGGACGGCAACCCGATGGGTCTGTGGCGCCGCACCGACGGCGTGCTCGGCCAGGGCTGAGGGCATCAAGGCGCGCCGCTGCCGGGAACCTGACAGGGGCGCGCCGGCTTCGATATTGGCGTGCGCTTCCTCCGCCGCCATGCTTGGCTGCCGCCGGCAAGGCGGCGGGGAAAGCGCTCATGACGCAGTTGAACGGGCAGGTTGTGCTGGTCACCGGGGCGCAGCAGGGCATTGGACGTGCCATCGCCCTCGCTAGCGCACGGGCGGGTGCAGATGTGGGGGTGAACTACCTCGACGATGCGGCGGCCGCAGAGGCGCTTTGCGCAGAGATTGCAGCACTGGGCCGGCGCGGCGTCGCCTTGGCGGCGGATGTTTCGAGCCCTGCGCAATCGGCCGAGCTGGTGGAGCGGGCTGTGGCGCAGCTGGGCCGGCTGGACGTTCTGGTGAACAATGCGGGCATCTTTCCGCGCTGCGATTTCCTGGCCCTGACCGAGGGGGACTGGGACAGCGTGATCAACACCAATCTCAAGGGCTCCGCCTTCTGCGCACAGCACGCAGCCAAAGCCATGATCGCCCGTGGCCGAAGCGGCGCCATCATCAATCTCAGCTCCAGCGCCATCCGCGGCACTCCGCTGGGCGCGCATTACGCGGCCAGCAAGGCCGGGATGATCGGCTTGACCCGCTCCATGGCGCTGGCCCTGGCGCCGCATGGCATCCGGGTGAACGCCGTTGCTCCGGGGCTGACGGACACGGCACAGCCACGCCACGGCAATAGTGACGCGGAACTCGCCGCCATGGGAGCGGCTCTGCCGCTCGGCCGCATGGGCCAGCCAGCGGATATCGCGGAGCTAGCGGTGTTCCTGGCCTCCGGCGCTGCCGGATGGATCACGGGCCAGACCTACCACATCAACGGCGGCGGCTATTTGGTCTGAGCGGCACGCCGGAAGCCAGTTCTTCGACCCCCGAGTTAAGCCGTGGCGGCTTCGGTTTGCCGGTCAAGATGGGCCACCAACTCCGGCGGCAGCTTCAGCCGGTGTGCCAAAGCTTGGAGGTAGGCGCGTTCTGCCGGCTCATCCGGGTCCACCGCCAGCCGTGACACCAGATAGAGTTCCGAAGCCTGCTCCTGCGTCGTGGCCGCCGCCGCGACCTCGCTGACACCGATTGGCGCATCCAACGTGTCGAACACAAAGGCCTTGGCCTCGGCATCCAGCCCCGCGTCCTCGATCTGGGCGAAGATGCGGCTGCGCTCCTCCGCATCGATGTGGCCATCGGCCCGAGCGGCGCCGATCATGGCGCGGATCAGCGCCAGCTCGAAGGGTTCACCGCCTGCGGCGGGCCTGGCTTCCGGCAGGAAGCGGGCATCCACCCGTGCCGCATCGTCCGGCGTGGCTACCGGCGCCGAGGGCGCCTGCCGTCCCGCCTGCCAGTTCTGGAAGGCACGATCCGCCAGTGCCCCCAGCACCGCGGCGCCGCCATGGCTAAGCAGGCCGCCACCACCCTTCCTTTTACCCTTCTTGCCCGTTCCCAATAGCACGGACATCAGCCCGCCGGTCGCTGCCGCGCCAGCCAGACCGCCCAGCCCCCGGCCGGCACCGCCGGATTTGCCGCCACCCTGACTCAACACCTGGCGGGCGGCTTCGGCAAGGCCGCTCATGTTGCCGCCTCCCCAGGCCGAGGAGGAGGGCGGCTGCGCGGGCGTGCCGCCCGGATTGGACCAGGGCGAGGGTGCCTGGTTGCCGGAGCTGCGCCCCGGCACCTGCGCGGCACCGAGGAACTGGTTCAACAGAGCCTTTGCGTCGATCATGCCCGGACAGATCGGGTGCCGGCCTGCCGATCGCAAGATTGCGGTCTATTCATCTTCCGGAGAGTTGGCCCGGAGCGGGTACTCAGGCCACCTTGTTGACCAGCGTTCCGCCCTGCTCAAGGGCCGCGACGTTTTGCAGCAGCAGCCGGATCACGTTGCGCTCGTAGTACTGGGTCTCTCCCGCGGAATGCGGTGTGATGACCGTGTTGGGGGCCGTCCAGAGCGCGGAGGAGGCGTCGAGCGGCTCCTCGACAAAGGTGTCCAGCCCGGCTCCGCGGATCTTCCCGGCGTGCAGCACCTCGGCCAGCGCCGCCTCGTCCACCACCGGGCCGCGCGCCACGTTGATCAGGAAGGCGGAAGGCTTCATCGCCTGCAGCACCTCGCGCGAAACGATGCCGCGTGTTTCCGGCGTCAGCGGGCAGGTCAGCGCCAGCACATCGGCCTCGGCGGCCAGGGCCTTCAACTCCTCCGGCCCGCGCAGCTCGATGCCATCGGGATGGGCGCCGGAGCGGTTCCGCTTCAGGCCGATGACGCGCATGCCGAAGGCCTTGGCCAGCCGCGCCAGGCGCCCGCCAATGCCTCCCAGGCCGAGAATCACCATGGTGGAGCCTTCCAGCTCCGCCTCGCGCTGTGCCGGATCGGAAATCATGCCGCGCCACTCGGCCTTGCTCTGGTTCTGCACCGCCTCGTTGACGCGACGCGTCAGGCTGAGCAGCAGAGCCATGGCATGGTCGGAGACCGCGTTCACATTGACGCCCTGGCCGCTGCAAAGGTGCACCCCACGTGCGCGGAAGGCGTCGAAGCCGTAGCGATCGGTGCCAGCGCTGATCGACTGCACCAGCTTCAGGTTCGGCGCCTTCTCCAGGATGTCATCGGTCCAGAAGCCGGAAATCACCAGCGCCTCGACATCGGCGAGATTGGCCATCAGTTCGTCCTTGGTCTTGAAGACCTTGGCGGCGCCGGTCCACCCTTGCTGGCGCAGCGCCGTTTCAAGGTCGTAGGCGCCGTGGGCGAGGCAAAGAACGGGCGCGTCGCCCTTCCAGGGTTTGGCCATGGGGAAGTGTCTCCTCAGGATCTCAGGCGAAGTCGCGCGGGCGGATGCCGGCGTGGAAATAGCTGATCATGGAATAGATGTCGTAGACCGGCAGCCCCACTGCGCGCTGCAGCGCCGCCGCATAGGGCGGCATGTTGGTGCATTCCAGCACGATGGCGCCAACATCGGGGTTCTTCGTCACCAGGGCACGACCGGCGGCGATGATGTCCTCCTCGGCCAGATCGACATCCATGTCGTCCTTCTCGGCCTTGATCAGCACGCGAAAGAATTCCCGGCCGTTCTCCGTACCTTCCACAGGGATGTCGGCCGGCACGCCGGCGGCTTCCAGGTGGCGCGGGGTCAAGGTGGCGCCGCTGACGGTGACGAGGCCAACGCGCTTGCTTGGCGGCAGCATGGCCTGCACCCAGGGCACCTGCATCAGCGAGGATGTCGCGACCGGCACGCCGACATGCGCGGCGATCTCCTTCTGGAACAGGGACAGGAAGCCGCAATTGGTGGTGATGGCCTCGGCGCCGAGACGCACGAGATCTTCCGCCGCAACCAGGAAGTCGTCCAGCAGCCCCGGCGCGCCATTCAGCACCACCTTCTCCGGGCTGGCGCCGCGCACCACGCGATAAAGCACCGGAAACGGCCAAGTCGCCCCATTGCCCATGTCGCCCAGGATGCGCGGGAACCGTGCCTCCAGCATCAGGATGCCGAGCGGCGCGCCGTAGACGGCCTTGCCGCCCTTGGCGATGCCGCGTCGGATTGTTGGGGAGGGGAGGCTGGTCATGGCGGAGCCTGCGCAGTGACGGTGTGCGGAACAGTCTGCGGGCAGGGGCGAAACCGCGTCAAGACTGTGTGTTGACCTGTATGCACTTCTGTTCCTAACGTCGGTTGGAATGGATGCCGATCCCGACACCGCCCCGCTGCGCTCTGCCGACCGCGTCTACGGACGCGTCAAGGCCATGGCCATCAGTTATCGCCTGCGGCCCTCGGAGCGGATCAACGAGGTGGGCCTGGCCCGCGAGCTGGGTGTTAGCCGCACACCGCTGCGCGAGGCGCTGAACAGGCTCGCGGCGGAAGGCTTCCTGGAAGCGACGGTCAACCGTGGCTATTCCGTGCTGCCGCTCGACCCGAAGCGCGTGCTGACGCTGTACGAATACCGCGCGATGCTGGAGATCGGCGCGGTGCGCCTGGCCGCTGAGCGCCGCACGGAGGCAGGATTGTCCGAGCTGGACCGGTTGGCGCACCAGACCCAGGCCACGATCGAGCAGGATGCCTTTCTCAAGCTTTCCGCCGACGAGGCCTTCCACAGCCACATCGTGGCACTGGCCGACAATGCGGAGATGCTGCGCTCCATCCGCTCGCTGAATGAGCGGATGCGCTTCATCCGCTGGATCGACCTGGACAAGGGCGGCCGTATCAACTGGATGGACGAGCATGTCCGGCTGGTGAACCTTTTGCGCGTCCGCGACGCCGAGGCCGCCGCGGCGCTGCTGCGCACGCATATCGACCGCCGTCTCGACCGCATCACCGAAATGATCCGTGACGGCTTCGCCGAGATCTACACCGGCAACACCCTGGCCGCCCGCATCCTGGGCGACACCGCCTGAAAGAAACCAAGCTCCATGTCCGACATCACCTATCTGGACCAGAATGCCCGCCGCTCCCGCGCCGTGGTGCATGGCGGCACCGTCTATCTGGCCGGGCAGACGGCCGACGACCGTTCCGCCGACATTGCCGGCCAGACGCGGCAGGTGCTGGCCAAGATCGACGAGATGCTCGCCGCCGCCGGCAGCGACAAGTCGAAGCTGCTCAGCATCACCATCTGGATCGCCGACATGTCCGACTTCGCCGCCATGAACCAGGTTTATGATGCCTGGGTGGTGCCCGGCCACACGCCGGCGCGCTGTTGCGGCGAGGTGAAGCTGGCTTTGCCGGACATCAAGGTCGAGATCATGGCGGTGGCCGCGTGCTGAAAGGTTGAATGCCATGAGCCGTCATGTTGTCGTCATCGGGGCCGGCATTGTCGGCGCCGCCAGCGCGCTGGAGCTGCTGCGCGACGGGCATCGCGTCACCATCCTGGACCCCGCGCCGCCGGGCGGCGAGCAGGCGGCGAGCTATGGCAATGGCTGCTGGCTGTCGCCGCAATCGGTGATCCCGCCGGCCGGGCCGGGGGTGTGGAAGAAAGTGCCGGGATTCCTGCGTGACCCGCTCGGTCCGCTGGCCATCCGCTGGTCCTATCTTCCGAAGGTGCTGCCCTGGCTGGTGAAGTACCTGCTTTCAGGCTGGACCGAGGAGAAGGTGCTGCGCATCGCCCAGGCCATGCAGCCGCTGCTGCATGACGGCCCGGCGCTGCACCGCAAGCTGGCGGCCGAGGCCGGGGTGCCCGAGCTGATCGAGCATCGCGGCGACATGTACATCTATCCCGACCGCGCGACCTTTGAGGCGGAGGCGATGTCCTGGCGCATCCGCAAGCAGGTCGGCATCGACTGGATCGAGCTGGACGAGAACGAACTGCGCCAGCGCGAGCCGGAGCTGGACCGCCGCTACAAGTTCGGCGTGCTGATGGAGATGGGGGGGCACTGCACCGATCCCGGCGCCTATGTCGCTGCGCTGATCAGCCACGCGGAATCGCTGGGTGCCGAGCTCAGGCGCGTCAAGGCCACCGGATTCCACGTCGAGAGCGGACAGCTGAAGGCCGTACGCACCGATGCGGGCGAGATCGCCTGCGACACGGCGGTGATCTGCGCTGGCGCCTATTCGAAGCAGCTCGCCGCCGCCGCCGGCGACAAGGTGCCGCTCGAAACCGAGCGCGGCTACCACGCGGTGCTCAGCGACCCGGAAGTGCGCCCGCGCACGCCCATGATGCCCTCGGACGGCAAGATGGCCATCACACTCACGCGCCAGGGGCTGCGCTGCGCTGGCCAGGTGGAAATCGCCGGCCTCGATGCCATGCCCAACTGGAAGCGCGCCGAGATCCTGCGCGACCACCTGCTGCGCTCCTTCCCCGGCCTGCCGCGGGACCTCCCGGCGGAGCGCGTCAAGGTGTGGATGGGCCATCGCCCCTCCATGCCGGACGGCATGCCTTGCCTCGGGCCCTCGCGCAGCTCGCCCGACATCGTGCATGCCTTCGGCCACGGCCATGTCGGGCTAGTGGGGGCGCCACGCACCGGCCGCCTGGTAGCCCAGATTGTTGGCGGGAGGGAGCCGGAAATCCCCATCGCTGCCTTTTCGCCGCAGCGTTTCTGACGCCCGGCCCTGCATCCCGGCGCCCAGGCCGGGCAAGCTGCGCAAAGCGGCACACTCAACACGGCGCAACGCAACCCAATGCAGGCTCCCGGGCGCCGGGAGCCGAGAGGACGTCCGCATGTTCCAACGCCATTTCTTCTCCGCCCTGGCCGGGCTGACGCTGCTGGCCGGCGCCGCCGCACCTGCGACGGCGCAGGGCTCCCGCTCCCTCGATACGATCCGCGCCAGGGGCGAGCTGGTCTGCGGCACCTCGCCCGATCTGCCGGGATTCGCCTTTCTCAACGAGAAGGGCGAGTTTGCCGGGCTCTACATCGACTTCTGCAAGGCGCTGGGCGCCGCCATCCTGGGCGACGCGAAGAAGGTGCGCTACGTGCCCACCACCTACGCCAATCGCCTGACGGCGCTGCAATCGGGGGAGATCGACCTCCTTTCCTCCAACACCACCTGGACCATGCCGCGCGAGGCCTCGCTCGGCCTGCAGTTCACGGGTGTCCTGTTCTATGACGGGCAGGGCTTCCTGGTGTCGAAGAAGCTGGGCGTGAAGACGCCGCGCGACCTCGACGGCGCCAGCGTCTGCGTCCAGCCCGGCACCACCACCGAGAAGAACCTGGCCGATTACTTCCGCGCCAACGGCATGAAGCTCAACCCCGTCATCATCGAGAGCGTCGAGGAGATCCGCAACGCGCTGACGGCGGGGCGCTGCGATGCCTTCACCGTCGGAACCTCGACCCTGGCCGCGTTCCGCGAGGGTTTGGGCGGCCGCAAGGACGAGTATGTCGTTCTGCCCGACCTGATCAGCAAGGAACCGCTTGGCCCGGTGGTGCGCAAGGGCGACGAGCGCTTCTTCGACGTGGTGCGCTGGACGCAGAATGCGATGATCCTGGCCGAGGAGTTCGGGATCGATAGCGGAAATGTCGAGGCCCGGATGAAGGACACCCAGCCGGATGTGCAGCGGCTGCTCGGCACCACCGACGATTTCGGCGCCATGTTGGGGCTGAAGCGCGACTGGGCGGTGCAGGTGATCCGGCAGGTTGGCAATTTGCGCGAGGTGTGGGACCGGCATGTCGCACCCATGGGCCTGCCGCGTGGCCGCAACGCCCTCTACACCGAAGGCGGGCTGAACTACGCGCCGCCCATCCGCTGACAATCCCCCGAAGGGGTTCTGCGACGCTGCAAGGGATGCCATCCCCTGCAGCCGAGATCCATCGTGCCAGCACGTTCCAGGCAGATTTTCGGAGCCTGCAGCCTTCTGCAGCCGGGCAGCAACCCTCCCGCCTCCGACCGGGTGGGTAGCAATCCCCGCCGCTTCCTGCATCATGCCCGCCTTGATTCGCAGGAGGTCGCCCCATGCCCCAGCTCGATCCCGGCGCGCGCCGCGCCATTCTCGATGCCACCGTCGCGCTGGAAGCAGAGGCGATCGCCGCGCTGGAGCGCCTGGTCCGTTGCCCGTCCACCTTGGGCAACGAGGCCTCGGCACTGGACGAGATGGCGCGCAACTACGCCGCGCTGGGTCTCGCACCGCGTCGAGTAGCCACCGTACCCGACCAGCTCGCGGCGCATCCCGGCTTCTCCCCGCCGCTGGTCTCCTATGAAGGGCGGGACAATGTGGTGGCGGTGCACCAGCCGCGTGCCAGGGCCGGGCGCAGCCTGGTGCTGCAGGGACACGTGGATGTCGTGCCGGAAGGCGCCGCCGATCTCTGGGTGACGCCGCCCTACGAGCCGGCAATCCGCGACGGCCGCATGTATGGACGCGGTGCCGGCGACATGAAGGCGGGCGACATCGCCAACGTCATGGCGTTCCGTGCCCTGCAGATGGCCGGGCTGCAGCCCGCCGCCGAGGTGCAGTTCCACTCGGTGATCGAGGAGGAATGCACCGGCAACGGCGCCCTGGCCTGCATGCTGGCCCTGCCGCGCTGCGACGCCGCCATCATCCCCGAACCGGGGCCTGGCTTCGATGCCATCTACACGGTGGAGGTCGGCGTGGTCTGGGCGTGGGTGACCGTTACCGGCCGGCCAACCCATGTGCGCGAGATGCAGGCCGGCATCAACGCCATTGAGGCCGCCTACCACATCTCGCGCCTGTTCAAGGAGTATGAGGCGGAGATGAACCGGGCGGAGAACATCCATCCCAGCTTCTTCGGCGAGAACCATCCGGTGAACGTCAACTTCGGCACCGTGCAGGGCGGCGAATGGAACAGCTCGGTTCCTACCCGCGCGCGCATTGGCCTGCGGGTCGGCGTCATGATGGGCAACACCGCGCGCCAGGTGAAGGCGGATATCGAGCGGCTGGTGGAGCGCGCCCGTTCCGAGGACGCGCTGCGCGGCGCCAGGATCGAGTTGGAGTTCAGCGGCTTCATGGCCGATCCTTGCGTGTTCGACCAGGAGGCGGAAATCGTGCGCCTGACGCGCCGCAACTTCGCCGACACAGCCGGCCGTGAACTGCGCGACTACAAGGCGGCGGGTCTGACCGATGGCCGCTTCTTCAACCTCTACCAGAATGTTCCGGTTGCCTGTTTTGGACCGGAGGCTGATGCGATTCACGGCATCGATGAAAGCGTCAGCCTGAACAGCTTCCACGCGACAACGCGCGCCATTGCGCTGACGATGGCGGAATGGTGCGGAGTTGAGAAGGCATGAGCATGAGCAGCAATCTCCCGGTTTCCGGCGCCCGCCTCTGGGACAGCCTGATGGAGATGGCGAAGATCGACGCCACGGCCAAGGGCGGCAACAACCGCCAAACTCTGACGGATGGCGATGCACGGGCCCGTGGCCTGCTCCGCTCCTGGGGCGAGGCGCTTGGCTGCACCGTCAGCGTCGACCGCGTCGGCAACATGGTGCTGCGGCGGGAAGGGCGCGATCCTTCCCGCGCGCCCGTCGCCATGGGCAGCCACCTCGACACTCAACCGACAGGTGGCCGGTTCGATGGCGTGCTGGGCGTCCTGGCCGGGCTGGAGGTGCTGCGCGCCCTGCACGAATCCGGCACCGAGACGGAGGCGCCGGTGGTGCTGGTGAACTGGACCAACGAGGAGGGTGCCCGCTTCTCCCCGCCGATGATGGGCAGCGGTGCCGCCATGGGCATCTTTACCGAGGAGGAGGTGCTCGCCAAGCAGGACCCCGAAGGCCTGACCTTCGGTGACGAACTGCGCCGCATCGGCTGGCGGGGCGAGGCCGATCCGGCGGAGCTGCGCAAGCTCGCCGCCTATTTCGAGCTGCATATCGAGCAGGGTCCGATCCTGGAGAAGGAGGGCCTGCCCATCGGCATCGTCGATCGTGGCCTGGCGCAGTTCTGGCTGGAGGTCACGGTGGCCGGCGAGGAGGCGCATGGCGGCTCGGCAATGGGGCCTCGCCGCGACGCCATGATGGCTGCAACCTATCTGGTGCAGGAGGTCGAGACGGCGGCGCTGGCCGCGGGCGAGGGCCGCGGCACGGTAGGCCGGCTGACCGTGCAGCCCGACAGCCGCAACGTCGTGCCTTCGCGGATCTGGTTCAGCGTCGACTTCCGCCATGGCGATCCGGAGGCGTTGGACGGCATGGTGAAGCGCGTGAAGGATCGCGCGAAGGAGATCGAGGCCGAGCGCGGTGTCAGCATCGACGTCAAGGATTTCTGGTACTCGCCACTGACGCCGTTCAGCGAGGATCTTGTGGCGGCCCTGAAGCGTGCCGCCGAGGGACGCAACCTGCCCTATAAGATCATGCCCACCGGCATCGGCCACGATGCTGTCTATGTTGCGCGGGAAGTGCCGACGGCCATGATCTTCTGCCCCTGCGAGGGCGGCATCAGCCACAACGAGGCCGAAAGCATCACCCCTGAATGGGCTGAGGCCGGGCTGGTGGTGCTGGCCGATGCCGTGCTGGCCACGGCTGGCCGCGCGGTGCCTGCCTGACGCCTAGACGGCGAACACCTCGTTCAGGCGGCCTTCCGTGGCGCCATGCTGCAGGAAATGCTGCAAGGGATTGAGGCCGGCGGCGGCGACGTCGGGATTGGCGGCGAGATAGGCGGCCGTGTTGAAATCAGTGCTCGCCGCCCGCCCTTCGCGCCACCCCCATTCATTGTAGTGCGCCAACGGATCGAGTCCTGCTGCCGCCACATCCGGGTTGCGCGCCAAGTAGAAGGAGGTGTCGAAATAGCCGTTCGGGTCGCGCTGCTCGGCGCGGCCCCAGGCGTTCCAATGTTCGCGCGCGTCGAGGCCGGCCCGCGCCACGTCGGAATTGGCCAGCAGGTAGTATCCGGCGTCAAACGCATCCGCTGCAGCGGCGCCAATGGCCGGCGCGATGCCGCGACCCTCGGCTTGCCCGTAGGTCAGGTAATGCACCAGCGGATCGAGCCCTGCCGCCGCCACATCCGGATTGCGGGCGAGATAAGCCTCGATGTCAAAGCCGGCGGAAGGGTCGCGGCCCTCGCGCCAGCCCCATTCCGCATAATGCACCAGTGGATTGAGCCCGGCCGCCGCCACGTCGGGATGGCGCGCCAGATAAGCATCAACGTCCAGCAGCGCGTTCGGATCATGGCCCTGGCGCCAGCCGGACGCATTGAAGTGCACCAGCATGTCCGCACCCTGCGCCATCGCCCAGGGGTAGCGCGCCGCATAGAACACAGGATCGAAGAGTGGCCCACCCGAGCCCAGGAACACGGCGCCGTCGGCGAAGTTGATCTGCTCCACCTGTTGCAGCGTGTTGGAGCCCAGGGTGCTCCACAAGGTCATCGAATCCCCGTGGCGAACCGATACGTGGTCCGCGGCGCGCAGCGACAGCAACACGGTGTCATGCCCTGTGCCGCCATCCACGATGTTGCGGCCCGGCCCGGGGTCCAGGAGGTCGTTGCCTCCGCCGCCTTCCAGCCGGTCATGGCCGCGTCCGCCGTTCAGGCGGTTGGAATGGTCGTTGCCGGTGATCCAGTCATCCCCGTCGCCGCCGACAGCATGCTCGATGACGGTGTTCGCGCCCAGGGAGAGTGTTTGCCCCGCGATGCGGCTGGGCTCAGCGCCCGACAGGTCGATGCGGGCCGCGCCGGTCAGCGCCGCGCCGTTGATGGTGTCCTCCCCGCTCGTATCCTGCAGCACGCGGCGCGCCGGGTCGGCGGCGAGCGTGGCGAACTCATCGGTGAAGACGTGCCGTGTGTTGTTCGACGCCGCGGCGCCCAGCACGGTCAGCGACCATCCCGCCAGGTTACCTGTGTTGCCTGCTGCCAGATCCTCGACCCGCACCCGCCACTCACCCTGCGCGGCCTCGCCCAGGAACTGGGTGCTGCCCAAGGTGAAGACGAGTGACCCGCTGGCGGGATCGTAGTTGCCGAGCCCAGGCCGGTCGAGCAGCAGGCTTTCCGTGCCGGAAGGGGAGATCAAGGTGATGCGCAGGTCGCCGATGCGTTCGTGCCGCAGGTCGATGCTCAGCTCGGCACGTTCCACGGCGATGGCTGAGCCGATGGTGACGGATTGCTCCACCCGTGCGTTGTCGGCGAGCACTGCGCCGCTGTTGTTGCCGGCGCTGGTCTGCAGAAGGTTGGCGGCCGTGGAGGTCACATCCCAGCTCTCGGCCAGCCGCACCGCCGCATGCGCGTCGATCATGCCGAAGCCCGAACGGCGCGAAGCGTGCAGCCCGCCACCATTCCAGTCGTCGGCCGCATTGGTGAACCAGCCGGCATTCGTGTCCGTCATACGGGCCGACAGCGCCAGAATGGTTTGCACGTCGCGGTAGCCCAGGCCGGGGTTGGCCTCCAGCATCAGGGCGACGGCGCCGGTGGCGATGGGCGCGGACCAGGAGGTTGCGGTGCCCGGTGCCACGATGAGCAAGGCGGCGCCCGGATTAGACATCGGCGCCACGACGCCATTCTCGAAGGCTGCACCCACCGTGATGGTGTGCCGGTCATTCGCGTAGCTGTGGGTGTTGACGTCGTCGCCCTGCTGCGCCGCATTGCCCGCCGAGCGCACGAACACTGTGCCCAGCCCGCCGCGTCCCTCCGTCGCAGCACGGGCAATGGCGGCTGCCGCGCCGGCATAGGCGGGCTGTGCAAAATTATCCTGGAAAAGGTAGCCGGAGCGGCCCCAGGAATTATGCGAGACATCCACTTGCGCCTGCAGCGCGAGCAACTCGGTTTCCTGCGCTACCGTCCGGTTGCCCGGCATGTCGAAGGTGTAGGCGACCAGCGTCGCACCGAAGGCCGCGCCTATGCCATCGATGCCGTTATTGGCGCGCCCCACCAGCAGCTCAGCCACCTGTTGGCCATGCAGGTCGGTGATGGGGGATGTGCCGCTGGCGGTCACCCCTGCGGCGAGGTCCAGCTGGCCTGTCAGCTCGGGCTCCTCCGGCCAGCGGCGGGTGTCGATCTGGCCGATCCGCACGCCCTGGCCGGAATATTCATCGTACAGACCAGTCAGCTTGGCGGTTCGCAGCGGCCATTGATTGGGAAAATCCGGATCGTTGAAAACCGCCACCAAGATACTCCCGCTTGAAAATACAGCCGAAATCGTAAACCGCTGCCGCGCTTTTGCACGATAACTCCTGGTGAGCGGCTTCGCCTTGCCCGTCCCGGGCGGCGGGGCCACAGTTTCGCCGCCGGTGCCGCGGATGCGCCGGTACCAGACAGGCAGGAGATGGAACTTGGCAGGCATGGCTCAGGGCGAACAGGGAATCGGCGGGATGGCTAGCGAGGAGCCCGCGCGGCCCCGGCGCATCGCCATGGGCGGCTTTCTGCACGAAAGCCATTCCTTTGCGCCTCGTCCGACCGGTTGGGCCGAGTTCCGCCACCCTGGCGGCCTGCCGCCCTTCCAGCGCGGGCCCGGCACCATCGAGGCCCTGCGCCCCACATCGGCGGGCTTCGCCGGGGCGCTGGCCGAGGCCGAGTCGCGCGGCTTCGAGGTCGTTGCCCTGCCATGGTGCTTCGCCAACCCGGCAGGCCCGGTAACGCCCCAAGCCTTCGAGCGCATCAGCGCCTGCATGGTCGCCGACCTGGTCGCTGCGCTGGATCAGGCACCGCTGGACGGCGTTTACCTGGACCTGCACGGCGCCATGGTGGTGGAGGGCTTCCCGGATGGCGAGGGCGAGCTGCTGCGCCGCATGCGCGCAGTGCTGGGCCCGGATGTGCCGCTGACCGCCAGCCTCGATCCCCACTGCAACCTGACCGAGCAGATGGTGCGGCTGACCGACGCGCTCTCGCCCTACCGCACCTATCCGCATGTGGACATGAAGGCGGCCGGAGCGCGGGCCATGGCGCTGCTGGCGCGGCGCATCGAACTGCGGCGCCCTTTCGCCAAGGCCTTCCGCCAGGCCGATTACTGGACGCCGTTGTCCTCGCAATGCACCATGGTTGAGCCCATGGCCGGCGTGTACGTCGTGCGGGCCGAGCTGGAAGGGCGGCCGGGCCTGCACGAGATGGCCTTCTGCTTCGGTTTTCCGTACGCCGATTTCGCGGATTGCGGGATGGGCTGGGCCGCCTATGCCGACGATCAGGGCAGCGCCGATGCCGCCGCCGACACCTTCGCGGCGATGCTGGACGAGCGTGAGCCGCTTTTTGCTGGCGGCGCTATCCCCGCCGCCGAGGGTGTGGCCGAGGCAGTCCGCCTCTCCGCCACGGCCACGAAGCCGATCCTGCTGGCTGATACGCAGGACAACCCCGGCGGCGGTGGCCACGGCGACACAACCGGATTGCTGGCCGAGCTGGTGCGCCAGGGCGCGCCCGCCGTGCTGGGGCTGATCAACGATGCGGACAGCGCGGCCGCTTGCCATGCGGCGGGGAAGGGTGCACGGCTGACCCTCAAGCTCGGCGGCAAGTCCGACGGCGTGCCGCTGGAAGCCGAGGTGGAGGTGCTGCGGCTGACTGATGGCCGATTCACCTGTGGTGGGCCGATGAACGCGGGCAACCCGGCCGATCTCGGCCCCACCGCGCTGGTGGCGATCGGAACGGTCAGGGTCATCATCGTTTCGCGCAAGATGCAGGCGCACGACCAGGCGCTGTTCCGCCACATCGGTATCGAGCCGGCGGCGGAGAAGATCCTCGCCCTGAAGAGCAGCGTGCATTTCCGCGCCGATTTCCAGCCGATCGCAGAAGCCGTTCTGGTGGTGGCGGCGCCCGGTCCGGTGCTGGCCGATCCATCCTCGCTGCCCTTCCGCAACTTGCGGCCGGGGCTGCGCACCAGGCCACGCGCCGCCTGAGCGCGGCCGGTGGCCCTGACCCTCGGTCACCGCCTATGCTGCCGGCAGGGCGGCCGGCAGGGCCGCGGAGGAGGGAACGAGGATGAACCGCATGAACCCGGCGGCGCGGCTGCGCGCCGCAATGGCCGAAGGCATTGTGATGGCGCCCGGCGCGCCCGATCCGCTGACCGCCCGCATGATCGAGCAGGCGGGTTTTCCTGCCCTCTACATGACTGGGCTGGGCGCCACGGCGATGCGCCTCGGCATGCCGGATCTGGGATTGCTGACCCAGGGGGAGATGGCCGACCATGCCCGCAACATGACCCGTGCCGTCGCCATCCCGGTGATCGCGGATGCCGATACCGGCTATGGCGGTGTGCTCAACATCCACCGCACTGTGCGCGAATACCTCCAGGCCGGCGTCGCGGCCCTGCACCTGGAGGATCAGGTGGCGCCAAAGCGTTGCGGGCAGCTTGCCGGGATCCGGCTGATGGAGCCGGCGGAAGGCGCGCAGCGCCTGGAGGCGGCCGTGGCTGCACGGGGCACCGACGAGATGCTTATCATCGGCCGCACCGATGCCTTGCCGGCTGCCGGCATTGACGAGGCGCTGGAGCGCGCCCGGCGCTACCAGGATACCGGCATCGACCTGGTTTTCGTCGATGGCATCAAGACGATCACGGAAGTCGAGGCGATCGCGCGCGCCATTCAAGGTCCCAAGGTGATGACCGTGGTGGACGGCACCGAGACGGTGCGCCTGACGGCGGCAGAGCTGCAGCAGATGGGCTTCAGTGTCGTCTTCTACGCCGTCAGCACGCTGTTCACAATGGTCCGGGCTGTTGGCGAAACATTGGCCGAGCTGAAGCGTGCCGGAACACCGCGCGGCCGGGCCGGCGCCATGGCGAGCTATGCGGAATTTTCTGCAGTGGTCGGGCTCGGGGAGCAACAGCGCTGGGCTGAACGCTTCGGCGGCTGATGCCACAGTCGCGCCATGCGGCGTCAGTGGTGCATGCCCAGCGCGGCGACCGATCGTGCTCCCGTCCTTTTCGTGGGGCTGCCTCGGGATCGTCGCCCAGGGCCGCGGATCGGCCTCCGTGCCAGCACAGCCCCGAGAGGCTCAGCCTCGGGGCGGAGATGCGGATTTCAGCCGGATCCGCCTACCGGCAACCTCCGCCCCGCCGCTCGAAATCTAGAACGCGACCTTCGCGCATCTCAAACGTCACCTGGCAGGGCATGGGCTCCGAGGCTCCACCACCAAAGCCAAAGCCGATCCCTGTGCCGACGCCTATCCCGCTGCCATAGCCGAAATTGCCGCCGCCCACGCCAAGACCGAAGCTGGGGCCTGAGGAAACCGGCGCGGCCAGCCCTGTGAAGTCATACTGCAGATAGCGCCGGCCCTCACCCTCGTAGACACGGTTCGGCACGCCGAGGCTGTTGACCAGCGTGATCTCAGGCTCGCCGACATAGGTCGCCATGCGGCGGTCGAACCCGCTGCCCTCGGAAGCACAGCCAGTCAGTAGGCCGATCCCCAGGATCGAGGCAAGGATGGGTGGTGCTGCGGCCATGGCGGTCTCTCCTCTCAAATGCTTTCACTCCTGAAACGCGGCCGAAGGCAACAGGTGTCAAGCAGTGCCGGACACGCGTCATTGACACTGTGATTGGAACGTTCCATTCTTTCGTCGAGGCTGGTTGCGGATCATGCAGAGAGTACGCATCAAGGATGTTGCCCGCGAGGCGGGTGTGGCTCTGTCCACCGCCGCCCTTGCGCTGCGCAACGACAACCAGCTGCGCGAGGAAACGCGGCGGGCGGTGCGCGACGCCGCGGCGCGGCTCGGCTATGTGTATGACCGCTCAGCCGCGATGATGCGCTCGGGCCGATCGCATACGGTCGGCCTGCTGGTCTGCGAAATCACCAACCCTTTCTACGCGGAGCTGACCGCGGGGGTGGAGGCGGCGCTGGAAGAGGCGGGCTTCGCCACCATGCTGGCCAACACCGGGGAATCCGTGACACGCCAGCGGCGAATGCTGGAACGGTTCCGCGAGCAACCGGTGGATGGTGTGTTGATGATGCCCGCCTCCGGCACCCCACCCACGTTGCTGGACGATCTGGAGCGCTGGGGCCTGCCGCATGCGACGGTGGTGCGCGGCTTCCGGCGCGGCGCCCATACCGGCCCCGACAACCGTGGTGGAACGCGGCTGGCCACGGAACATCTGCTTGGCCTTGGCCACCGGCGCATCGCCTTCCTTGGCGGTGCTGCCAAGAACTCTGTCACCGCTGGGCGGTGGGAAGGCTATGCGCGCAGCATGGCGCGGGCCGGGTTGGAGCCGGTGCAACTGGCCTGCCGCACCGACATCGGCGAAGCCGCGGCGCTGGCGCAGGACCTGCCGCATGACGGTCCGACCGCCCTGGTCTGCTTCAACGATTCCGTGGCCTTCGGTGCCATGCTGGGCCTTTCGCGCGCCGGCCGTGTTCCGGGCCGCGACATCGCCGTCACTGGCTTCGACGACATCCGTGAGGCCGCGCTGTGGCATCCGCGCCTGACCACCATCAGCACCTCGCCGCGCCAGATGGGACAGGCGGCGGCAAGGGTTCTGCTGGCGCGCATCGCTGATCCGGACGCTCCGCCGCCCCGCGAAACCATTCGTGCGCAGCTGGTCGTCCGCGAGTCCTGCGGTGCGAAACTGAACGGAGGAGGATGCTCCTCCGGCTAGTCTTGCCTTCTGGACTGCACAAGAACCAATCAACAGGGAAGGAAGTCCGGTGCCCGATACAGCCATGCCCTTCGCCGCGAGCGACTGGCACACGGCCCTGCGCGACGCGGCCCGGCGTTTCGCCGAGCACGAGATCGCGCCACTGGCCGCTGAACTCGATGAAACAGAGCGCTATCCCGCCGATCTTTACCGCCGTCTGGCGGAAGCCGGCCTCTTCGGCATCAGCGTCCCGGAGGTGCTGGGAGGTGCCGGCGCCGACGCGCTGGCCTACGCGCTGGTGATGGAGGAGTTGTCGCGCGGCTATGCCTCGGTGGCCGACCAAGTCGGATTGGTGGAACTGCTCGGTACGCTGCTGACCCAGCACGGCACTCAGGATCAGCAGGAACACTACCTTCGTCCCCTTCTGCGTGCGGAGCGGCGCTGCGCCTATGCTCTGACCGAGGCGGAGGCGGGCTCCGATCTCGCGGGGTTGCGCAGCCAGGCCCGCCGGCGGGGCGAAGGCTGGGTGCTCAACGGAGCCAAGCTCTGGATCCACAACGCGCCCGTGGCCGATTTCGCCGCCGTGCTGGCCCGCACCGATCCGGCGGCCGGGCATCGCGGCATGTCGATCTTCCTGGTCGACCTCGAAGCGCCTGGCGTGACGCGTGACCGCAAGGAGCACAAGATGGGCCAGCGCGCTTCCCCCGTTGGCGGCCTGCGCTTCGAGGATGTTGCGCTGCCTGCCGAGGCCCTGCTGGGGCAGGAAGGTCGCGGCTTCCACATGATGATGTCCGTGCTGGACAAGGGGCGCATCGGCATCGCCGCCCTCGCCCTCGGCATCCTGCAGGCGGCACTCGAGGACAGCATCGATTACGCCAAGCAGCGCAAGCAGTTTGGGCAGGCCATTGCGGAGTTCCAGGCCGTGCAGTGGATGATCGCCGACATGGCCAGGGACGCGCACGCCGCGCGGCTGATGGTGCATCACGCGGCGCAGCGCCTCGATGCCGGCGAGCGTGCGACAGTGGAGGCCAGCATGGCGAAGAGCTTCGCTTCCGATGCCGCGGTGGCGCGCACCGCCGATGCGGTGCAGATCCATGGCGGCTCGGGCTACATCCGTGGGGTCCGGGTGGAGCGGCTCTACCGCGACGCCAAGATCACGCAGATCTATGAAGGCACCAACCAGATCCAGCGCATGATCGTCGCCCGGAGCCTGCTGGCATGAGCCCGCAGCGTCCATTGGCCGTGGTGACGGGCGGCCGCCGCGGCATCGGCCGCGCCGCCTGCGTGGCGCTGGCAGGCCGTGGCTTCGACGTGCTCGCCGCCGACATCGCGGAGGAGGGGGTGCGGGAAACCGCCGAGGCCGTGCGCGCCGCCGGCGGCCACTTCCATTTCCACTTGCTCGACATCGCCCGGATTGAGGATCACGAAGCCTTTGCTCGACACGCCTTCGGACTGGGCGAGATAGCTTGCCTTGTCAACAATGCCGGTGTCGGCGCCATGCGGCGCGGCGACCTGCTGGAGGTTTCGCCGGAATCGTGGGACCGCGCCTTCGGCATCAATGCACGTGGCAGCTTCTTCCTGACCCAGTGCTTCGCCCGCCATATGCTTCAGGCGCAGCAGGGCACTACGCCGCGGAGCATTATCTTCGTGTCGTCCGCCAATGCCGCACTCGCCTCGCCGGATCGTGCCGAATACTGTGCCTCCAAGGCAGCGGTGTCGATGATGGTCAAGGTCCTGGCCTTGCGCCTGGCCGAGGCTGGCATCGGCGTGCATGAGATCCGTCCGGGCGTGATCCGCACCGACCTCACCGCGCCGGTGGCCGAAGCTTACACGCGACGCATTGCCGAAGGCTTGTCCCCTATCCGGCGCTGGGGCGAGGCGGAGGATATCGGCCGCGCCATCGCCCTGCTGGCGGCCGGGGAACTGTGCTTCACCACTGGCGACGCGCTGCACATCGATGGCGGACTGCATGTCGGCCGCCTGTGAACTCAGCACCAGGGAGATACAAGGCATGGAAGACCGCAGGCTGCACTACGATGACGTTGCCGTCGGGATGGAGTGGGAAACCGGCGGCATCCAGGTGACGGAGGCGCATCTTTTCGCCTTTGCCGGATTGTCCGGGGATTTCTACGAGATCCATACGGATGACGAGTATGCACGCCGCCTCGGATATCCGGGCCGGGTGGCGCACGGCATCCTCGGGCTTGCTCTGGCCGACGGATTGAAGAACCGGGCGCAGACCCAGCTCGCCGCCATTGTTTCTCTCGGCTGGCGCTGGCGCTTCAGCGGCCCGATCTTTGTCGGCGACCGCCTGCAGGCGCGCATCCGCATCACCGCCCTGCGCCCCACGCGCCATGCCGATCGCGGCATCGTCACGCTGGATTTCGATCTGCGATCACAGCGCGGCGACACGGTGCAGCAGGGCGAGAACGACATGATGATCCATCGCCGGGTCGCCGTGTCGGCCGGGGGCTAGGCTTCCCAACCCTCGATGCCGAGCCAGGCCGCGGCGAGCCGTGCCTGCCCTTCATGCATGGCGCGGCCTGTCACCGTGGGGCAGCCCCGCTCGCGTGCGGCGGCAACCAGCGGTGTCACCTCGGGGTTCGGAATCACATCAGCTACCACCTGATCCTGCCGCAGCTGCCGGATGTCCAGCGGCAGCGGATCACCCGGCGAAAGGCCCATGGGAGTGGCGTTGATGATGATGTCATGGCCCGCCAACTCCGCTATGCCCGCGCTGGTGGAAAGCGCCGGATAGCTTTCCGCCAGCTGTGCCCTCAGGCGCTCCACCCGGCCCGCATCGGAATCCACCAGGGAAAGATGCGCGGTGCCGGCACGCGCCAGGGCAAGAGCGATGGCGCGGCCCGCTGCCCCGCAGCCCACCTGAAGGATGCGCGCACCGCGCGGTGCATGCCCCGTGCGTTCCAGCCCGTCGCGGAAGCCCTCGCCATCAAACATCTCGCCTTCCCAGGCACCATCGCCGATGCGGCGCACCGTGTTGACGCTGCGCGTCAGGCGGGCGGTAGGGCCAAGAGCGTCCAGCAGGGGAACCACCGCCTCCTTATGGGGCATGGTGATCACCAGTCCGTCCAGGTTGCCGATGCGCCGCAGTCCTTCCCAGGCCGCGGGCAAGGTGCCCACCGGCAGCTGGATGGGGATGAAGGCCGCGTCGCGGCCAAGCCTGGCGAAAGCGGCGTTGAACAGTGCCGGGGAGCGCAGTGGCGCCACCGGATCGCCAAGAATTCCGAAAAGGCGTGTGGCGCCGGTGATGCCGGTCATGTGCGTTCCTTTGTATGCCGCAGCAGATCCTCGATCAGGCGCTGGGCCGGCAGCGCCGTGCGCGCATCGCTGATCGGTCTGCGCCCAGCCGCCATCGCGTCCAGCATGTCGGCGATCAGGGTGCGGTGTGGACCGTGGTCGAAGGCCATGGGATCGGCGCCGCCGCCGGCAGGGGAAAGGCCGATCCGCTCGACACCGTTCAGTCCGTGCAGCGTCAGGTGACTGCCCTCCAAAACGGCTGACCCTTCCGTGCCGGCAATCTCGATGCGTTCCGGGTAGCCGGGCTTTGCCACGGTGGTCGCGTCCAGCACGCCGATGGCACCGTTCTCGAAGCGAAGAGCGGCTCCCACGATATCCTCGGTGTCAATGGCGCGCAGCGGCGAGGTTTCGGCGAAGCCGGCCACGTTCCGGCAAGGACCGGCGAGATGCAGCAGCAGGTCGATGGTGTGGATGGCCTGGGTCAGCAGCACGCCGCCTCCATCGCGCGCCATGGTGCCACGGCCTGGCTCGGCGAAGTATGCCGCATCCCGCCACCACCGCACGGAAGCACTGGCGCTCAGCAGCCGGCCTAGCTCGCCCGCCAAGATCGCCTCGCGCAACCTCAGGGCACCGGGCCGGAAGCGATGCTGGAGGCAGACGCCGCAGGCGATGCCGTGCCGCTCGGCAAGCGCAACCAGCGCCTCGCCCGCAGCCACGTCGCGCTCCAGCGGCTTCTCCACGATCATGGCATGTCCGGCGGCGGCGACATCGGTGGCGATGGCGCCGTGCGTGCCGGGCGGGGTCAGAATGAGCACCAGCCCCAGCCCGGGCTGGCGCAACAGCTCTTGCTGCGTCGCAAACACCGGAGCATCCCATCGGCGGCGGAAGGTGTCTCGCCGCTCTGCCGAGGGTGAATGGCCTCCGAGCAGGCTGACGCGTCCCTCCCGCTCCAGATCGCGCAGCGCCAGCAGGTGCGGCGCCGCCGCCATGCCGAGACCGATCAGGCCGACACCGACAGGGCTGTCCATGCTCATCTTCCCCTCGCAGAGCCTTGCGCCGGAGTTGTCCAAGGATTTATTGGAACGTTCCGATCTTGCTGCTAGCTTCAGCCGCAAGGGAGGAAAAGTCCATGGCAATCATCAACACCACGCGGCGCGATCTCGCGCGCCTGCTGGCCGGCGGCGCGGCCAGCCTGCCGTTCTTGTCGCACACAGCGAGGGCGCAGGGCAGGCGGGAGACCCTGGTGATCGGTCTCGACACCAGCGACAGCGTCACCTTCGACCCCGTGCGGCAGGCGCAGTACACGCCGCCCATGACTCTGGCCGCCTGCTACGACACGCTCGTCACCTTCGAGCCCGGCGACTACATCAACCCCAAGCCTTGTCTGGCCACGAAATGGGAGCGCAGGCCGGGTGGCGATGGCTGGCGCTTCACCCTGCGGGAAGGCGTTAAGTTTTCCAGCGGCGCGACCATGACGGCGGAGGACGTGAAGTTCAGCTTCGACCGCCTGATCGGCATGCGGGAGCAGACGCAGGTCTACATCAAGTCGGTCGAGCGTGCGGAGGTGGTCGACGCCCGCACGGTGGACCTGATCATGAACGCGCCGAACGCCCCGATCCTGCCCATCCTCTGCAACCCGGCCTGCGCCATCATGGAGCGCGCCGTACTGATGCAGAACGGGGCCGTGCCCGGGCCGGAGGCGCGCGAGAAGGACAAGGCCACCGACTGGCTGAACGGAAACAGCGCCGGCACCGGCCCCTACCGCCTGGTACGCTGGGAGCGGAACTCGCAGATCGCGCTCCAGCGCAACCCGCATTCCTGGCGCGGCCCGTCGGATTTCGAGCGCGTCATCATCCGCCACCTGTCGGATAGCGCGGCGCAGCTCCTGGCGCTGCGCCGCGGCGACGTGCATGCCGCCTTCAACCTGATCCCCGAGCACGTCCAGGGTTTGGCCAGCGAGGCGAATGTCAGGATCGACAAGCTGCCGAGCCTCGACTTCGTCTACATGGCCGTCACCGAAAATCCAGGGGCCAATCCGGCGCTGGCGAAGAAGGAAGCGCGGCACGCTATTGGCCACGCCATCGACTATGACGGCATCCTGAACAGCCTGGTGGGCGGAGCCGGCGTTCGACCAGCGCACTTCCTGCCGATTGGCGTCACCGGCAGCACGGCCGAGGTCGCGAAGCAGGTCGGCTTCCGCCAGGATCTGGACAAGGCGCGCCAGCTGCTCCAATCCGCCGGGCTGGCCGATGGCTTCGAGATGGAGATCGCCTACGGCAACGCCGCCGTGGCCGGCGTGTCCTACCAGGTTCTGGCGCAGAAGATCCAGTCGGACCTGGCGCGCATCGGCATCCGCGTGCGGCTGAACCCGATGGATCAGGTCAACCTGCGCACGGTCTACACCACCGGCAAGATGCAGGGTGGCGTGCTGACCTTCTGGAACCCGCCTGCCGTGTCCAACGACCTGTGGGCCTCCGCCGTGGTGGAGCGCGTGGCGCGGCGCGTGGGGTGGAACGTGCCGCCGGAGATGACGGCGCTGGTGAAGCGCGCCTCGGAAGCGCAGAGCCAGGATGAGGCGGCCAGCCTTTGGATCGAGTGGCAGAAAGGCGTTGTCGATCAGGCCAACCATTTCATCCTGTTCCAGCCCACCTACCAGATCGGCGTCCGCAAGACGCTGGGCGCCTTCCCCCTCACGGCGGCGGGCTGGCAGCTCAACATGGGCGGGGTGAAGCTGGCCTAGCCCGCCGGCCCCGCCTGTCCAAGGAGGCGGCGCAGCCGGTGCGCCGCCTCTGCATTCGCCGCGCCCTCCGGCATCCGCCCCGCCGCCAGCGCCTCGATCTGACGCACCGTGTCCATCGCTTGATGCTCGGTGGCCTCGGGCGTCAATCCCCCGACATGGGGTGTCGCGATGACGTCGTGCCGTGCCGCCAGCCGCCCGGGCGGCATCTGGTCCGGTGCCATTCCCACATCCAGCGCCGCTCCGGCGAGATGCCCTGACTCCAGCGCCGCTTCCAGTGCGGCCTCATCGACCAGTTGCCCGCGCGACAGGTTGATGAAGAAGGCGCCGTGCCTCATCCGCGCGAAACGATCCGCATTCATCAGCCGATCCGTCTCCGGCGTCGCGGCCGCGAGGCAGACGACGAAATCGCTGCCGATCAGTACCTCGTCCAGCGTGGCGCCGGCTTCGCCCAGGGCGGGATCATGCGCGCGCACCGCCATGCCCGCCGCTTCCGCCAGCTCACCCAGGCGACGCGCGATGCGGCCATACCCGATCAGACCCAGCGTCGCGCCGCGAAGCTGACGGCCCATCCGCGCCGCCGGCACGCTGCCGGAACGGAAGCCGGCGGCCGCGTCGGTGATGCCGCGCCCGAGGTCGATCATCATGCCGAGGCCGAGCTCCGCCACCGCGTCGGTGAAGCCCGGCGTTGCCCTCGTCACCAGGATGCCCTGCGCCGATGCGGCCGGCACATCGATCGTGCTGATATCGACAGCGCAGCGCAGAAACGCCACCAGATCCGGTGCCGCGGCAAAGGTCGCGGCGTCGCCGGGCGTGGCGCGGTGGGCGATGATGGCGTGGCATCCGGCCGCCGCGCGTGCCAGCTCCTCGCCCTGAAGCACGCGGCCGCTGCGGTTTCGCGCCACTTCGGCAGTCCCGGCAAGGGCAGCCAGTGCGCGATCGCCGTAGTATCCGGCGAACTGCTCGTCGGTGTGAGACAGAAATACCTTCATCGGGTGAACTCCGCCGAGCGCTTCTCATTGAAGGCGCGGATGCCCTCCAGATGGTCACCGGCGCTGAAGCACAGCACGTTCATCTCGTTCTCGTAGCGCAGCCCGGCCGCGAGCGGCGCCTCCATGGCTGCACGCAGGGCGGCCTTGACCGACTGCACCGCCACTGGGCTGAACGACGCCAGCCGCGCGGCCGCGGCACGAGCACGGTCGAGCAGCGCGTCGGGCATCACGACCTCGTGCACCAGCCCGAGCCGTGCCGCCTCGGCGGCATCGATCTGGCCGCCCAGCATCAGCAGGCGCGTGGCGGCGGCGTGCCCGATCAGGCGCGGCAGCACCTGCGAGGCACCTCCGCCGCCGACCCAGCCGCGCTCAACCTCCGGAAACCCGATGCGGGTTGTGTCGGCGGCAATCCTGATGTCGGCGCCCAGCGCCATCTCGGCGCCGCCGCCCAGCGTCCATCCCTGCAGCGCCGCCACAACCGGCTTGCGGATGTCCCGCACGGCGGCGGCATACTCGATGCGGTTGCGGAAATGCCACGCGGAGGGATAAGCGGCCAGAGCGTTGAGGTCACTGCCGGAGCAGAACGCCTTCACGCCCTCGCCACGCAGCAGCACCGCGCGAACGGCATCGTCCTCGTCGAGCGCGCGCGCCTGTTCCGCCAGCATCCGCGCCATCTCCGGCGTTACGGCGTTGTGCTTGGCCGCGCGATCCAGCACGAGTTCCGCGATGCCATCGGTGATGTCCACCCTGATCTGACCCTGCACGTCCCATTCTCCCCTGCCTGGCGTGAAGCTGCCCTGGCTCGATTGTAACGTTCCAATAAACCGCAGCGCTCGTCCAGAAACCGCTTGATGATAACGTTCCAATGGGACAAGACTCCGGTCAACAGACAAAAGAGACGGGGAGGAGGGGACGGTGTCGCGCTACATCGCCCAGCGGCTGGTAACAGCCGCGATCATGGCGCTCCTGGCCACTGCGGTCATCTTTCTCATCGCCAATCTGGTGCCGGGCGACCCGGTGCTGGCGCAGCTGGGCGATATCGCCGCCAGCGATCCGGCAACGGTTGCGGAATGGCGTGCCAAATGGGGCCTCGATCTGCCGCTCTGGGAACGTTACGGGTTGTTCCTGCACGGGCTGACCCAGGGCGACCTTGGCCTGTCCATCGCCACCCGCCGGCCGGTGCTGGAAGACATCATCCAGTACGCGCCCGCCACGGTGGAACTGGCGACGGTTGCTTTCATCCTGTCGCTGGCGGTCGGCATCCCGCTCGGCATTGCCGCGGCCGTCTGGCGCGATAGCTGGGTCGACTCCGTGGCGCGCGGCGTGTCGCTGCTCGGTGTCTCGGCGCCCACCTTCTGGCTCGCCTTCATCATGCTGGCGATCTTCTATGGCGGGCTCGAATGGGCACCCGGCCCGGGCCGCCTCGATCCAATCGCCTTCCCGCCGGAGGGCCCCACCGGCTTCTTCCTCATCGACACCGTTTGGCAGCAGGACTGGGAAACCTTCAGCGATGCGGTTGCGCATCTGGTGCTTCCCTCCATCGTGCTTGCCGCGGCGACCGTGGGGCTCATCACCCGTACCACCCGCGCATCGATGCTGGACAGTTTGCAGCAGGATTACGTCCGCGTTTCGCGCGCCAAGGGACTGCGGGAATGGAGCGTCGTCATGCGTCACGCTTTTCCTAACGCACTGGTTCCGGTGATCACCCTGGGCGGCCTTGCCTACGCCAATCTCCTGGCTGGCGCGGTGATGACCGAGACGGTGTTCTCCTGGCCCGGTCTCGGCCGCTACACCTTTCGCTCGGCCGCGGCACTGGATTTCCCGGCCATCATCGGCATCACGCTGGTTGTATCGGTCACCTACCTCCTGGTGAATCTGCTGGTCGATCTGTCCTACGCCGTGCTGGATCCGAGGGTGCGGCGGTGAGTGTGTCCACGCAGGGCGCGGCCCTTCCCCGCGCGCCTTCCCGCTTCGCTCGCCGGCTGCGGCGCTATGGGCCTGCCTGGTTCGGCGGCGCCATTGTGCTAGCCTGGATCCTGGTCGCCCTGCTGGCGCCCTGGATCTCGCCATACCCGCCCGACGCGGTGGACGTGACCAGCCGCCTGCTGCCGCCCTCCGCCGCGCACTGGATGGGCACCGACACGCTGGGGCGCGACGTGTTCTCGCGCCTGCTGCACGGCGCCCGCCTTTCGCTCTTCGCCGGCTTCACCGTGGTGCTGCTGGGCGCCGCGCTGGGTACGCTGGTGGGCATCGTCGCCGCCTGGGCGCGAGGCTGGTGGGATGAGGGGCTGATGCGTCTCACCGACCTGGTGCTGTGCTTCCCGCCGATCATCCTGGCGCTCGCCATCGCCGCCGCCCTGGGCATCGGGCCGGTCAACACCATCCTCGCCATGCTGGTGGTGTGGTGGCCGAAATTCGCCCGTCTGGCGCGGGCGCTCGCCCTTGTGCAGCGCAGCCAGGAGTATGTCGAGGCGGCAACGGTGCTTGGCCTGAAGCCGCGCCGCATCCTGTCGCGGCACATCCTGCCGAACACGCTGGGGCCGCTGGCGGTGCTGGTCACGCTGGATCTCGGCAACGCCATCCTCACCTTTGCCGGCCTGTCCTTTCTCGGCCTCGGCGTCATCCCGCCCGCTGCCGAGTGGGGCTCCATGGTGGCCGAGGGACGCGAGTTGGTGGAGCAATGGTGGGTCGCAGCCTTTCCCGGCCTTGCCATCCTGACCGTTGTCGTGGGCTTCAATTTCTGCGGCGACGGACTGCGCGACTGGCTCGATCCCAAGGGCCGCAACCGTTGATGCCTGGCGCGGAGGAAAAGATCATGGACGGATCCATCGCCTCGCCATCGCATGGGGCAGACAACACTCCGGTGCTCGAGGTGCGTGACCTGCGCACCGTGTTCCTGACGGATGCCGGCCCGGTGCGGGCGGTCGATGGCGTGTCCTTCAGCCTCGGTGCCGGTGAAACGCTGGGCATCGTCGGCGAAAGCGGATCGGGCAAGAGCGTCACCGCCCTGACGCTGATGCGCCTGCTGGAAGAGCCGGCGCGCATCGCAGGCGGTTCCATCCGATTTCAGGGGCGCGACGTGCTGGCCATGTCCCAGCGCGATCTGACTGCCTGGCGCGGTGACCAGGCCGCCATGGTGTTCCAGGACCCGATGACCGGCCTGAACCCCGTACTGAAGATCCTGCGCCAGGTCACCGAACACATCGTGGCCCATGGGCGCATGCCGCCGGCCGCGGCCCGCAAGCGCGGCGTCGAGCTGCTTCGCCGGATGGGTGTCGCGGCACCGGAGCGTGCGGCGGGTTCCTTCCCGCATGAGTTCTCCGGCGGCATGCGGCAGCGCGTGATGATGGCGATCGGCGTCGCCAACGATCCCTCGCTGCTGATCGCCGACGAGCCGACCACGGCGCTCGACGTTACCATCCAGGCGCAAATCCTCGATCTGTTGCGTGGACTGAACCGCGATTTCGGCACCGCGATCCTGCTCATCAGCCACGATCTCGGCGTGATCGGCACGGTGTGCCGGCGCGTCGCGGTGATGTATGCTGGCGAGGTGGTGGAGGAAGCCGAGACGGCCGCCGTGCTGGCCGACCCGCGCCATCCTTATTCCTGGGCGTTGACGAATGCCGTGCCCCGCCTGGATTCGCCGGTCGGCGCGCGACTGACCAGCATCGAGGGAACGCCGCCCGACCCGCTGCACCAGCCACCCGGCTGCCGGTTCGAGCCGCGCTGCCCCTTCCGCATTTCCCGCTGCGGGCAGGAGCATCCGCCGCTGATGGAGGTGGCGCCGGGCCGCCGCGCCCGTTGCTGGGTCACCGCCGATGGCCGGACCCTGCCGCGCCCGAGTCTGCCCGCCGCCGCCGAGAGCGAGCGCCCGCTGCTCGATGCGGCGCCGCTGCTGGAAGCCCGCGGCGTGGAGAAGCACTTCACCCTGCCGCGCAAGTCCTGGTTCGCGCCCCCGGCCACGGTGCATGCGGTGAACGGCGTCGACCTGGCGCTTCACCCGCGCGAGAGCCTCGGAATCGTGGGCGAGAGCGGCTGCGGTAAATCAACCCTGGCACGGTTGCTGACGCGGCTGCACCAGCCCAGCGGCGGCTCGGTGCTGTTTGAGGGACGCGACATCACCACCGCCAGTGCCGCCGAGCTCCGCCCTCTGCGCCCGCGCCTGCAGATGGTGTTTCAGGATCCCTACGCATCATTGAATCCACGCATGTCGGTGGGCGACATCCTGGCCGAGCCGTTGCTGGCCCACCGCCGCGTGCCTTCGCGCAAGGTGGCCGCCGAGCGTGTAGCCGACCTGCTCGGCACAGTCGGCCTCAAGCCCGCCTTCGCCACCCGCTTCCCCCATGAATTCTCCGGCGGACAGCGGCAGCGGATTTCCATTGCCCGTGCCCTGGCGCTGGAACCCAGCGTCGTGGTCGCCGATGAGCCCGTCTCGGCGCTTGACGTCAACGTGCAGGCGCAGGTGCTGAACCTGATGCTGGACCTGCGGCAGCGGCTCGGCCTGTCCTACCTGTTCATCGCGCACGACCTCGCCGTGGTGCGCGCCTTCTGCGACCGCGTGGCGGTGATGTATCTCGGCCGCATTGTGGAGGAGGGCGTGGCGGACGATGTGCTGTCGCGCCCCCTGCACCCCTACACGGTGGCGTTGACCAGCGCGATTCCCGATCCCGGCCGGCAGCGCATCGTGCTGGGCGGGGAGCCGCCCTCGACGCTGCATCTGCCGCGGGGCTGCGCCTTTCGGGCGCGGTGCCCCGCCGCTCGCGCCGAGTGCGAGGCGCCACCGCCCCTGGCCGAAGTTGCGCCGGGCCGCCGCGTCGCCTGCCATTTTCCGGGGGTGCTGGCGCCCTCGCAAACTGCCAAACTGGAGACCGTGGCATGAGGCGCATGAGCGCGGCGGAGGCCGCCCGGCTGGTACGGAGCGGCGATACACTGCTGATCGGCGGATCGGGTGGGGGCCATGCCGTGCCGGACGCGCTGCTGGAAGCCATCGGCGCCCGTTTCCGCGACAGCGGCCAGCCCCGTGATATCACCGCGCTGCACCCGGTCGGGCTTGGCGACGGCAAGACGCGCGGTGCCGGGCACCTGGCGCAGGAGGGACTGCTCAAGCGCGTCGTTTCCGGAACCTTTGTCAACAGTCCGGGCATCGCCAAGCTGGCGATCGACGAGAAGATCGAGGCCTACACGCTGCCGCAGGGTTCGCTGTCGCAGTTGATGCGGGAGATGGCAGCGGGGCGCCCCGGCCTGCTTACCCGCATCGGTCTGCACAGCTTCGTCGACCCGCGTCTCGGCGGCGGGCGGCAGAGCCGCTGCGCCACCGAGGATCTGGTGGAACTGGTGGATTTCCGCGGCGAGGAACACCTGTTCTACCGCCCCTTTGCCGTGGATGTGGCGCTGGTGCGCGGCTCGGCCGCCGATGAGGACGGCAACATTTCCATGGAGCATGAGGCCGTCACACTGGAGATGCTGAGCATCGCCCAGGCGGCGCGACGTGCCGGCGGCATCGTCATCGCCCAGGTCAAGCACATCGTGCCGCGGGGCAGTCTGCATCCAAAAATGGTGAAGGTGCCGGGCATCCTGGTGGACGCGCTGGTGCATGTTCCTGAGCAGTGGCAAACTTTTGAAACGCAGAACAGCGCCGCTTATTCCGGCCATCAGCGCGTGGCGCTCGAGGAGATCCCGCGCCTGCCGCCAGGCCCTCGCCGCATCGTTGCCCGCCGTGGCGCGATGGAGTTGTTCGAGGGCGCCATCTGCAACCTCGGCTCCGGCATCTCAACCGGCATCGCCAATGTCGCGGCGGAGGAGGGCATTCTGCGCCGCATCTGCCTGACCAACGAGCAGGGCAACATCGGTGGTGCGCCGGCCAGCGGCAACGAGGCCGGGGCGGCGATGAGCCCCGATGCCCAGGTGGACCAGCCCTACCAGTTCGACTTCTACGATGGCGGCGGACTGGACCTCGCCTTTCTGTCCTTCGCCGAGTTCGATGCCGAGGGCAATGTCAACGTGTCCCGTTTTGGCGGGCGCATCGTCGGGCCTGGCGGCTTCGTCAACATCAGCCAGGGCGCCAAGCGCGTGATCTTCGGCGGCACGCTGACCGCCAATGGCGCGCCGAAGGCAGTACGGCAGGTGGAGCAGGTCACTTTTTCCGGCCGCTTCGCGCGGGAACGCGGCCAGCCCGTGCTCTACGTCACCGAGCGTGCGGTTTTCCGGCTGGGAGATGACGGCCCGGAACTGATCGAGATCGCACCGGATTGCGACCTCGAGCGCGATGTGCTGGGCGCCATGGGCTTCCGCCCGCGTGTCTCCGACAATCTCCGGACAATGCCTGCCGGGCTTTTCGCCGACGGCCCGATGGGGCTGGCACAACGCCTGCCGGGCACCACGCCGCGCGCGGCGCTGGAGCGCTTCGCCGCATCTTTGGCCGCGGAGTAGGCCATGTCGGACGCAACAGCGCTGGCCATCGGCGACACAGTGTCGTTTAGCCGCACCATTTCCGCCGACGACATCGTCCGCTTCGCGGAATTGAGCGGCGATCACGATCCGGTTCATGTGGACGAGGAGTATGCGCGCAACACGGCCTTCGGCCGCTGCATCGCGCATGGTGCGCATGTGATGGGACTGGTTTCTGCGGCCTCCTCTCTGATGTCGCGCCGCGCAGTGCAGGGCGGCTGCCGCGGCACGCCTGTCTCCGCCGGCTATGACCGCATCCGGTTCACCCATCCGGTGTTTGCCGGCGACTCCCTGACCGCGACCTACGCCGTGGACAGCATCGAGGAAGCACCCAGGCGTGCCATGTCGCGCTTCGAGGTGGTCAACCAGGAGGGCCGGCTCTGCCTCGCTGGTACGCACATCCTGCGTTGGGTTGGTGAATGAGGAGCCTGATGCCATGACCACGATCCGCCTGCCGGGGGAAGGGGGCGCCGCGCCCGTGCCCTACACGCTGCACGGCACGCCGTTGCCGGTGCCGCGCGCCGCGCGCTTCAACCGTGTGGCCTTTTCCGCCGCGCATGTGGTGGCGGACCCGCTGGGCGATCCCACCTCGGGCGTCGCGGCGATCGATTGGGATCGGACCATCGCCTATCGTCGCCACCTGGCCGGCCTCGGCCTCGGCATCGCCGAGGCCATGGACACTGCGCAGCGCGGCATGGGGCTGGACTGGCCGACGGCGCGCGAGCTGATCCGTCGCAGCCTCGCCGAGACCCGCGATATTCCCGGCATCCGCATCGCTTCCGGTTGCGGCACGGACCAGCTCGATCCGAAAGAGGCGCGCGACATCGACGATGTGCTGCGCGCCTATGCCGAGCAGATGGAAGCCGTGCAGTCCATGGGTGGCGAGGTCATCCTGATGGCCAGCCGTGCCCTTGCCCGCGTCGCGCGCGGACCGGAGGATTACCGCACCGTTTACCGCCGCCTGCTGGCCGAGGCGGATGCACCCGTCATCCTGCACTGGCTGGGTGACATGTTCGATCCCGCTCTGGCCGGCTACTGGGGCGATGCGGGCTTCGATGGCGCGCTCGATACCTGTCTCGGCATCATCGCCGAGAATCCTGGCAAGGTGGACGGCATCAAGATCTCTCTGCTGGACGCCGCGAAGGAGGTGCGGATGCGCCGGCTCCTTCCGGACGGCGTCCGCATGTATACCGGCGACGATTTCAATTATCCCGAGTTGATCGAGGGCGATGCCGAAGGCCATTCCCATGCGCTGCTCGGCATCTTCGACGCTATCGCGCCGGCCGCCTCCTTGGCGCTGTCAGCGCTGGCGGAGGGCGACACGGCGCGCTTCCACGCATTGCTGTCGCCGACCGTTCCCTTGTCGCGGAGGATCTTCGGGACGCCCACGCAGTTCTACAAGACAGGTGTGGTGTTCCTGGCTTGGCTGAACGGGCACCAGGACCACTTCGTGATGGTCGCGGGGCAGCAATCCATGCGTCCGCTCGGCTACTTCGCCGACCTGTTCCGCATGGCCGATGCAGCCGGGTTGTTGGCGGACCCCGACCGGGCGGCGGCACGGATGCGGCACCTCCTGGCACTGCACGGGATCGAGGGCTGAAGCAGGTGCGCAGCCTGGAAGGTCGGCCCGATCTCTGCTCCATCAACACCGCCACCCTCGGGCACCGGCAGCCGATCGCCGAGGTGATCGAGGCCGTTGCCCGGCACGGCTTCGGCGGCATCGCCCCCTGGCGGCGCGACCTGGAAGGGGAAGATGTCGGTAACATAGCCCGACGCATCCGCGATGCCGGCCTTGCTGTCACCGGCTATTGCCGCAGCACCGCCTTTCCCGCCGCGACTCCCGCGGCCGCCGCCGCCGCCCTGGCCGAGAACCGTGCGGCTCTGCGTGATGCGGCGCGGCTGGGGGCGTCCTGCTTCGTCATTGTGGCCGGCAGCCTGCCGCCCGGCTCGCGCGATCTCGGCGCCGCCCGCCGACAATTGGAGGACGGCGTTGGCGCCTTGCTGGGGGAGGCCCGCCAGCTCGGCGTGACCTTGGCGCTGGAACCGCTGCACCCGGTCTATGCCGGCGACCGCTCCTGCCTCTGCACGCTCGACGAGGCGCTCGACCTTTGCGAGGCGGTTGATCCCGGCAGCGCCGGCGGTGTCGGCCTGGCCGTGGACGTCTATCACGTGTGGTGGGATGCCAGATTGGCCGCCGCGCTGCGCCGGGCAGGGCAGGGCCGCCGCATCACCGCGTTCCATGTCTGCGACTGGAAGGTGCCCGTGACCGACGTGCTGCTCGACCGTGGCATGATGGGCGACGGCGTGATCGACATCCCCGGCATCCGCCGCGCCGTGGAGGCGGCGGGCTATGCCGGAAAGGTCGAGGTGGAGATATTTTCCGCCCGCGACTGGTGGCAACGTCCGCCCGAGGAAACCCTCGCCACCTGCGCCGCCCGGCTGGAGCGCTGCTGAGCGAAGGCTGCCACTCGCGCCAATGGCTGGCTTGACTTCGGCCCGCCGGGCGATAGTTTCCCCGCCACTAAGAATGACTTGCAATTGCAGGACCGTGCCGCGGGCCGTGTTGCCCCCGGCGCGATCCTGGATGCGCCGGCCAGCCAAGGCTTCGCCGCCTGCCCGCCGATCCTGATCGCCGCGCCCCCGGGTGCCGCAGGGAATTCGGCGGCGCGACGTTCAGCGCCCTGGTCTGGCCGCCGCCCGAAGATGGCCGTTTTTTCACGGCGAGCGTGGGCTGGCGGCCACGCCGGCCGTTTCCGATCCCCGCCACGGCACAGGAAGACACGCAGCGATGGCACGCATTCTCTCGACGCCGATCCTTTCCCGGCGCCATGCCCTGGGCGCCATGGCCGGCCTGTTCGCCGCGGCGCATCTGCCCCCGGCCTTCGCCGCGGCCGCCGTTGAGCAGAAGATCCGGCTGTCACCGCCAGGCGGCCTCTACGAGTTGGTCTTCAACCGCGCCACAGGCCTGGTCCATGTCGCCGCGGTCGGCCCGCGCGGCGGCGACCAGGCAGCGATCCTGGCGCTTGATCCCGGCACGCTGGAGGTCAAAGGCAGCATTCCCATGGCCGACCCTGCCTTCGGCCTTGCGGTGAACGACCGTACCGGACTGCTCTACACCACCAACACCCGCACCGGCAGCGTCTCGATCATCGATCCCCGTGAGGGCCGTATCGTCGGCAGCGTCGTGCATGGCGAGAAGGCGCACCTGCGGCAGGCGGTGGTCGATCCTGCGGCCAACCGCATCTATGTCTCGGCCCCCGGCTTCCAGGGTGCTCCCAGCCAGGTCTGGGTGATCGACGGTGCGACCCACAAGCTGCTCTCGGTGATCGAGGAAGGGCTGGGCGAGGCCGCAACCGGCCTGACGCTGGATGCCGCCGGCAACCGCCTGTTCGTCACCCGCCTGATGGCGAACGAAGTCGCCGAGATCGACCTGTCGAGCGGCAAGGTGGCCCGTAGCTTCGCCTCGGGCGGCGAATCCGCAGTCAACGCGGCGTATGAGGCGGCCAATCAGCGCCTCTTCGTCACCAACCAGAAGAGCGGCAACCTCGCCGTGCTGGACGCCACCAGCGGCGCTGTCCTGAAGTCCATCGAAACAGGTGCCGGCGCGCTCAGCATCGCGCTGAACCCGGCCAAGGGGCTGGTGCTGATCGCCAATCGCGGTGCCGGTACGGTCAGCGTGATCGATGCGGGAACGCTGGAGCTGCGCAACAGTCTGGCCACCGGCACCCACCCCAACACCATTGCTTTCAACGCAGAGGGCAGCATCGCCTATGTCACCAACAAGGCGAAAAGCGCCGGGCGTGGCCAGCCGCCGATCGACGATCCGAACGGCGACACCGTCAGCCTGATCCGTCTCTGAACAGCGGTTCGGCGACGATGGCGATGGTGGCGGAGCGCAACAATGCGGCGGCCCGGAGCATCCCATGCTTCGCTTTCCGCAACGCGGGTGGCGCGGTGCTGGGGGAGGGCCCTGGCACCGTGCTGCCGCGCGGACCCGCAGCGACGCTGGGGGCGCGGACCGCCGCCTTTTTCCGCGATGCGCCGCCAGGGGCGGTGCTCGCCGGTGCCATGCCCTTCGGTCGTGAGGCGGCGGACTATCTGGTTTCCCCCCACACCTCGCGCCGTCTGGCTCCCGCCGCCGCCGATCCGGCACCACCCGGCGACACGCCGCGCTGGCGGCTGCGGCACGAGCCTGACGCCGCTGGCTACGCCGCCTCCGTTCGCCGTGTCCTCGGCATCATGGCGCAGGAAGCGGGAACGGCAGACGCGCTGACCAAGATCGTCCTGTCCCGCAGCCTGGTGGCCGAGGCCGATGCGCCCATCGGCACGGCGCTGCTCCTGGAGCGGCTTTCGGCCGACCCTGCCGTGACCGGCTTTCTGGTGCCGCTGCCGCCACGCGACGGGACGGCCCGGCTGCTGACCGGCGCCACGCCCGAACTGCTTCTGTCCAGGCGGGGCGCCCGCGTCCTGTCACACCCGCTGGCCGGCTCTGCCCGGCGGCAGGCTGACCCCGCCGGGGATCGTGCCGCCGCCGAGGCGCTGTTCCGTTCGGACAAGGACCAGCGCGAGCATGCCATTGTTGCCGAGTTTATCCTCGACACGCTCGCGCCCTTCTGTGCCGTGCTGGCGGCACCGGCCGGCACGCAGCTCACTTCCACGCGCAGCATGTGGCATCTTGGCACCCGCATCGAGGGCGAACTGCGCGATCCCTCCGTCGGTGCCGCCGAATTGGCCGCCGCGCTTCATCCGACGCCGGCCGTGTGTGGCGTGCCGCGCGACAAGGCGGCCAGGCTCATCGGCGAGATCGAGCGGCATGACCGCGACTTCTACGCCGGCGCTGTCGGCTGGTGTGACGCGGCAGGCGACGGCGACTGGTACGTCTCGATCCGCTGCGCCGAGATTGCCGGCAACACCGCACGGCTCTATGCCGGCGCCGGCATCGTTCCGGGCTCCGATCCCGGGGCCGAGGCCGACGAGACCGCCGCCAAGTACGGGGCGCTGCTGGAGGCGCTCGGAATTCGAATGAAGGATGATTCGCCGTGATCCCGCTCCGGCAGACCTGGCCCGAGGACGTCGCCCGCCGCTATCGCGAGAAGGGCTATTGGCGCGGCGAAACCTTTTCCTCCTTCCTGCGCCAGCGCGCCGCCGAGCGTCCGCAGGCCATCGCCATCACGGACGGCGCCCGCCACTGGTCCTACGCCGAGCTGTTGTCGCGCGCCGAGGCCGCTGCCGCCGGATACCTCCGGGCTGGGCTGCGCCCCGGCGACCGCGTGGTGGTGCAGCTTCCCAACATCGCCGAGTTCTTCCCCGCCGTGTTCGGTCTGTTCCGCGCCGGCATGATCCCCCTTTACGCCCTGCCGGCACACCGAATCACCGAGATCGCGCACTTCGCCCGCAGATCCGAGGCAGCCGGCTACATCATCGCCGAGCGGCATGACGGCTTCGACTACCGTGCCCAGGCGCGTGCATTGCGGACGGAGGTGCCGGCGCTGCGGCATGTCTTCGTGGTGAATGGCGAAGCGGCGGAATTCACCCCCCTGGAGGTGGAGGCCGGGACGCCGATCATGCTGCCGCCCGACCCTCCGTCATCGGATGTCGCCTTTATCCAGATCTCCGGCGGCAGCACGGGATTGTCCAAGCTGATCCCGCGTTCGCATGACGACTATCTTTACTCCTGCTGGGCCAGCAACGCGATCTGCGGCGTCACGGAGAAGAGTGTCTTCCTTGTCGCCCTGCCGGCGGCACATAACTTCCCCATGTCCTCGCCGGGGCATATCGGTGCGCTTTATGCCGGCGCACGGGTAGTGCTCAGCCCATCGCCTGCACCGGACAGCGCATTCCCCCTGATCGCGCGGGAGCGTGTCACCATCACTGGCCTGGTGCCGCCGCTGGCGCTGCTCTGGATGCAGGCGGCGCCAACGCGTTCCGACGACCTGTCCAGCTTGGAAGTCCTGCTGGTGGGTGGCGCCAAGTTCACCCCCGAGGTCGCCCGCCGCGTCCGCCCGACACTGGGCTGCACGCTGCAGCAGGTCTTCGGCATGGCCGAGGGGCTGGTGAACTACACCCGCCTGGACGACCCTGACGAGATCATCACCGGAACTCAGGGGCGCCCGATCAGCGCGGATGACGAGGTGCTGGTGGTGGACGACCTTGGCAATCCGGTGCCCGATGGCGAGTCCGGCTACCTGCTGGCGCGCGGCCCCTACACCATTCGCGCCTACCACAATGACGAGGCTGCCAACGCCCGCTCCTTCACCGCCGACGGCTTCTACCGCACCGGCGACATCGTGCGGCGGTTGCCGGGCGGCTATCTGGAAGTGCATGGCCGCGCCGGCGACCACATCAACCGTGCCGGCGAAAAGATTTCGGCCGAGGAGATCGAGGACCACCTGCTGGCCCATCCGCAGGTCTTCGATGCCGCCATCGTCTCCATCCCCGACGAGGTGCTGGGCGAGCGCTCCTGCGCCTTCATCATCCCCAATGGCGAGAAGCCGAGATCGCCGGCGCTGAAGGCGTGGATGCGCACGCGCGGCATCGCGGAGTTCAAGGTGCCCGACCAGATCGTCTTCGTGCCCGAATTCGCCACCACAGCCGCCGGCAAGGTCAGCCGCAAGGAGTTGCGCGCCCGGCTGCGGGCGGACTTCCTGGCCAAGGACAACGCCTCGTGACTGCCAAGGGCCTGCCCGCCATCCCCGCCTACGAACTGCCATGCGAAGCGGAGCTCCCCATGCCCCGGGCCCCCTGGTCGCTGGTGCCAGATCGCGCTGCCCTGCTGGTGCACGACATGCAGCACTACTTCGTGCGCCCCTACACGCGCGATGCCGCGCCGATGGCACAAGTGGTGCCGAACATCGCGGCTCTTGCCGCCGCGGCCCGCGCGTGCGGCATTCCTGTCTTCTACACCGCGCAGCACGGCAACCAGGACCGGCGCGACCGCGGCCTGCAGGCCGATCTCTGGGGCCCTGGCATGTCGGACGCGCCGGAGCACCAGCCGATCCTGCCCGAGCTCGCGCCGGAGTCCGGCGATTTCGTGCTGGTGAAGCATCGCTACAGCGCCTTTCAGCGCAGCAACCTCGAAACCCTGATGCGCGCGCGCGGCCGCGACCAGCTCGTCGTCTGCGGTATCTACGCCCATATCGGATGCGCCCTCACCGCCGCCGAGGCCTTCCAGCGCGACATCGAGCCCTTTATGGCCGCCGACGCGCTGGCGGATTTTTCGCGCGAGAAGCACATGATGGCGCTGCACTACGCTGCCGGCGCCTTTGCCGTGCCGTTGACCACCGCCCGCATCCTGGACACGCTGTCATGCTGACCCGCGACGCCATGCGCGCGCAGATCGCCGCCACCATCCACGAAGACCCTTCCGAAATCGGCGACGACGACAACCTCATGGATCTTGGCCTCGATTCTATCCGTGCCATGCAGCTGCTGACGCGCTGGAACGAGACCGGCCTCGGCCTCGACTTCCCCGAGTTCGCAGAGCGGCTGACGCTCAACGCCTGGTGGACCATCGTCGAGCGCCACCAGGCCGGCCCGTGACCCCGCTGACCGAGGCGCAATCGGGCCTCTGGTACGCACAGGCCCTCGATCCGGCGAACCCGATCTTCAATACCGGCCAGTATCACGACCTGCGCGGCCCGCTCGACCGCGCCGCCTTCCGCACCGCCGTGGAAACGATGCTGACGGAGGCTGACATCCTCTCACTGAGGATCGTCGAAGGCCAAGGCGGCCCGCAACAATCCACCGACCCGGCACGCCGTCCCGTGCTGGATATCGTGGACCTTTCCGCCACCTCCGACGCGGAAGCCACCGCCCGCGCGGGGATGGCCCGCGACATGGCCCGCGCCACCGACCCCGCCCGCGACCCGATGGCCGTGCAACGCCTCTACATCCTCGCGCCGGAGCGGCATCTCTGGTACCAGCGAGCGCATCACCTGCTGCTCGACGCCTATGGCATGGAGCTGATCACCCGCCGTGTTGCGCAGCTTTATGCCGGCGTCCCGGGGCAGCCACTCGCTCCCTTCGCCGCAGCACTGGCCGAGGACGAACGCTACCGTGCCGATCCTCGCCGGTCGCGCGACGCCGCCTACTGGCTGGAACGGCTGCGCGACTTGCCCGAGGTCGAAGGGCTGGTGCCGCGCGACCGCATGCGCGCCGAGCCCATCACGGGCCGACACGCGCTGCGCCACGACAGCACGCTGGAAGCCACCCTGTCCGCTCCGTTGCGCCATGCCGCCGCGGCGCACGGCATTCCCTGGCCCGATATTCTGGCGGCGCTGACCGCCGCCTATATCCGCCGCCACGCCGGCACGGACGAGGTATCTGCCGGCATCGCCTTCATGGGTCGCATGGGGCATGCCGCCGCCCGGGTGCCCTGTACCTGGATGAACGTCCTGCCGCTGCGCCTCAGGCCGGATGAGTCGGCACCACTGGCGGACTACCTCGCCGAGGCAGCCAAGGCCCTGACCCGGCTGCGCCGCCATGGCCGCTACCGCGGCGAGCAGCTGCGCCGCGACCTGGGGCGCGTGGGCGCCGGACGGCGGCTCTATGGCCCGCTGGTCAACCTGTTGCCCTTCGACCTGTCGCCCGTCTTCAAGGGACTGCGGGCGGATCTCCACATCCTCGGCACCGGTCCGGTCGACGACGTCACCCTGACCTTTCGCGGCGACCATGATGCGGCCGGTCTGCGGTTGGAGATCGAGGCCAATCCGGCCTTCCACGACGAGGCCGGATTGGCTGCGCATGCCGCCCGCCTGCCGCATTTCATCGCGCAGGCGCTGGGTGCGGAGCGGCTGGCCGATGTGCCGCTGGCCACACCGGCCGAAGCGGAATGGCTGCTGCATGGGCTGAACAACACCGCCCAACCGGTACCCGACACCACGCTGGCCGCGCTGATCGCGACGCGCATGCGGGCCACGCCGGAGGCTCCGGCCCTGGAATTCAACGGGGCGGTGCTGAGCTATGCCGAGCTGGATGCCCGCAGCGCCGCCTTGGCCGCCACGCTCCGCGAGCGGGGCGCGGGTCCCTGGCGCATCGTCGCCGTGGCCCTGGAACGCTCGGTGGAACTGGTGGTCGCGCTGCTGGCCGTCGTCCGCGCCGGCGCGGCGTGGCTGCCGCTGGACCCGTCGCATCCAGCACCGCGCCTCGCCTCGATGGTGGAGCGGGCCGCCCCCCTGCTCGTTCTGGCCAGGACGCCGCTGCCGGGCAGGACGCCGGTTCTGCCACCTTCCGCCTGGCCATCCAAAGGCGCGGCGCCGGATGATGTCACCCCCGCCGACCCGGCCTATGTGCTCTACACCTCCGGCTCGACCGGCGAGCCCAAGGGCGTGGTCGTCAGCCACCGGGCCATTGTCAACCGTCTGGAGTGGATGCGCTGCCACTACGGATTCACCGCTTCCGACCGCATCCTGCAGAAGACCCCCGCCACCTTCGATGTTTCGGTGTGGGAGTTCTTCCTGCCCTTCATCACGGGCGCGACACTGGTGGTGGCCCCGCCCGGCCTGCACCGCGATCCGGCGGCCCTGGCCGCGCTGATGCGCGAGACCCGGATCACCACCGCGCATTTCGTGCCCTCGATGCTGGCCGCCTTTCTGCGCGAGCCCGCCTCGCACGGTCTCGCCCCTGCGCGCATCTTCTGCAGCGGGGAGGAACTCACCGCCGATCTGCGGGACCGTTTCCACCACCGCATCGCAGCCGAGTTGCACAACCTCTACGGCCCGACGGAGGCGGCGGTGGATGTCAGCTTCTGGCCTGCCACGCCGCAAGACCGCAGCCGCCCGGTGCCCATCGGCCATCCGGTCTGGAACACCCAGCTGCACGTGCTGGACGAGGCCCTGCGCCCCGTACCTCCCGGCGTCGCTGGCCACCTCCATCTGGGCGGAGTGCAGTTGGCGGAGGGTTATCTCGGTCGCCCCGACCTCACCGAACAGGCCTTCATCCCCGACCCGTTCCACCCCGGCAGGCGTCTTTACCGCACCGGCGACGTGGCACGGCGACGGCAGGATGGCGCGGTGGAATTCCTCGGCCGCGCCGATCACCAGGTGAAGATCCGTGGCCAGCGCATCGAGCCGGGGGAAGTGGAGGCCGCTCTCGGCGCCGCCCCCGGCATTGCCCAGCTCCGCGTGATTGCGCGGGAGGACCGCCCGGGCGACAAGCGCCTCGTCGCTTATCTGGTGCCATCCGCTGGCTATGACGAGGCGGCGTTGCGCGGCCTCGCCGCCACTGGCCTGCCAGAAGCGATGCGGCCCTCCGCCTACGTGGCGCTCGAAGCCCTGCCGGTGAATGGCAGTGGCAAGCTGGACCGCGCCGCCCTGCCAATGCCCGCCAGCGCCGTGACACAAGGCCGCGCCCCCGCCCCGGGCACCGAGGCGACGCTCGCCCGGCTCTTCGCCACCGTGCTGGCGCGCGATGCCGTCGGCGCCGAGGATGATTTCTTTGCCGCGGGCGGACATTCCCTGCTGGCGGTGGAACTCATGCGCCGCATCCGCGACCGCTTCGGCCAGGACCTCGGCCTCGGCGCGCTTTTCGCGCATCCCAGTGTCGCCGCACTGGCAACACTATTGGATGGGGGCGGGGAGGGTGATCACGGCCTCGCCCCCCTGATTCGCCTGCAAGCGGGCGATGCATCCCTGCCGCCACTCTTTGTTGTTCATCCGGCGGGCGGCCTGTCCTGGTGCTATGCCGGGCTGGCCCGCGCGCTGGCACCGCGCCGCAGCGTCTGGGCGCTCCAGGCCCCCGCCTTGACCGAATGCGACGTAGCACCCGACAGCCTCGCCGCGCTGGCGGGCGACTATGCCCGCCGCATCGCCGCTGTTCAGCCCGATGGTCCGCTGCACCTGCTGGGCTGGTCGGTGGGCGGCATCATCGCCCAGGCGGTGGCGGTGGAACTGCGCGCCACCGGCCGGGCGCCGGGTGTGGTGGCGATGCTTGATTCCTATCCCACCGATGTTTGGCGCGCCGCTCCCGAGCCGGGCGAGAACGCCCCCCTTCGCGCCCTGCTGGCCATTGCCGGCGAGGACCCCGACGCCATTCCCGATGCCGAACTGACGCGCAAGGGTGTGGTCGCGCATCTCCAGCGAGGCGGCAGTCCGCTTGGGCAATTGCCGGAGCTCGTTCTGGACGGCGTTATGCGCGTGGTGCGCGGCAACAACCGCCTGGTGCGGGCGCACCACCACACCCGCTACGAGGGGCGCATTCTGCATTTCCGCGCGGCGCTCGACCACCGCGAAAGCGGGCTGCAGCCCGCGCTGTGGTTGCCCTATGTCGGCGGGCTGGACATCGAGAACATCCCCGCTTTGCATTCCGAGCTGACTGGCCCGGCCGCCACGGCGCGCATCGCGCCCTTGCTGGCCCGGCGCCTCGCCCTTACCGAAGAGGACCATGCCTGATGCGCCCCACGGGCCTTGCCGGAAAACGCGTCCTTGTCACCGGGGCTGCGGGCGGCATCGGCCGCGCCACGATCCGTGCCTTGCTGGATGAAGGCATGCAGGTCACTGCCACGGATTTCGATGTTGCCGCCCTTTCGCCAGAGAAGGGCCTGCGCGTCGAGCGGCTCGACGTCGCCGATGGAGCCGCGGTGGAGGCGCTGGTGGCCCGCATCGAGCACGAGGATGGCCCGATCGATTGCGCTGCGAGCCTGGCGGGAGTGCTGGGCACGACGCTCGCCGCAGAAACCAGCGATGCGGAATGGCGCCGCGTCTTCTCGGTCAATGCCGATGGCGTGTTCCATCTCGGCCGGGCTATGGCCCGCGTGATGCAGCCTCGCCGCCGCGGGGCCATCGTGATTGTCAGCTCCAACGCCGCCGGCATTCCCCGCCATGCGATGAGCGCCTACGCGGCGTCCAAGGCGGCGGCCACCATGTTCACCCGCTGCCTCGGGCTGGAACTGGCGCCCTTCGGCATACGCTGCAACATCATCGCCCCCGGCTCAACCCTGACGCCCATGCAGACCGGAATGTGGTCGGATCAGAACGGCGCCGCGCGCGTCATCGCCGGCTTGCCGGAAAGCTTCAAGACCGGCATCCCGTTGGGCAAGCTGGCCACGCCCGAGGACATCGCCGATGCCATCACCTTTCTGCTGTCCGACCGTGCGGGGCACATCACCATGGCCGATCTCTACATCGATGGCGGCGCTACCCTGCGGGGATGAAACGGCATCGAGGGCCTGCCCGCCCTCGAAACTCCTCCCGCGAGGGACACGATCGCCCGGGCCCAACTTCCACGGCCGCATCGCAGGAGGGCGCCCATGTCCGAAGCCATGAAGCGCGCAGCCATCCGCCACCGACACCTAAGGGCAACCCGTTTCCGAAGGGCTCGGGCATTTGGGACGGGTCCGGGAGGGGCAACGCGCTTCCCGAGGCGTTGCGAACGCAGTTCCGGGACCCGGCGATGAGCTCCACTTCGTTCCGTCTCTGGCCCCTCCTGTTTGCCGTGCTGGCCTGCAGCATGGGGATGATGGCCTTCACCGCGCTCGCGGGGCCACTGCTGCGCGTGTTGGGCGTCGCGCCCTGGCAGTTCGGCCTGGCAATGACCCTGTCCGGCCTGCTCTGGATGCTGATGGCCCGCCCATGGGGTGTGGCCAGCGACCGGCTGGGGCGCAAACCCGTGCTGCTGCTGGGCATTGGCGGCTTCGCCTTGGCGTATCTGGCTTTCTGCGCCTTTATCCAGTACGCGCTCTGGACACAGCCCGCGGTGTGGTTCGTGTTTGCCGGGCTGATGCTCGGTCGCGGGGCCATGGGCGGCTTCTATGCCGGGGTGCCGCCCACCAGCGGTGCGCTGGTTGCTGACAACACCCCGCCCGAGCGCCGTGCCGCCGCCATGGCCACCCTGGGCTCGGCCGGGGCTCTTGGGCTGGTGCTGGGGCCCGCCTTGGCGGCGGCGCTGGCGCCGCAGGGCCTGAGCCTGCCGCTCTATGGCACTGCGCTGCTGCCATTGGTGGCCCTGGTGGTCATCTGGGCTGCGCTGCCCGCCACGCCGCCCGCTGCCAAGGGCCCGCGCAGGGTGCTGCGTTGGCGCGACCCGCGGCTGCGCCGGCCCATGGCCGTGGCCTTCACCGCCATGCTCGGCGTCGCCAATGCGCAGATGATGGTGGGCTTCCTGGCGCTGGATCGCCTCGGCCTGCCGCCCGAGCAGGCGGCGAACACGGCCGGCATCGCCCTGACCCTGGTGGGGGTGGCGCTGCTGCTGTCGCAGGCGCTCGTGCGGCGGCTGGTTTGGCCGCCTGCGAGGCTGGTGCGGATCGGCGGCAGCGTCGCTGCACTGGGCTTCGCCGCCGTCGCCCTGGCCAGCACGGCGCCGGCTCTGTGGATGGCCTACTTCGTCGCGGCGTCCGGCATGGGCTTTGTCTTCCCGGCCTTCGCCGCCATGGCGGCGAACGCAGTCGGCCCGCAGGAGCAGGGGGCAGCCGCCGGCACGGTTGCCGCCGCCCAGGGCTGCGGCATGGTGCTGGGGCCGGTGCTCGGCGGCGCCCTCTACGCTCTGGCGCCCGGCGCGCCCTATCTGGCGGTGGCGGCGGCGCTGCTGCTTGTCGCCCATGGCCGCCCGCGTGGCTGACATCCAGGACGCAACTTTGCGGCCCGGACCGGCACCGTCGCGCTGCCTTTCGGCGCGTCCGGTGAGTCGGACCGAAGCGTGCGGCCATTTTTTTGCACCCGCCGCCACCCCATTTTGAGGAACTGTTCAGCAGAGCCGGGGCAGTGTGGGCGACCGCATCGGAACCCTTCTTGTGAGCCTCGCCCGTTTCTCCTTGCCCCAGCGCCTTCGCCGCCCGCCCGTGCTGCCGCCGCCCGCTGGCCGTGCGCAGGACCGGTGTCCGCACCGTGGCGCCGCGACACGCTCGGTCACGGTGCTGACGGCGGTGGCGGCGGCCCTGGTCGCCATCAGCCCCCCGGCCGGCGTTTTCATGGCCGGGCGCGCGCATGTGGAAGCGGCGCTGGAGGCCAGCGCGGCGCTTCATGCCGTTGAAGTGGCGGAAATGGCGCGCACCAACCCGGCCATCTGGCAAAGCGATGCCTTGCAGATCCCGGCGCCATCGCGTGGGCGGGCAGCCGATGAGCTGCGGCGTGTCTATGACGTCGCTGGGCGGCTGGTGATGGAATCCCGGCCAGCTCGGCCCGTGGCCTGGCCTATAGCGAGCCGGCTTGAAGCGGTGCAGGTCGGCGGCGTGCGGATGGGCGATGCCGAGGCAACGCGCAGCCTGCGGGGCGTCCTCCTGGGTACGTTGCTGGCAAGCCTGCTGTCCGGGGCGCTCGGGATCCTGGTGTTTCTGCTTTTGCGCGTGCTGCCGATCCGCCGGATGGATGCAGCGCTGCGACGCGCCAGCCACCTGGCCACGCATGACCTGCTGACCGGCCTGCCCAACCGCGTCCATTTTGCCGACCGGCTGGATCGTGCCATGGCCCGGGCGCGCCGGCAGAACGGCGCCGCCGCCGTGCTCTGCCTCGACCTCAAGCGGTTCAAATCCGTCAACGACACGCTGGGCCATGCGGCGGGCGATGATCTGTTGAAGGAGATTTCCCGCCGCCTGGAGGCCTGTCTCGGCCGTGACGACATGCTGGCCCGGCTTGGTGGGAACGAGTTTGCCGTTCTGCAGATGCCCGCAGTCCAGCCGCAGGCGGCCGATGCGTTGGCGCGTCGGCTGATGGCCGCTGTGGCGGAGCCGGTGGTGCTGAGCGGCGGGCAGGCGGTGGTCGGCCTCAGCATCGGCATCGCCCTGGCCACGCCTGCCGGCAGCGCGGAGTGTGGGCCGGCGTACGATCCCGCCGTGCTGATGCAGAATGCCCATCTGGCGCTCTGCCAGTCCAAGCAGGGCAGTCGCGGCGCGCCGTGCTTCTTCGACCCTGAAATGAACCACAGGCTGCGGGAGAAACGCTCGCTTGAGATCGATCTGCGGCAGGCAGTGGAGCGCGGCGAGTTCCGCCTGGCCTTCCAGCCGCAGTACAGCCTGGAACAACAGCGTGTCAGCGGCGCCGAGGCCCTGTTGCGGTGGACCCGGCCTGGCCATGGCAACATGCCGCCCGACCAGTTCATTCCCCTCGCTGAAGAAACGGGGCTGATCGCCCCGATCGGCGCCTGGGTGCTGGAGGAGGCTTGCCGCTGCGCCGTGGCTTGGCCCGGCGAACTCGGCATCGCCGTCAATGTTTCCCCCGCGCAATTCCGCCAGGGCGGGCTTGAGGAAGCGGTCGAAGCGGCGCTCGCCCGGAGTGGTCTTGCCGCCAGCCGTCTGGAGCTGGAGATCACCGAGGGCGTGCTGATGCACGACACGGAGGAAACGCTGGACATGCTGCAACGCCTGCGTCGGCGCGGCGTACGGATCGCCGTGGATGATTTCGGCACCGGCTATTCCAGCCTCGGCTATCTTCAGAAATTCCCTTTCGACAAGGTCAAGATCGATCGCAGCTTCATCCAGCGGCTTGGCCAGGATGCCAGCGCCGGCGCCATCGTGCGCGCTGTGGTGGGGATGAGTCATGCGCTGGGCGTGCGCGCGAATGCTGAAGGGGTTGAATTGCGGGAACAGGCCGAACTGCTCTGCGCGGAGGGCTGTGAGGAAGTGCAAGGCTACCTCTTCGGGCGGCCCATGCCGGCGGCTGAATTTCTTCGCCTGGTGGACACCACCACGGTGGCGGAAGCCGTCGGCGCGGCCTGAGCCGGAGCCTGCCCAATAAGCAGGCAGCGACTGCCGCAAGCTCGTGCGGCAGGTCTCGGCCACCGGCACGAGGCGCCTCGATCGCCCCTTGGGTGCCGGCGTCTCCGGCTGTAATCAGCCGCCCGATCTTAATTGCCCGGACTGGATGCCATGCCGCAGGATCTCGCCGCCCCCGCCGTCAAGATGAACACCCGCCTCGGCACCGAGGCCGATGTTGATCCGGTGGACAATCCCCTGGTTGCCGCTTCGATGGACCTGGTGCTGAAGCTGCGTGGTGGAGAACTGACCCCGCTCGGCTTCGAGCAGGCGGTGACCGAGCTGTACGACCAGCTGGATGTCGAGGCGCTGCTGAAGCCATGGACCGAGAAGGCCCTGGCCGAGAAGAAGATGCAGGTGCTCTACCGCTATGCGCGGCCCGGCATCAACGAGGCGATGCAGATGGTCTACCTCGACCCGCATGAGGTGCATCCGCCCCACACCCACCACAACATCATCTCCAAGCAGGTGGTGCTGAACGCGCCGATCTACATCCGCGAGTACGACGTGCTGGCCCGCCTCAGCCCGGACGAACTGCTGCTGCGCCTGACGACCGATCGCTGGTTTCAGCCGGGCGAGGGGATGCGTACCACGGAGACCCGCAACAACGCTCATTGGTTCGCCGCCGGCGACAAGCCCGCCGTGCTGCTGAACTTCCGCCTCTATGGCTACCAGAACTACACGCTGAACGGGCCCGATACGCCGCTGCTCCGTCGCCTGCTGGACCCCACCGTGGGTCGTCACAGCGACGGGCTGCTGATCGGCCGCGAGGTGGGGCTCGAGGAATGCTACGGCAAGTTCGCTGGCAAGCCCGTGGAAAGCTTCCCTATCCCGGGCTGACAGCGTCGCCGTCAGGGGCCGAGACTGTCCGGGTCGAGAGCACGACGCAGATAGTCTTCGGCCAAGGGCCGGTACTCCTCCCACAGCGCGCGCAGTGCGGGCAGGGGCCGGTCCGCGGCATCGATCCTGAGGTCCATCAGCGGAAAGCTGGCCCCGGCCACAACCACCAGCGCCGCCGAGCGCAGCGGCCGGCCCTCGCCGCCAGCCTCTTCCCCGGCCTCCAGTGCCTGCAGCAGTCTTTCATCGAGGGTGAGACCGGCATCGGCGGCAAAGGCCTGCGCCATGGCCGGCGGCACCTGGTCATGCGCCAGGATGTTGCCGATGGCGATGCAGTCCGTAGCCTCGGCGACGCCCACCACGGGCTTGTTCCGCGCGCCGCTGAAGGCCGCCTTTCCCCCCGACGCGTCCAGGGCGGCGAATTGCCGCCAGCCATGATCCGGTGTCGAGGCTGCCAGCGCCGCCACCGCTTCCGCCGCTGTGCAGCCTGAGCGCATCAGCGCGAGCCCGCGCGGTCCAAGGCGGGGATCGGTGCGGTGCTGGGTCAGCACACCGCCAATCCCGGCCGCCAGATGGGGCACGCGCGCGCCGACGCAGGGGGCCGAGGTGGTGACCACGGCGCCGATCTGTCCGGTTCGGGCGCAGCGGCCAAGCAGGGAGAAGGTCATGCGGGTCGGATAACTCCGGGCGGTGAGGCGCCGGTCTGCAGAACAGGCGCGGAATCGCATTCTGGGCTTCCCCTCCGCTGCGGCAAGGGGACGCCGTGGCTGGACAGCGTCCGTCGCGGCTGAAACACTTCCCGATGCCCGAGCGGGACACCCCCATCCATCCCCGCAACGCCGGCATGGCACCGGGCGGAAAGGAAAGGTCGGCATGGGCAACACCAACAACGATGGCGGTGTCTTCACCGTCAGTGCCGACCTGTTGTACCGGCAGATCACCGAGGTCTTCGCCCGCTGGGGCATGTCTGCCGCCCATGCCGCCACCGCCGCGCGCATCATGGTGGAAACCGATCTGGCCGGCATCGACTCGCATGGCGTCGGGATGCTGCCGCACTACCAGCGCGGCTTCGCCGAAGGTCGGCTTGACCCCCGGGCCGAGCCCGCCATTCTGCGCGACACACCCGCCGCGGCCCTGATCGATTCGCGCCATGGAATCGGCCATGTGGCGGCCGAGGCCGCCATGTCGCTGGCGATCCGCAAGGCGCGGGAAGGCAGCATCGGCATCGTCGCCGTGACCGGCTCCAACCATTACGGCGCTGCCGGGTGGTATGCGCGCATGGCGGCGGAGCAGGGCTGCGTTGGCCTGTCGCTGACGAACGCGCCGACGCCGTTCCTCGTGCCGGTCTTCGGCACCGAGCGCGCACTTGGCACCAACCCGATCGGCTTCGCCGCCCCTGGCGCCGATCCGCGCCGCCCGGTGCTGCTCGACATGGCGACCACCACGGTCGCCTATGGCAAGGTTGCCATCGCCCGCCGCGCCGGCAAGCCGCTGCCGCCGGGCTGGGCCATCGCCGCCGATGGCGGACCGGAAACCAATGCCGCCGTGGCCGCCGAGGCGCGCGCTCTCGCGCCTCTGGGCGGCGACCGGGTGCATGGCGGGCACAAGGGCTACGGCCTGGCGCTGATGGTGGAAATCCTCTGCGCCACCCTGACCGGCGCGCGTCCCGGCGACGAGACCGGGCACTTCTTCCTGGCTATTGACCCCGGCTTCTTCCGCGACACACAGGCATTCGAGGCCGATCTGGAGGCGCTTGCGGCGCGGATGCGCGCCAACCGCCCATCCGACCCGGCCCAGCCCGTTCTTGTTCCCGGGGATCCGGAGCACGATGCCGTGCACCGCCGCCGGCGCACCGGCATTCCCCTGTTGCCGGCGCTGGTTGAGGAGATCCGGGCGGTTTGCAGCGAAAGCGGCGCACCCTTTCTGCTGGAGGATGGCTGACATGGCACGCCCCATGGCGCTGGCGACGCTGGTGCACCCGACCGGCTACCACACGGCCTCCTGGCTGCACCCGCAGGCCAATGCCCAGGCCAGCACCAGCATCGAGCACTACGCCGGCATTGCGCGCCTGGCCGAGCGCGGATTGTTTGACCTGTTCTTTGTCGCCGACACGCCGGCCGCGCGCACGGAAAACCTCACTGCCTTCAGCCGCATGCCATTGTTCATGAATGTGTTCGAGCCATTGACGCTGCTTTCTGCCCTGTCGGGCATGACGCGGCATATCGGCCTCGGGGGCACCGCCAGCACCAGCTTCGGCGAGCCTTACACCATGGCCCGGCAATTCGCCTCGCTTGACCATCTGAGCGGAGGCCGGGCGGCCTGGAACGTCGTCACCTCCGCCAATGATTATGCAGCTCGCAACTTCGGCCTGGACCGCCTGCCTCCGCATGCGGAGCGCTATGCCCGCGCCCGCGAATGCGTCGATCTGGTGAAGCGGCTGTGGAACAGCTGGGAGGACGACGCCTTTATCCGCGACCGTGCCGCCGGGTTGTTCTTCGACCCTGCGAAACAGCATGCGGTGCATCACGAGGGTACGCATTTCCGCCTGCAGGGCGCCCTGAACATCGCCCGCCCTCCGCAAGGCCATCCAGTGATCATCCAGGCCGGTGCCTCCGAAACAGGGCGGGATTTCGCGGCCCAAACAGCCGAGGTGGTTTTTGCTTCCGAAACGTCACCGGGGGATGGACGGCGCTTCTACACGGATCTGAAAGGCCGCATGGAGCGCCACAACCGCGACCCGGACAGCCTGAAGATCCTCGCCGGCATGCCGGTGCTTGTGGCGGAATCGGCGCAGGAGGCGGAAGACATGCATGCCGAGCTGCAGGCGCTGATCCACCCCGAGGTCGGGGTAGCCCGGCTGTCGATGGATCTGGAGGCCGATTTGTCCGGCCTCGACCTCGACGCACCCGTGCCGGAAGAGCGCATCCCGCAGAAGGCGCGCTTCCACCAGGCCTATTTCGACCACATCGTCGGCATGATTCGGAACGAGCGGCTGACGCTGCGGCAGCTCTATATGCGCTACGAGCGCGGCAACCGCACGGTGCGGGGCACTCCCACCACCGTGGCCGACATCATGGAGGAATGGTTCACAGGCGGCGCCTGCGACGGCTTCATGCTGATGTTCAACCTCCTGCCACGCGACCTCAAGGGCTTTGTCGACAGCGTTGTGCCGGAACTGCAGCGACGCGGCCTGATGCGGGAGAATTACGCGGGCCGGACGCTGCGGGAAAATCTGGGCCTGTTTCGCCCGCCGCATCCCGCCGCAGGCTGAAGGGAACCGGCCCGGACCCCGTCCACGGCGGCGGGCGGGCCAGGATCGCGCAGGATCGCCACCGAACGGTTCTTGTTCAGACCGGCTGCCGCAGAGCGGTGCGAATGGCGGCTTCCAGAGCGCGGGCGGAGTAGGGCTTGGGCAGCGCCACCGTGCCGGCGGGCTCGGCCCGCAGCATCAGCGCCGCATCGCCGCTGGCCAGCACCACGCCGATCCCCGGCCGCAGCGCCGGGGCGTTCACGGCAAGGGTAAGGCCGGAGGCACCGGGCAGGTTCACATCCGTCACCAGCACATGCACAGGATGCTGTTGCAGCAATTCGGTGGCTGCTTCGGCGCTGGGGGCGTCCAGCACCGTGAAGCCGGCATCGATCAGCATCTCCACCGCGTTGGCACGGATCAGCGGATCGTCCTCCACCAGCAGCACCGTGGTCGCGCCGGCGGAGGATGCCGTGTCCGACGGCGGCGCCGGCGTATCCGCCGACCGCTCCTGCTCGTGCCGCGCGGCGCTGCGCTGCGCCCGGTTGGCCAGCACATGCCGCACCTTGCGGGCCAGCGCCTCGCGCGGATAGGGCTTGGACAACAGCTCGACGCCCGCATCCAGTCTGCCGCCATGCACGATGGAGTTTTCCGTGTAGCCGGAGGTGAACAGCACAGCCAGGTCGGGCAGCCTTTGCTGCGCCTTGCGCGCCAGCTCGGGGCTCTTCAGCGGGCCCGGCATCACCACATCGGTGAACAGCAGGTCCACCGGAACGCCGCTCTCGATCACGATCAGCGCGCTGGCCGCGTCCACCGCCTTCAGCACGCGGTAGCCGAGGTCGGTGAGCATTTCGACCACCACTTCGCGCACAGCGGCGTCGTCCTCGACCACCAGGATGGTTTCGCTGCCCCCCACCACTGGACCGGCCGCCATTTGCACCGCCACATCCTCCGCCTGCATGGCGCGCGGCAGGTAAAGCCGCACCGTGCTGCCATGGCCGGGCTCCGAATACAGCTTCACATGCCCGCCCGACTGCTTGACGAAGCCGTAGACCATGGACAGGCCGAGCCCGGTTCCCTTGCCTTCCTCCTTGGTGGAGAAGAAGGGCTCGAAGACCCGCGCCATGACCTCGGGCGACATGCCGATCCCCGTATCGGTCACCGCCAGCATCACGTACTGGCCGGGCGTCACCTCCTCATGCGTGCGGGCATAATCGTCGTCCAGATGCGCGTTGGCCAGTTCGATTGTCAGCCGCCCACGGCCGCCCATGGCGTCGCGCGCATTGATGGCGAGGTTGAGCAGCGCGTTCTCCAGCTGCGTCGGGTCGATAAAGGTGTTCCACAACCCGCCGCCCAGCACGGTTTCCACCTCGACGGCCTCGCCCAGGGCGCGGTGCAGCAGGTCGTCCATGCCGCGCAGCAGGCGCGCCGCGTTCACCACCCGCGGCTCCAGCGCCTGCCGCCGCCCGAAGGCCAGAAGCTGCGCCGCCAGCCGCGTGCCGCGGGCGACGCCGGCCATGGCATTCGTGACATGGCGCTCGGCGCGCGGGTTGCCGGCGATGTCACGGCCCAGCAATTGCAGGCTGCCGGAGACGACTTGCAGCAGGTTGTTGAAGTCATGCGCGACCCCGCCCGTGAGCTGGCCCACGGTCTCCATCTTCTGCGCCTGAACAAGCTTCGCCTCAGCCTGCCGCCGCTCCTCGATCTCGGCAACAACGCGCGCTTCCAGCGTCTCGTTCAGCGCGCGGAGCTGCGCTTCCGCACGCTCGCGGTGGCGCATCTGCGCGGCCAGATCATCGGCCTGCCGCCGCAAGGCAGCCTCGGCGGCGCGCTGCTCGGTGATGTCGGTATGCACGCCGACCCATTCCTCCACCGTGCCATCCGACCCGGCGATCGGCAGGGCGCGAATGGCGAAGCTGCGCCAGTCGCCGCCGCGATGCCGCAACCGATGCTCGAAGACGAACATGGACCCGCTCGCCACCGCCTGTTCCCAGGCCAGCATGGTGCCCCGTACATCCCGGGGATGCACGGCACGGGTCCAGCCGAAATCCTGGTACTCGGCCATGCCCTGGCCGGTCAGCGCCGCCCAGCCCGGCTGCTCGCCGCGCATCCGGCCATCCGGTCCAATGGTCCAGAGCACGCCATGCACCGCGTCCATGGCGGCGCGGAAGCGGCGGTTGTCGGTGTGCTGCGCCAGCTCGCGCCGTGCCCGCGCATCCACGTCGATAGCCAGGACCTGGATGCCGTCCACCGCACCGCGCCCGTCACGGCTCGGCAGGTAGCGGATCTCGCAGCGGCGCCGCGTGCCGTCGGCGCGCGGGATGTCCACCTCCGCCGCACAGGGCTCGCCTGCCAGAGCACGCTCGATAAAGGGACGGCGCTCCTGGTAGAAGGCGTCGCCGGTGACTTCCCGCATCGGCCGGCCGACAATGGCCTCCGCCGGCACGCCGAACCATTCCTCGTAGAGGCCGTTGACGAAGCGGTAGACGTGATCGCGGTCCAGCTTGCTGACCAGTATGGGCAACGCATCCGCAAGCGCCCGCAGCTCTGCTTCCCGCGCGGCGAGTGCCCGCTGCGCTTCCACCTTCTCGGTGTTTTCCAGCACGGTGCACATCACGCCGCCGATGCACCCATCCGCCTCGTAGACCGGAGTGTAGAACAGGTCGAACATGACCTCCTCGGGCCGGCCATGGCGCCGCAGCGTCATTGGCTGGTCGCGGTAGGAGATCACCTCGCCGCGGAAGCCGCGTTCCAGGATGACGCGGTTCCACTCCCAGATCTCCGGCCAGATGCCCGGCACGGTGCCGCCCATGGCGCGGGGATGGTAGCCGCCAGCGATCTCGCGGTAGGCATCATTGTAGAGCATGATGTGGTCCGGCCCCCACATCAGCACCTTGGGGATCGGCGAGTTCACCACGTTGCACACCGTGATGCGCAGCGCATTCGACCAGCCCGTGACGGAACCGAGAGGGGTCGACGCCCAGTCATGGGCGCGGATCAGCGCGCCGCACTCGCCGCCGCCCGGCGGCCATTCTGCCGGTCGGTCCGCATGGCCCTGGCGGCGCAAGGCATGAAGCCCCGCGGCAACAGCCTCCGCCGCGCTGTTGTGGACGCCCTCGGCCAGCAGCCTCGCCAGGCTTTCCTCCATCTCCGGGGTGAGGGGTAGGATCGGCACAGAACGGTTCGGCATGCCTTTCGATGACGGCCAAATGCCTCTCAAGTCAACGGTCAACTGCGCATTGAAAAAGGGGTGCGGCACGGCACCATTGACCGATGCGCCGGCCCGGTCATTCTGGACCCGTGCCCTGCGCCAAGAGGCTGCCGGAGAGGAAAGCGCGATGAACGGTGCCGATACCCCGCTGAGCCGGGTCTTCGCAGCTCTTGTTGTGGACAGCCGCCCGGACGAGGCGACGCGTGCGGCGGCGCGGGACGGGGTGCTGGATTTCCTGGCCTGCGCCATCGGCGGTCTGGAGGATGGCGGCTATCGCAAGCTGCGCCAGGCCCTGGCGCCTGCCTTTGGCGCCGCCGTCGCCACCATCATCGGCGAGGAAGCGCGCATCGATGCGCCGCATGCGGCCGTTCTGAATGGCTACCTGGGCCATGCGCTGGATTACGACGACGTGCAGGCCGGTGTCCGTGGCCACCCGAGCACGGTGATCCTGCCCGCCCTTCTGGCCGCGGCCGAGGCTGATGGCGGCACCGCCACGGCGCTGCTCGACGCCTATGTGGTGGGGGTCGAGGCCATGGCGCGACTGGGACGGGCCATGGGACACGGGCATTACGAGGCGGGCTTCCACAACACCGCGACGCTGGGACCGATCGGCGCCGCTGCGGCGGTGGCGCGGCTGCGCGGGTTGGATGCCGGCCGCACCGCCCAGGCGCTGGGCATTGCCGCGACCCAGTCCGCCGGGCTGCGGCTGCAATTCGGCTCGGAGATCAAGCCGCTGCATGCCGGCCTCGCGGCGCGGTCCGGCCTCCTGGCGGTGACCCTGGCCGAGGCGGGGCTGGAAGGCAGCGAACGTTTTCTGGATGGCGCAACCAGCTTTCTCGCCGCGTTTGCCCAGGGCCAGGCGCGTCCCGCCCTTGCCGTGGAAGGGTGGGGCACTCCCTGGGAGATCCTGAGCCCCGGCCTCATGTTCAAGGAATATGCCTGCTGCCACGCGGCGCACCTGGCGGCCGACACGGTGCTCGACCTCCGTGCCGAACACGGGCTGACGGCGGCGGATGTGGACAGTGCGACGATCACCTTTCCCCGCGGCGGTGACGCGGCGCTGGTGGTGCAGCAGCCGGCCACCGGCCTCGACGGGCGATTCAGCGTGGAATACGTGGTGGCCGCCGCACTGACGGACGGGCGGCTCGGCATTGCCACCTTTGCCGACAGGCCGGTGCGCGCGGATATCGCGGCCCTGCTGCCGCGCATGCACCGCCGGCACGACATGGATGCGCCCTCGGTGTCCGAGGCGCCGCAGAAGCGCTTCGCCCGGGTGGATCTGCGCCTGCGCGACGGGCGCGAGATCGGCCGCACCGCGACCAGGGTGCGAGGTGCCCGCGACCTCCATGCGAAGTTCCTGGATGCCGCCGCCGGGCGGTTGGGGGCGGAGGCTATCCCCGGCCTCGTCGCGCGCATGCAGGATGCGGCCGATCTGGGGCTGCTCCTCGCGGCGCTGCGCGGCCTCGGCACCGCCATTCAGGCCTAACGATCTCCGGCGCGGCAGGGCAGAAATCCGCGACGCTGCGCCAGGAATTCTGCTTGCAAGGTCACTTCGCGGCTTGAGCCATCCTGCGAAAGGCAATATGCGAACGCTTCGCATTAGCACCTCAGGATGGATACGCGTATGTCGAGACGACTGAGCCCCGCACAGCGCAGAGCCGGCCTCATGGCCGCGCTCACGGCGGCGGTGGCGGCGACCCCCGGAATGTTTGCCACGGGTGCCGCCCAGGCCCAGGAGGCGTCGGCCGGCGCGGTGCAGCTGCCCGAGGTAAGCGTGCAGGCCGGCGCCATCCGTGGCCACAGCCCGGTGCAGGGCTTCGTCGCGGGGGTCAGTGCTGCCGGCACCAAGACCGACACGCCAATCATCGAGACACCGCAATCGATTTCCATTGTCACCGCCGACGAGATCGCCGCGCGCAGCGCGCAGAACCTCAACCAGATCCTGCGCTACACGCCCGGAGTCATCCCCGAATCCCGCGGCGCCGCCGCGGTCCGCCTGGACCAGATGACCATTCGCGGCTACTCGCCCGCCCAGTATCTCGACGGCATGCGCCTGGCCGGCGGCCGCGACGCCAACCCCAGCCTCGACGCCTACCGGCTGGAGCGGGTCGAGGTGCTGCGCGGCCCGGCCTCGGTCCTCTACGGCTCGTCCCCGCCCGGCGGCCTCATCAACGCCGTCAGCAAGCGCCCGACGCAGGAGCGTATCCGCGAGGTACTGCTGGAAGCCGGCACCCGCGCGCATTACCGGGCGGCAGGGGATTTCAGCGGCCGGCTCGACGAGAACGGCCAATGGCTCGGCCGCGTCGTCGGCTCCTACTGGGAAAGCGACGGTGAGCTGGATGAAGTGCGGCAGCGTCGCTACTTCATCTCGCCCTCGCTGACCTGGCGGCCCAGCGCGGACACCAGCATCACTCTGCTTGGCCACTATCAGCGCGATCCGGAAGCAGGCTCCTACGGCGCGGTGCCCGCCTGGGGATCGGTGCTGAACAACCCTAACGGCCGCATCGGCATGCGCTGGTTCGACGGCGACGCCAATTTCGAGAAGCTGGATCGCGAACACTACATGATCGGCTATGCCGCCGAGCATCGGGCGACCAGCTGGCTGACCCTGCGGCAGAACTTCCGCTACCTGCACACGCAAGGCGAGTACCGCAGCTTCTATCACTCGATCATTTCCGCCAACCTGCAGGACAGCGTCCGCTCGATCTACGGCACCGACGCCGATTTTGACGTCTTCACGGTGGACAACCAGGCACAGGCCAACTTCACCACCGGTCCGGTCAGCCACACCGTGCTGGTAGGTCTCGACTACACCCGCACCTTGACCGACACCTACACCGGCTCGGCACTCAACACCTCGCCCATCGGACGGTCGAACCTGCGCCAGAGCCTGTTCCGCCCGCACTACGCGAACCAGGGCACGACATGGCCGGGCTTCAGCACCTACAGCAGCCAGCGCACCAACCAGACCGGCGTTTACTTCCAGGAGCAGGCCAGGTTCGGCGGGCTTGTGCTGCTCGCCGGCGGACGCCTCGACTGGTACGACAACACCACTGAGAACCGCCGCGCCGGCGATTTCACGCCAACCGGCACGCCCCGCAACACCGCCCACGCCTTCACCGGCCGGGTCGGTGCCGTCTACCTCTTCGACAACGGCTTGGCGCCCTATGTCAGCTACAGCGAGAGCTTCGAGCCGCAGAGCGGCACCGACCGCTTCCTTAGCCCCTTCGACCCGACCACGGGGCGCCAGTACGAAGCTGGTCTGCGCTTCCAGCCACCCGGCACCAACCTGCTGCTCAGCGCGGCGGTCTTCGACCTGCTGCGACAGAACGTGCTGACCACCGACCCGGTCAACCGCCAGTTCAGCATCCAGGCGGGCGAGACGCATACGCGCGGCGTCGAACTGGAAGCCAAGGCAACCCTGGCCGATGGGCTGAGCCTGACCGCCGCCTATACCTATCTCGACGTGGAGTACAGCAAGAGCAACAACGTCACCCGCTTCGATCCCGGCATCGAGGGCGCCGCGACCGGCCCCGACGTGCCGCTGCAGGGCAAGACCCCCTATGCCATCCCGCGCCATGCCGCCTCCGCCTGGCTGGACTACAGTCCGGCCAAGGGGCCGATGGCCGGCCTGGGCATCGCCGGCGGCGTGCGCTACATCGGCTCTTCCTGGGGTGACGACGCCAACACCCTGAAGGTCGGCTCTGCCACGCTGTTCGATGCCGCCCTGCGCTACGACCTTGGCCAGCTCGGCCAGAATTTCGAGGGCATGCAGGCGACGCTCAACATCAACAACCTGGCCGACACGCGTTACGTCGCCAGCTGCTACTCCTACGCCTGGTGCTGGTACGGCTATGGCCGCACCGTGACCGGCGGCCTGCGCTACCGGTTCTGAGCGGCATGGTGGGCGGGGTCTTCCTGCGCGCCGTCCGGCCTTCCGGCGCCGAGTTCCGCCGGGTGGCGTCTATCCTGCTCCGGCTGCTGGCCGGGGCAGGGGGTGGCTATGGCCTCGCCGCGCTGTTCGCCGCCGCGCTGCCGCCGCTGCTGCCCTTGCCGCGGGCCGAGGCGGTGCTCACCGCGACCATGGCGAGCTTTGCCGTGCATGCCACGGCGATCCTCTGGGCGTTTGGCACCCGCACCGTGCTGCGCGCCTGGGCCGGCATCGCGCTGCCGGCACTGACGCTCGGCATCATCCTGCTGGCAGGCGGGCACACCCGATGAAGGATGGCCTGCGCCAGAGCATGGCCTGGTTGCATACCTGGTCGGGCCTGCTGGTCGGCTGGATGCTCTATGCCATCTTCCTGACCGGCACGGCGGCCTATTTGCGCCCCGAGATTTCCGCCTGGATGCGGCCCGAACTGCCGGTGACGGCGCCCGCACCGCGGGATGCCGAGGTGGCGGTCGCGGCCATGAGCCGCCTGGCACCGGAATCGCCGGTCTGGTTCATCACCCTGCCGGATGCGCGCGAGCCAACCATCCGCGTCTTCTGGCGCGAGGCCGGGGCGGGCGGGCGGCGGTTCCGCGACGCGGTGCTTGACCCTCTCACGGGGGAGCCGCTCACTGCCCGCGCCACGCGCGGCGGCGAATTCTTCTACCGCTTCCACTTCCAACTGCACTACGTCAGCGTGCTGTGGGGGCGCTGGATCGTCAGCATCTGCACGATGTTCATGCTGGTGGCGATTCTCAGCGGTGTCATCACCCACCGCCGCATCTTCGCCGATTTCTTCACCTTCCGGCCCGCCAAGGGACAGCGCTCCTGGCTCGACGCACACAACCTTTCCGCCGTTCTCGCGCTGCCTTTCCACCTGATGATCACCTATACGGGGCTCGTGCTGCTGATGGTGATGCTGATGCCCTGGGGCATCGACCGCGCTTACCCGGAGGGGCGCGCCGCCTTCAACCAGGAGGTCTTCGGCACCGCCCCGACACGCCCGGCCTCCGGGCGGAAGGCACCGCTCGCTTCCGTTGGGCCGATGCTAGAGGAGGCGGGGCGGCAATGGCAGGGCGGCCGCGCGGGGCGGCTCACCGTCAACAATCCCGGGGACGCGGCGGCCACCGTGCAGATCGTCCGCGCCGAGGCCGAGCGCATCTCCTACGACCCGCAAAGCATCGTCTTTGACGGCCAGACCGGCCAGGTGATCTCGGCGCGCGGCCCGGGAGGCGGCGCGTCGGAAACGCGTGGAGTGCTTTATGGTCTGCATATCGGCCGCTTCGCGGGACCGCTGCTGCGGGCGCTGTTGATCCTGGCCGGGCTCGCCGGCACCGCCATGATCGCCACGGGCTGCATCCACTGGGCGGTGAAGCAACGCCAGCAGGCGTCCAGGCGCGGGCACGTCGGCCTTGGCACGCATCTGGTGGAGCACCTCAACATTGCCGCCATCGCAGGCCTGCCGCTCGCCATGGCCGTTTTTTTCTGGGCCAACCGCCTGCTGCCGCTGGAGATGGCGAGCCGGGCGGAATGGGAGGTGCACGCCTTCTTCATCGCCTGGGGCGCCTGCCTGCTGCATCCGCTGCTGCGTCGGGGGCGACGCGCCTGGGTGGATCAGTTTGCCACCGGGGCGGCCCTGTTTGCCCTGCTGCCGCTGCTGGATGGCGCATTGACCGGGCGACACCTTGGCAACAGCCTTGCCGCGGGCGACATGCTGCGCGCCGGCTTCGACCTCGGTCTGCTGGGCTGCGCCGCTCTGCTGGGCACCATTGCGTGGAAGCTGGCGCGGCGCCCGGCCGAGCGGCAACCCGCCAGGCCGGCCCTGCCCGGGGACCGGGCGACGGGGGGGAAGGCGCTGTGACCTTGCCCGGCTTTGCCCTGGCCTATGCCGGGTTCCTGGCCCTGTCGCTGGCCATGGAGCGCCATCATGAGCAGCTCCTCGGCACCAGGCGCATCCCGCCGCTGCGGCGGCGCCTTTGCGGCATCGCGGGCTGGCTGCTGCTCGGCGCTTCGGCCGTGGCGCTGGTGAATGCCTTGGGATGGGGCTTCGGGCTGGTTCTGTGGGCGGGCGCGCTGCATGCCGCGGCACTGACGGTCGCCCTGCTGCTCACCTACGCGCCACGCCTTTCGCTGGCGCTGGGCGGGCTGGCATTGTTGTCCAGCCCGCTGATGGTCCTGCTGACGGGCTAGGCAGCTGCGACAAGCAAGACTCAGCCGCCCGCTGCCAGTTCCGCCACCCGGCGCAATGCCGCTTCGGGCAGCGGACCCTTCAGCACGGCTGCCAGCGAGCCCTCGAACTCCTCGACGCTGGCCATGCCTACCAGGATCGTGCTCATGCCCGGATGCGCCATGGCGAAGCGGATGGCGGCTTCCGGCAAGGAAGCGGCGAAGCCTTCCCGGACCAGCGGCATCAGCTTCCGCGCCTGCGCCAGATCCGCGTCGTAGGAGGTGCCGGAGCCCATCGGCGCTGGGGCGGGGCTGGCCACGGGATGCCGCTCGGCCGAGCCGCTGAGGGCTCCCCCTGCCAGCACGCGGATGCCGACCGCACCCATGCGGGCAGCCCGCATCCGGTCCAGCAGCAGCCCATAATCCTGTGCCGCATGGCCGGACGGCGGCGGCGCGCCGGCCGAAGGGTTCAGCATGTTGTAGATGACCTGCGCTCCGCTGAAGAAACCGGCATCGATCACGCCATGCAGCGCGGCCGTCTCGCCCACCGCGGTGAAGGCGGGCAGGCGGAACTTGCCCGCGGCCCGCAGCGCCTCGAAGGCCGGCACCACTTCCTCCAGCACCTGACGCAGGCTGAGATCCTCGCCGCCGCCTTCCAGCGTGACCTCGTTGTGCAGGTAGAAGATGTCGGCCCGGTCGCGCTGCAGTCGCTTCAGGCTGCCGTCCAGCGAGGCGGTGACCGCCTGGCGGATGTTGCCGAACTCACTGGAATGCAGGCGTACCTTGGTGCCGACCAGCGCATCCTTCGCGGCGAGCCTGCGCAGCACCGCACCCAGATTTTCTTCCGACGCGCCGTTGCCATATTGAACGGCGGTGTCGAAATAGGTGATGCCGGCTTCGAGTGCGAGGGCAATTGCGCGCTCCTGATCCTGACGCGCTCCGCGTACCATGAGGCCGCCGACGCCGCCGCAGCCGAAACCGAGCTGGGAAACGGAATGGCCTTCGGGGCCGAAGGGGCGTTGTTCGAGCAGCATCGCTTTCTCCCGTGTTCCGGGCTGGGGGAGCCCGCCGGGGGTATTGTGCTGCGGCCCGGTGCGGCGCACCAGTGCGGCACACCATTGCGGCGCGGATCGGGGCGGGAACGGGAAGAAGGCGGGGAATGTCCTGCCGGCACGGGCGCCTTGCTTGGTGCAACGCGGTTCTGACCGCCGCTGCATCTGTCGCGCTGCCGGCTGGGAGCGCCGCGTCCTACATCCGGCTCAGGCCCGGCTGCGTGACGCGCGGGTTCACCCGCCAGCCTTCCGGCCACCATCCCCAGTGCTCCACCAGCACCAGGATGACCGATACGCCCAGTGCCAGGAGCATGACCAGCGCCGTACGGCGCGAAGGCGGGTTGCGCCACAGACGGGACATGAAGAAGGTGAGGCGCAGGATAGGGTCCATGCCTGATCCTCGCCTATCCGGATTGCTCAAGGCTAGGGCCCGGATCATGGCGCCAGGGCAGGGGCTTCATGCAGTGGTCAGGCTGGCGGCAACTCTTCGCCGGCCCAGATCGCGAGAAGTCACACCGCCTACGGCCTGATCGCACTCGACGGAGCATCTGACAGCGGGCGGCGCAAACCGAGAGCCGACGAGGCCTGCGCGTGACTGCGCCCGCTAGAAGATTGTACCATGGCTGCGGCGGGATGGTGCCTAAAGAAGGCTGCTTGAGCCTCTGCTTGTTTCCCGCAACGGCATTGCGTTGAAGAAACTGGAGCGGGCGAAGGGATTCGAACCCTCGACCCCAACCTTGGCAAGGTTGTGCTCTACCCCTGAGCTACGCCCGCGCTCCGTTCGGCGTGGGCGGCGATATGTCACGGCGTCGGCGCCTTCGCAAGTCCCCTGAAGTGGGGCGTTCCAAAAAAAGTCGAATCTTTCCGCGGGCGGATCGAAGCGCCGCTGCCAGCCTTGCGGTGTCGCTCTCCGCCCGCGCATGCTGCGCCCGGCGCAACGAGGCCACCACAGAGGCTGACGGAGGAGCCGTGCCATGTTGAAGGGCATCCACCCCTTCCTGACGCCTGATCTGCTTCGCAGCATGGCCGAGATGGGCCACGGCGACACACTGGTCCTGGCGGACGCCAATTTCCCCGCGGCCGCCCTGGCTGCTTCATCGGCCGGCACACGTCCAGTGCTGCGCCTCGCGGGGCTTGCTGCCGATGCGGTGCTTGAGGCGGTGTTGACCTTGCTGCCCATCGACGACTTCATCGAGGCGCCGATCCGCTGCATGGCGGTAGTGGATGCCGCGCCGGATGCTCCGCCGCCCGAGGCGGTGGCCGCCTTCACCGCCATTCTGGCCTCCCGCGGGCTACCCGCGCCGGCTCCGCTGGACCGCTTCGCCTTTTATGCCGAGGCGGCCCGCGCCTTCGCCATCGTGCAGACCGGCGAGCGCCGCCTCTACGGCAACCTCATCCTGACCAAAGGGGTGATCCGCCCGTGATGATCGACGCACACCACCATGTCTGGCAACTCGCCCGCGGCGGCTATGGCTGGATGACGCCGGACATGACGATCCACCACGACTACGGTTTGGATGACCTGCGGCCACTGCTGGACGGGGTCGGCGGCACCGTGCTGGTGCAGGCGGATGCCACCGAGGCCGAAACGGATTTCATGCTGGAAGTGGCGGCGGGCTCGGCCGGACTGGTGCTCGGCGTGGTGGGCTGGGTGGATCTGGCGGCGCCGGACGCATCTGCCCGCATCGCCACCCGCGCCAGCACGCCTGGCCTCGTCGGATTGCGGCCGATGCTGCAGGATCTGCCGGACCCGCGCTGGATCCTCAGGCCGGAGGTAGCGCCTGCCCTGGCGGCCATGGAGCGGCTGGATCTGCCGCTCGATCTGCTGATCCTGGCGCATCAACTTCCGCTGGTGCCGGAACTGGCGGCCCGCCATCCCGCCCTCCGGATGGTGATCGACCACGGCGCCAAGCCGCCCATCCGGGAGGGGAGCTGGCAGCCCTGGGCCGATGATCTGGCGCTCGCCGCCGCTCTCGGTCCGCGCATCCATGTGAAAATGTCCGGGCTGGTCACGGAAGCCGCACCGGGCTGGACGACGGCCGTGCTGCGCCCCTGGGTCGCCCATCTTCTTGACTGCTTCGGGCCAGGCCGCGTGCTGTGGGGCAGCGACTGGCCAGTGGTTGATCTTGCAGGGGGCTACAACGCCTGGCGAGAGGCCAGCCTGGACATGCTGGATGGCCTCGGTGCCGCCGAACGTGAAGCGGTGCTGGGTGGGAACGCCGCCCGCTTCTACCGCCTCGGCTCCTGACCCCATCGGTTCCCGGCCACGGGCCACCGGACTTGGCGCCAACCTGATCACTGCGGACCCCCCCTTGCACGGCAAGCCAGGCATGCCCCGGCCGCCCGCTGCGGCGCGGCGGCCACACGAACGCGTTATCCCTGCTTTTCGCCAGAACAGCGTTGCGTCATCCCTGCTCGGCTGCCGTATGGTTGTGCCTGAATGACCCTCGCCCTGGAAACGCGCGCCTTGATCGAAGTTGGATACGCCCGTGACGTGGACGCGGCCATGGCGGCACGCGCCTGCGCCCGCGCCGTCGGCGCCAACGGGAAGCCGGATCTGATCCTGGCGTTTTGCGGTGGCAAGCTGCAGCCGGAAACGGTGATGGGTACGCTGCGGCAAGAGCTGGGCGAGGTGACCGTGGTGGGCGGCGCCTCGGCCGGAGGAATCACCCGTGCCGGCCACGGCTATAGCGGGCTGGAATTGGTCACGGTGGGCTTCAGCGGCGCCGAGGTGGTGCCACAGGTGGTGCTCGGCGATCTTTCGCCCGGCGATGTCGGCGGCGGTGAGGCGCTCGGTGCCCGGGTGCGGGAGGTCGCGACCGAGGGCGCCGTGGTGCTGTTGCTGTTCGACAGCGTGGCGAGCCAGATGCCGCTGCGCCTGCATCCCGCGAGCCGCATCGTCGAGGGGTTCCACAAGGGGCTGAACGGCCACCGCGTCACCCTGCTCGGCGGCGGCATGCTGACCGACATGAACCTATCCGACAGCTTCGTCTTCGATGGGCGAGACATCCGCCACCACATGGCCGTGGCGCTGGTGTTCCCGCCGGGCATGGAGGCCGAGACAGCCATCCTGCATGGCTGCCGCCCGATCAGCACCTTCATGGAGATCACCCGCATCGACGGGATGGAGGTGTATGAGCTGGACGGCGAGCCCGCGCTTACCGTGATCGAGCGCATGCTGGGCCTGCCGCTGGGCCAGACCGAGCGGCAGGAGTTGTCGTTGATCGCGACGCTGGGGCAGAAGCAGGGCGATCCCTTCGCCCCCTATGACGAGAACGCCTACGTGAACCGGCTGATCCTGCGCGCCTCGCCCGACACCGGCTCCGTCACCCTGTTCGAGCCCGACTTCTTCCTGGGCGCCCGGGTGCAGATCATGGCGCGCGACAATGCCCTGATGCTGGACTCCGCCCGCAACGGCGTGGCGCGTCTTAATGGGCTTGTGGAAGGCGGCGACAACCTGCTGGCGCTGTATATCGACTGTGCCGGCCGTGCCAGTGCCCGCAGCGGCGCACTGACGGAGGAGGCCGAGATGGTCCTGCAAGGGTTCACCCCGACCATGCCCTTCGCGGGCTTCTATTCAGGTGTCGAGATCGCGCCCTTCCAAGGCTATTCCCGTCCGCTGGACTGGACCGGCGTGCTTGCCGTGCTGCGGCGGCGGCGCCGCGCATGAACCACACCCAGATCATGCCGGCCGTCAGCAGCGACGGTCAGATGGAGCGCGAGCTCGCCTATTACCGGCGGGAATGCAACGTGCTCGGTGCAGCCCTGTTGCGGCTGCAGGAGGAGCAGAGCCAGGCCTTCCGCGAGGCGCGCCGTTCGCGCACCGTGGCCAAGCTGATCCGCGAAGCCTATCGCCTGATCGACCAGAGCGGCTCGCCCGAGGAATTGGGCCGGCCCATGCTGGCCACCCTGCTCGACAACACCCTGCACGACCGCGCCGCCCTGCTGCAGGAACACCCTCGCGGCAGCGGCAACTTCTTGGTGACCCACTGCATCGGCCTGCCCGGTGATCCGCCAGGCCCGGTGCAGCTGCCCGTGGTGCCACCCTTCTTCTTCACCACCTCGCGCACCCGCATCGAGCCGCCGGCCTACCAGCTCACCGCCATCCTCCGCGTGCCCTATATCCTCTGGGCCTATGACGAGACCTGCGGCACGGCGCTGATCATCGGCAACCAGTCTGAAAGCAATGTCAGCCGCCCCTTTGAGACGGCCGACCAGGAGGTCGTGGAAGGCGCGCTCTCGGTCTACATCGACATCCTGCTGCGCAAGCGGGCCGAGATGGAGATGCGGGAGGCCCGCATCCTGGCCGAGGAGGCCAGCTCCACCCGCTCGCGCTTCCTGGCAACGCTGACGCATGAGCTCCGCACGCCCCTCAACGCCATCATCGGCTTTTCGGAGATGATGGCCACCGGCTCTCGCTATGAGCTGACGCCGCATCAGGTGGGCGAGTACAACACCCATGTCCACACCTCGGCCAGCCACCTGCTGTCGCTGATCAACGAGATCCTGGATTACTCCTCGCTGGCGCGCGGCCGGGTGCCGCTGACGCTGCGCTGGACCGGTGCCATGGAGTTGGTGTCGGCCAGCTTCGGTGCCGCCTCCGCCACGGCAACGGAACGCGGCGTGCGGCTGGCCATCGTGCCTCCGCCTGGGCCGGTCTGGATCCGCGTGGATCGAACGCGCTTCCGGCAGATCGTCGACAACCTGCTCAGCAACGCCATCCGCTTCACCGATTCCGGCGGTGAGGTGGCGATCCATGTGTCGGTGGAACAAGGTGGCGGTCTCCGGATCGAGATCCGCGACACCGGCATCGGCATGCGTCCGGAGGACATCCCCCGCGCGTTGGAGCCCTTCCAGCAGATCGACAACCGGCTTAGCCGCTCTTCCTCCGGCACCGGGCTTGGCCTGCCGATCTCCCGCGGCCTGGCACTGGCCCATGGCGGAAGCCTGGTGGTGGAAAGCGAGCCGAATGTCGGCACCTCCGCCATCGTCACCCTGCCGGGGGAAGCCGTGCATCAGGGTGGCGCGCCACCGGGGGGCAATCCCGCCGGCTGAGGAGCGGCCCTCGGGCAGGATCCTCGACACAGCGTGGGGTGCGGGGAGGGAGAGAGCCTTACGGCCCGTGTTTTTTCGGGCCGGCTGGGCAGGCATGCCGGTCTCAGCTCAGGGCGAGGCCGGACAGAACAGGCATGCTGGAGGTTGGGGGTTCCAGCGGCGGAAGCACCAGCGAAAACACGCGCTGTGCCGATCTTCACCTCCGTCCGGTCATCAGGCCACAACGCCCGGCGGGGTTGCCGACAGGGTCGCGAGATTGGCGTCCACCGCGTGGATCAGGCCCCAGTTCTCGGTGTAGTTGGCCGGAAAGCCTGGCGATCCCGCATCCTGGTCATGCTGACGCGCACGGGAATAGTCGGTCCATTTGCGGGTGGCCGGCCGACGATGGTGGAAATCATGGCAGGGTGCGTCGCCCACCATCACGAAGACACGGGCGAACAGCGCACCGGTCAGCATCACGGCCCACCAGCCGGTCCAGGCCAGGATGCCACGCGGGCTGCGGGCGCTGGCGTCGGGCGGCATGGCGCCCAGAAAAACGCCGACGGTCGAGGCACACACAAAAGCCTTGCCGCGAGCTTCGATCAGATGAACCTCGGGGAAGCGGTGCTCGCACAGGATGCGGAACACGGTGGCCACCTGCAGCAGGATCGACAGCGGCAGCAGCCAGGCCAGAAGGTAGACGGCCCAGCCACCGGTCGCGGCCGCCGCGGCCAGGGGGAGAGCGAAACCGGCACGGGCCATCCAGTCATGCTGCCGGTCTCCGCTGAACATGGCGGCCTTCATGCGCCGATAGAAGAACGTGGCGTGGAAGGCGGGCGAGATCAGCTTGACGATGATCCGTCGCCACAGCTCGCGCTTCTCTAGCCCTGGCTCCAGCCCGCAGACGCCGAACACGAAGTCGGTGAATTCATCCTCCTCCGTCAGCAGCTTGTTGGCCGAGTGATGCAACATGTGGTCATGCTGGTACTTCTCGAATCGCGTGAACAGCAGCAGCGCGGAAACCAGACGTCCGACCTGCCGATTTCGTTCGCGCGAACGGAACACGGTGCCATGCGAGCAGTGATGGAAGATCACCACCTGATACAGCCCAAGACCTGAGCTGGTGGCCAGAAGCCCGGTGAACAGCAGCAACCCGGCCAACATCCAGGGCATGGCAACCAGCACGGCCGCGGCGCTCAACATGCAACCTCCGGTCATGGCTGCAATGCCGCCGACAACGAACCGCAGGGGTGGCACTTCGCGCACTTCTTCCCCCGGTGCGGGTTTCGCGGTCACCCAGGTCAGGAATGGCTGCAGCCAGGCAGGCAGGCGCGCGGCCATTTCCGAGCGTGGATCCATGCGCACAGACTGGAAGTTCGTCTCGCGAGGGGACGGAATGGCGGCAATTTTCATGCCAATTTCTCCTGGATTCAATAATAGAGACGGGATCGGCCGGGGTATCCGGCACCCGCGCATTTGTATCGTTTGCTAAGCCTCTCGCAGTGCAATTATTGCCAAACAATCCCGTCTTCGATTCGGGAGCGCACCAAGCAGCTTCTTTGTGCGGCAACTGCCAGCTCGGAGAATTCTTCCAGCTGTTCAGCAAAGTTTCCGCTTGCCGATTCCGCTGGATCGGATCCTTCGCAGCAGCGGCTTGCTGAAGCGCTGCTTTTACGCATGTGCGAAGATTCGTCAGGAGAAACAGCAACTTGAGATTGAATTCGGGCAAGCGGTGCCATTCTCTGCAGCCTTCGACGAAAAGCTCTGCCCGACGCAAAAGAATTGTCCCGAATTTGAGATGATCGAGCGAGGTGATCAGGTTGCGGAGCCTTCCGCTTGCTGAACGCCTGCATCTTCCTTCGCGAAGCTTAGGGCTCGGATGAGCGCCGTTCCTGGGGATGCGGATGGGAGGGTGCCGCGAACGGGACGGCTGCGGCCTATGCTGCCTTTGAAGGCGCTGGAAATTTTCCATCCCGGAAGAAAAAGGTGTGCCGCAACGGGGCCGGATCTGGTTCTTCCTGCTTGTGGAACCCGTTCCCGTCCCAAACTCCCTTCTCGTTTTCGCTTCCTGACGCGCCGAGGCGACCACTGGCAGGGGCCATTCGGCCGCGGACTCGCCCTTCGCCGCACTCACGGACATCTTCAAAGCGGAGCGAACCGTCTCGGTGCGCTGGGCATCGAACATTCCGACAAGCGCGTCTGGGTGCCGGATAATGGTGCTCGTCCTGGATAGACGAGGTAGCCGAGCGAGGTGCCGGCACTCCAAGGCCACTGAGGTGAACAATGTTCTGCAGGCGGCGCTGTGCGCCGGCCGTTACCCTGAACCCGTGCTGCTGCTGCTGGACGCGGCTGTTGCCGGCGCGACCCGCATCCGTGACGCGCATTTCCCTTGCAATCAGCACTGTCCCTCGGCCATGCTCAGGACAGGTGCAACAACCGAAAGGAGGTGATCCAGTGTCTCATTGTTTGCTTCAGGTGCATGCCGCCAGCTGGACCGCCTCGACGACCACGACCGTCCTGGTTTGAGGCTGCGGAAGCGCCACCAGACAATGTGAGCCCCGGGGAGCGATCCCCGGGGCTTTCTTTTTCAGGCTTCCCGTTCGCCTTGCAGGAGACGCAGCACTTGGCCAGCCTGTCAGGCCTGCTGTGCCGCCAGGTTCGGCGTCGGCATGGCCTGGGGTATGCAACCGGCCTGGCTGGTTTCCACGTCCGGTGAACCCAAGGATGCCGCGGGGGGCGGCCGTGGCGAGATGCGGGACAATGGCAGGGTCATGCTGCAGACCATGCCCTCCGGTCGCCAGTCCCAGTCCACCGAACCGCCAAGCTGGCCTCGCAATGTCGTCCGGATGAGCCGCGAGCCGAAGCCACTGCGCGTCGGTGGCTGCACCGGCGGCCCGCCACTTTCGGTCCAGATGATGCGCAGCACATCCTGCTCCACCGTCCAGCGCAGCGTCACCTGACCGCCTGGAACCGAGAAGCCGCCATGCTTGGCCGCGTTAGTAGCCAACTCGTGCAGAGCCATGGCCACCGCCTGCACCGCGGAGGGGGCGAGCGACAGGCAAGGGCCTTCCAGCACTACGCCTTGTCGCACGCCGGCTTCGTCACGGCCGTAAGGCGCCAGTTCACGCGCGGCGACGCCGGCCAGGTCGGCAGCCATCCAGCCCTGCTGGGCCAGCAGCGAATGCGCGCGAGCGAGCGCCCCGATCCGCGCCTCCACCGCTGCCACAAACGCGCGTGGCTCTTCCATGGGGGTGAGACGCAGCACCGATTGCACCACGGCCAACGCGTTCTTGGCGCGATGATCGACCTCGCGCGCCAGCAGCACCTGCCGCTCCTCGGCGGCGCGGCGTTCGGTGATGTCGCGCAGCACTCCGGTAAAGAAGCGTGCTCCGCCCGCATCCCGCCATTCGCCGATCGAGGCCTCCAGCGGCACGGCGTGGCCGTCGCGGTGCAGCCCTTCCAATTCGGCGCCCACGCCGATCACCCGCCGCTCGCCAGTTTGCAGAAAGCGCCGCATGCCTGCGGCATGGCGTGCCGCCAGCGGCCCGGGCATCAGCACAGCGATGTCGTGCCCTATCACCTCGGCGGCGGCATAGCCGAAGATCCTCTCGGCGCCCTGGTTGAAGGCGCGGATGATGCTGTCCTCATCCATCACGACGATGGCGTCGGGGGCGGCTTCCACGAGGGCGCGCAGCCCGGCCTCGCTGGCGGCCAGCTCCGCCTCCGCGGCGCGCCGGTCATGGATATCCTCCACCACCCCGAACCATTCGGAAATCTGCCCCGCACCGTCCAGGATCGGCACGCCACGAGCCCGGTGCCAGCGCCAGGCGCCGCTGCGCAGGCGCACGCGGTATTCCACATCCACTGGCCGCCGGTCCTCCATGGCACCGCGCCATGCGGTCATGGTTGGCGCCACATCCTCAGGATGAAGGGCACGCAGCCAGCCATTGCCCCGCATCTCCGCCTCCGCCTGCCCGGTGAGCAACTCCCATCCCCGGCTGCGCAGGATCGACCCGCGGGCGGTCGCCCACCACAGGCCGGCGGCGCCCGCCTCGGCCAGCGCGCTGTAGCGACGCTCGCTCGTCCTCAGCACCGAAAGCGCCTGCTCCAGCACGCGGCGCAGCATCTCGAACTCCCGGATCAGCGGGCCAGAGGAGGGGGGCGGCACCTGGGGCGGCTCGGCAAATTCCCCGGCGGCCAAAGCCACTGCCTCGGCTTCGCGCTTCAGCTGGCCCAGTGGCGCCAGGATTCGGTTGCCAAACCAGAAGGCGAGGGCCAGTGCCGCGGCCAGCGCAACCAGCCCGCCGCCGCCCAGAACCCCGACGGCCCGCCACCAGACGGCGGCGTGCCCGCCGGCCGGCTGCATCACCATGACGCTCCAGGCTTGGCTCCCGGCGGTGGCCGTGCCGTCGATCGCGTGAAAGGCCATTGTCACCCGCACCCGCTCCGGGCCATGACCTGAAACCAGGCCGCTTCGATGGCCTGCGTGCGCCGTCGCGGCCCAGGCGGGGATGGTGCTTCCCAAAGATCCTTCCGCTTCCCGCGATTGGGCGACAAGCTGTCCGGCGCCATTCGCGATCGCGATCACCGTGTCGTTGAACAGCTCGGGCGCGGCCAGCAGGCCGGAGATGCGTTCAGGCGGAAGGTGAAGCGCCAGCATGGCGCGGCTCCGGCCGCCACGCCGCACCGGAACCGCGATCGCGATCCCGCTTGGCGCCGCCTGCGGGCTGCCCTCCAGTGGACCCAGCGCCGGATGGCCACCGGCCACGGCAGCACGGGCAGCATCTTCGCGGGCCAAACCGCTCTGCGGCGTTGAGCCGGTATCGAGAAGCGGCACAAGGTCGGCGCCGAACAGCCACAGCGGCGTGCCCAGAGTGTTGGCGGCGCGTATCAGGTGGAGCCGCAACCCGGAGGTCTGGTGTTCCGGTTCGTCCAACAAGGGGGAGGCGGCAAGCGCCTCCAGCGCTGCCAGATGCGTGCCGATCTCCCGGTTCACCAGCAATGCGACGATGCGCGCTGCCTCACGCAGCCGGGCTTCCGTGGCGCCGCGATGATTGTCCATGGCCAGCCAGACCCCCACCAGGCCCGTGCCCAGGGCGGGGATCATGATCAACGAGGCCAGCGCCGCCAGATGCGCACGCAGGCCACGCGGCCGGCACAGCGCCGCAGGCGAGAAGATCGCAGCCATCCTGACCGTCCAAGGTTCTTCGGAGGCCACGATCATCAGGCGGAAACATCAAGATAAGCCTAATGCGAATCGGAGATGGATCTGGCGGCGGCAACTTCGAATCGCTTTGGCTTGACCATTGGCCTTATGATCAGGGCCGCTGCGCCGCCTGCACCACCGGTGCCATGCCCAGTGCCGCGGGTCCGCCATCGACCGGCAGGTTGCGTCCCGTTGCCGTCAGCGTGTCACCCTCCACACGGTAAAGTCCGATTTGCCGATCCGCCATGTTGCCGATCAGCAGGGTCCGCCCGTCGCGGGAAAACGCCATGCCCTGCACCCAGTCGCCCGCCGGCGCCTCGGCCACGACGCTGAGGCGCCCGGCCTCCACCTTCAACAGCTTCACCATGGCGCGGTCGCGCAACGGGTCGCCGGGGGCGCGGCTCGATCCGTTATGCACCACCACCACGGCATGCACCCCGTCCGGGCTGGCCATCACGCCCTCGGGCGTCGGCCCTACCGTCACTGTGTCCAATGTGCGGAACGGCTCGCGCGACAGGTCGATCAGGGTCACCGTATCCATGTCGCCGGTGTTGTTGGCGCTACGCCCGACATTGCCCACCACCGCCCAGCCACCGGGCGAGACGCTGACGGAATAAGGCCGCACTCCCGCCGTCATGTCGCGTTCCAGCTTGGTGACGTTCTGTCCTTCCACCCGCAGCACGGAAACGATGCTGTCATTGTCGCGCGTCACCAGGGCGTGGCGCCCGTCGGGCGTGAACTGCGCATGGCTCGGCCCCGTATTGGCGGCGCCGATTGTGACCGCGCCGGCGACGCTCACCTGACCGCCCGCGATGCGCAACACGGAAACGGTGCCGGCATTCCGGTTGGCCACCAGCGCCAGCGTGCCCTCCGGGTTGATCGAGATGCCCGACGGCCCGGCACCCACCTCCAGCGTCGCGACAACGCGCGGCGGCGTGCTCTTCAGGTCGACCACCGACACCCGGTTGTCGGGCACGGTCTTGGTCGGGTCGTTGGGATCGATCTTTTCGGCCGAGCTGGCCAGCGCCAAGCCCTCATCCGGCGTCACCGCAATGGAATTGGGCGGGCCGACCACCGAATGCGGCGCCTGGACGGTGCCGGTGATTCGCGGCTCGGCGCCCGACAGGTCGATCACCGCCAGCGTGTCGGGCCGGGGATCGCGCACCACCGTGTTCACGCCGTTCACCAGCGCACGCTTGTTGTCGTTGCCCGAGACGGCGATCTCCGCCCGCGCCGCGCCTGCCAGCGCCAGTGCGCATCCAAGGCCCAGGCCCATCAGCCTGCCTGCATTCTGCATGGACTTCATCTCTTCCCTGTTCTCCGGACGAGGCGCGAACGCCGCCGGGGAGGCTCGCCGCCTCTGCCCACCATCTCGGCAGCGCCACGCCGCCCCGTCTAGTCCGTTTTTAAGTCGATACGAAATCGGTGCCAGAGGGGCGGATCTGGGCCGGGCGCGAGCTTGGCCGATCACATCTGCGGCCGGCATGCCTCGGCGCCGCAACTTTCCGCCATTTCCCATCGTCTCTGAACTAGGGTGGTTCCGATCCGGTTCCGCCCGCCACATTCCGCGTGGCTGAGGGGCCCGTGGGGAGGAAACGACGTGTCATTCAGCCTGCAGGCCTGCCCGAATCCGGGCTCCGCCCGATGAGTCCGCTTGCCAATGCGCCACTGGCGCGCCACGCCATGGCCTATGTTCTGGCCGGCGGTCGCGGCACCCGCCTGATGGAGCTGACCGAGCGGCGCGTGAAGCCGGCCGTGTTCTTTGGCGCCAAGTCGCGCATCATCGACTTCGCCCTGTCCAACGCGATCAATTCCGGCATCCGCCGCATCGGCGTCGCCACCCAGTACAAGGCGCACAGCCTGATCCGCCACATGCAGCGCGGCTGGAACTTCCTCCGCCCCGAGCGCAATGAGAGCTTCGACATCCTGCCCGCCAGCCAGCGGGTGGAAGGTGCGGGCTGGTATTCCGGCACGGCGGACGCGGTGTACCAGAACCTCGACATCATCGAGGCTTATGCTCCGCGCTACATGGTCATCCTGGCCGGCGACCACGTGTACAAGATGGACTACGAGGTCATGCTGCAGCAGCATGAGGCCTCGGGTGCCGATGTCACCGTGGGCTGCATCGAGGTGCCGCGCATGGAGGCCACCGGCTTCGGCGTCATGCACACCGACGCCGACGGCCGCATCAGTGCCTTTCTGGAAAAGCCCAAGGACCCGCCAGCCATGCCGGGCCGGCCGGATGTGGCACTGGCCAGCATGGGCATCTACATCTTCGACACCAGGTTGCTGGCACAGGAACTGCGGCGCGACGCCGCCGACCCGGAATCGGAGCATGATTTCGGCAAGAACATCGTTCCCCATCTGGTCGCCCAGGGCAAGGCGATGGCGCATCGCTTCACCGAGAGCTGCGTCACATCCGGTGCCGAGGCCGAGCATTACTGGCGCGATGTCGGCACGGTGGATGCCTACTGGCAGGCCAATATCGACCTGACCGACGTGGTGCCCGCCCTCGATCTCTACGACCATAACTGGCCCATCTGGACCTATAGCGAGATCACCCCGCCGGCGAAGTTCGTGTTCAACGACGATGGCCGGCGCGGCTCTGCGGTGGACAGCCTGGTGTCCGGCGGCTGCATCGTCTCGGGTTCCTCCGTCAACCGCTCCGTGCTCTGCACCAACGTCCGGGTGCATTCGTTCTGCCAACTGAGCGGCGCCGTGCTGCTGCCCGGGGCGGCGGTCAATCGCAACTCCCGCCTGCGCAACGTGGTGGTGGATAGCGGCGTCGAGCTGCCGCCGGGCCTTGTGGTGGGCGAGGATGCGGCCGAGGATGCGCGTCGCTTCCGCCGGACCGAGAAGGGCGTCACCCTGATCACCCAGGCGATGCTCGACGCCCTGCCCACCTGATTGGCCCTGCCATCTGCCCCGAGTCCCCGATGCCCGCCGAATACCAGCAGCCCCTGACGGTTCTCTCCGTCGCCTCCGAATTGTACCCGCTGATCAAGACGGGGGGGCTGGCCGATGTGGCGGGCGCGCTGCCCGCCGCCCTGGCAGAGCAGGGGATTGCCGTGCGCAGCCTGCTGCCGGGCTACCCGGCCGTGCTGCGGCAAATGCAGGATGCCGAGCCGGTGCTCGATCTTGGCACGATCTTCGGCGGGCTGGCGCGGCTGCTGGCGGGCCGCGCCGCCGGGTTGGACCTGTTCGTGATCGAGGCGCCGCACCTTTATGGCCGGGAAGGCAATCCCTATGCCGGGCCGGATGGCGACTGGCCCGACAATCCGCAGCGCTTCGCGGCTCTGGCCCAGGTGGCGGCGCGCATCGGGCAGGGCGCCTTGCCGGGCTTTCGCCCCGACATCGTCCATGCGCATGACTGGCAGGCCGGGCTCGTGCCCGCCTACCTGCATTATTCCGGCGCACCCCGCCCGGGCACCGTGTTCACGGTCCACAACCTGGCCTTCCAGGGCCAGTGCGACGCGTCCCTGCTGGCCGAGCTGGGCCTGCCTGGGGAAGCCTGGTCGATTCACGGGGTCGAGTATTACGGCGCCATCGGTTTTCTGAAGGCCGGGTTGAAGCTGGCCGATCGCATCACCACCGTGTCCCCCACCTACGCCGCCGAGATCCGCACGGAGGAGGGCGGCATGGGTCTGGCCGGGCTGCTGCGCGACCGCGCAGCCGAACTTTCCGGCATTCTCAACGGCATCGACACCGCAGTGTGGAACCCGGCGAACGATCCCAACCTGCCGTCGCCTTTCTCCGTAGCCGACCTCCGGGCGCGGGAAAATAGCCGCCGCGCCCTGCGCGATCACTTCGGATTGCAGGACGACCCGGAAGCCCTCACCGTCGGCGTCGTCAGCCGCCTGTCCTGGCAGAAAGGCATGGACGCCCTGCTCGCCGCCATGCCCGCGCTGATCGACCTGAACATGCGGCTGGTGGTGCTTGGCACGGGAGATCGCGCCATCGAGAACGGGCTGGAGGCCGCTGCCGGGATGCATCCCGGCCGCATCGGCCTGCATCTGGGCTATGACGAGGGGCTGGCCCACCTGATCCAGGGCGGCGCCGATGCGCTGCTGGTGCCATCCCGCTTCGAGCCCTGCGGCCTGACCCAACTCTGCGCGCTGCGTTACGGCGCTGTGCCGGTGGTGGCACGAGTGGGGGGGCTGGCCGACACGGTGATCGACGCCAATGAAATGGCGGTGGCGGCAGGCTGCGCCACTGGCGTGCAATTCGCTGCCGCGACGCCGGACGCCCTGGTGGCGGCCCTTCGCCGGCTCGCATCGCTTTGGCGCGATCGGGCCGCCTGGACCCTGATCCAGAGCAACGCCATGCACAGCGACGTGTCCTGGAACCGCCCGGCCGCGCACTACGCTACCCTCTACCGCGAGATCCTGTCAGGCCGCTGAGCACGCGGCCCTCCGGCTTGGAGAGGCACAGGATACCGCTCCGGGGTTTTCTTGTTCCGGGGAGGGGGCGGTTTCCGGCCTCCGGGCAGAAAGACAACTTGGCGTTGCGGTGCGGCGTCTTCTATCGTCCGTGGCGCTTCCCCACCGACTGGAAGGGCCCGCCGCTTGAACCAAGACTGCACCCCCGCTCCGGCCCAGGACGATGCCGCACTGCGCGACGCCATCCTGTCCAAGATGATCTACGATGTTGGCGGGCGGGAGGAGCGCGCCTCGCCGCGCGACTGGTTCCTGGCCTCAACGCTTGCCGCCCGCGACGGCATCGTTGATCGCTGGCGCCGCTCCAACAACGAGGTGGCGAGCAGCGGCCGAAAGCAGGTCTGCTACCTTTCCCTGGAGTTCCTGATCGGCCGCCTGCTGTCCGACGCGCTGGGCAATCTCGGCATGACCGAGCAGATGCGGCGCGTGTTGCATGGCCTTGGCGCCGATCTGGAAGAAGTCTTCGCGCAGGAGCCGGACGCGGCGCTGGGCAATGGCGGCCTGGGGCGGCTCGCCGCCTGCTTCATGGAAAGCATGGCCAGCCTGTCCGTTCCCGCCATCGGCTACGGCATCCGCTACGAGAACGGCCTGTTCCGCCAGTTGATCCGCGACGGGCAGCAGCAGGAAGTGCCGGAGGACTGGCTGTCGCTCGGTAACCCGTGGGAGTTCGAGCGTTCCGGCATCACCTATGACATCGGCTTCGGTGGTCATGTCACCGTCGGGCCGGATGAGCGCATGATCTGGCAGCCTGGCGAGGTGGTGCGGGCCATCGCCTACGACATCCCAGTGGTCGGCTGGCGCGGCCGGTGGGTCAACACGTTGCGGCTGTGGTCGGCCCGTGCCACCGACCCGCTGCGGCTCGACGCCTTCAACAGCGGCGACCATGTCGGCGCGCTGGCCGGGCGGGTCAAGGCCGAGGCCATCTCCCGCGTGCTCTATCCCGGCGACGAGAGCCCGGCGGGCCAGGAGCTGCGGCTGCGGCAGGAATACTTCTTCGCCTCCGCCTCGCTGCAGGACCTGATCCGGCGGCACCTGCGGCTCCATGGCGACCTTTCGACGCTGCCCGAGAAGTACTCCGTCCAGCTCAATGACACCCATCCGGCCATCGGCGTGGCGGAGCTGATGCGGCTGCTGGTCGATGTGCATGGCATGGATTGGGACGAGGCCTGGGAGATCGGCCGCGCCACCTTCTCCTACACCAACCACACCCTGATGCCCGAGGCGCTGGAAAGCTGGCCGGTCTCGCTGATGGAGCGCCTGCTGCCGCGCAACATGCAGATCATCTACATGATCAACGCCCGCCACCTGGAGGCGGCGCGCGCCGCCGGAGCCAGCGACAGCCTGCTTTCCGCCGCCTCGCTGATCGACGAGCACCATGGCCGTCGCGTGCGCATGGGACATCTGGCCTTTATCGGCTCGCACAAGGTGAACGGTGTTTCGGCCCTGCACACCGGGCTGATGAAATCCACCGTCTTCGCCGAGCTAGATCGTGTCTGTCCCGGCCGCATCACCAACAAGACCAACGGCATCACCTTCCGCCGCTGGCTGCTGAGAGCCAATGCGCCGCTGACGCGCCTCATCACCGACACCATCGGCCCCCGCGTGCTGGACGATCCCGAGCGTTTGGCCGACCTCATTCCCCATGCCCGCGACGCCGGCTTTCAGGAATCCTTTGCGCGCCAGCGCCTGGAGGCCAAGCAGAACCTGGCGCGCATCGTGCACCTGCGCACCGGCGTGCAGATCGATCCACACGCATTGTTCGACGTCCAGATCAAGCGCATCCACGAGTATAAGCGGCAGCTGCTGAACATCCTGCACACGGTCGCGCTGTACAACGCCATGCGCGCCCAGCCCATGGGCAATTGGGTGCCGCGGGTCAAGCTCTTCGCCGGCAAGGCGGCGCCCAGCTACCACCGCGCCAAGCTGATCATCCGCCTCGCCAATGACGTGGCGCGCGTGGTCAACCGCGATCCCACGGTGCGCAACCTGCTGAAGGTGGTGTTCCTGCCGAACTACAACGTCACCCTGGCCGAGAACATCATCCCCGCCGCGGACCTGTCCGAGCAGATCTCCACCGCCGGGCTGGAGGCGTCCGGCACTGGCAACATGAAGTTCGCCCTCAATGGCGCCCTGACCATCGGCACCATGGACGGCGCCAACATCGAGATCAGCGAGCGGGTCGGGCTGGAGAACATCTTCATCTTCGGCCTCGATGCCTCGGTGGCGGTGCCGCTGCGGCGTGACGGCTTCGACGCCCGCGCCGCCGTTGCCGCCTCCGACGAGCTCGATGCGGCGCTGGATGCCATCGCCTCCGGCGTCTTCTCGCCGGAGGAGCCGGACCGCTACAAGGGCTTGGTCGAGGCATTGCTGGCGCGGGACGACTTCCTGGTCACCGCTGACTTCGACAGCTATCTGCGCACCCAGCGCCAGGTGGCCTCCCGCTGGCAGCACCCTGCCGACTGGTGGCGCAGCGCGGTGCTGAACACGGCCAATGTGGGCTGGTTCTCCTCAGACCGCACCATCCGCGACTATGCGGAAGAAATCTGGCGTGTTCCGGCAGGCCTCGCGACGCCTCCGGGCTGAGTCTCGACACCGCTGCTTTCGGAGAGAGGCGGCCGGATCGCCGAGAGGCATCCGGCCCCGATCAAGGGCCAAAAGTATCCGGCCGGGCTTTCAGCCTGACCGGAAGCGTCAGCTCAAGCCCGGCGCAGCAGACCCGAAAGCAGGTCTCCCAGCAGGGAAGGCCGGGCAGGTCGCGGGGCATGCGGACGCGGCGCGGGATACTGGTGGTCCCAGGCCTGTTCGACCAAGGGCGCAAGGTCGTCGCCCACCACGCACCAACGGCCATCCGGCGCCAGGGCCATGAAGGCGCCCGGCTCGCCCTGGCGGCGCAGCGGATGGCGTTCACCAATGGTCCAGCCGGCATCGGCCAGCCAGTCCAGTCGCTCCGAGCTTGGCCTTGTCATCATCCTGGTCCCGCCATCGGTCTTTCCTCTGTCGTCAAACGCGCTGACAACAGCGGAAGCTTCACAAACAGCGAGAGTATTCCAGCACGAAAAGATGAAGACCGCCGCAAATGCCTTCGTCTCACGGACTGGAACGCGAAGACGTGATCGGGAGAGAGTTTTCGATGTTTTCTCAACCAGGACGCTACGGGCCGATGGAACCCGCCGGCTGCGCCCTGGCTGGCTCGATCACCGTGGCACGATGTTGACCGGGATCTCCACATCCAGCAGCGGTGCGTGCTGCTGCGCGCCGTACACATCCGTGTCACCGATGTCGCCCGCCGGCACCAGGCGCGGCAGGGTGGCCTTGAAGGCGGCCGCCGTGTCGTAGGGAGTGAAGAGCACGTCCTGCTCCTCGACGCCGTAGAGGCGTGCGAACAGGGCGGCGTTCAGCACCCCCGTCGCCTTGACCTGCCGGTAGACATCATGGTCCTCGAACAACACGTCGATGGTGACCATGAAGGGGCCGGCATTCTTGCTCTTGCAGATCTGCGCGATGTCGCGGATGCGGGGCATGGCGGGGTCCTCACACGGTCTCGTATTCGATCGGGAACATCTCGTACGGATCGTTCGGTGCGACCACGTGAAAGATGCTGAAGCGGAACATCGGGCCCAGCTCGATGTCGGACGGGCTGAACGGAAAGGCCATGTTGCCCTCCTTGCACAGGCGCCCAGGGAAGTCGGCATGCAGCATCGAGGTGCGTGCCATGGCCACCACGGCGTTGGCGATGTCCTGTGTGCGGGCCACGATCTCCACCACGAAGCCAAGCTCGTGGGACATGATCTGCTTCACCGGCTCCCACCCTGCCATGACGCCGTCCTTGCCATAGGTGCGGACGACCATGGTGTAGTCCTCCGGCGGGACGCCGAAGGACGCGGCTTTGGCCGCCACCTTCTCGCGGTGCGTCGCCAGGTAGCTGTCGATCTGGCCGATCAGCACCGGGTCGCGCGTGCCGCAGATGGTGATGGCGCGGTAGCCGGCGCGTTCCACCCCCTCCAGCTTGACCGTATACTGCTCGGCCGCGGTCCAGCTCATGCCGCTGACTTTGACGGCGCGGTCGCTGATCGCCTCGAACACGCAGTCGCTGGTGTCCAGCAGCCCGCCCGGCTCGGTATGGTGGATCGGGCTGGAATTCTCGTGCAGCGCGAAGTTCGCCACCGCCAACGGCGTGGAGCGGCGGATCGGATTCGGCGGCTCGCAGATCAGGTGATCGTCGCGCACCCGCAGGAAGATGTTGTCCGGCTCCTTCGGCACAGAAGGCTCGGCACCGCATTCCAGCATCTTGCCCGCATACCAAGCCGGGGCGGGCGGGATGCCGGCCCGCATGGCGGGACCGGCCCATTGCGCCGGGTCGCTCGACCGGCCAGCCAGGATCACCTGCGCGCCGCCATCCAGTGCCTTCTGGAAGGGCTCGGGCCCCATCATGCCGACAATGCGCTCGGCGCGCTCGATGCGGGCCTCGTCCAGCGGCGGCATTTTGCCCAGCGGTCGGGTTTGCCCGGCGCGAACCCGCTCGATCAGCGATGGCTTGCTCTGCTCCGAATGGATCAGCGCCATCTTGAAGGACAGGCCTTCCTCGCGGGCGATCTCGCGCACCAGGGCGGCGGTGTCCTGCAGGTGCGGCTCGCCCCCGGCCCCGCCGGAGGTGCCGATGATGCACGGAATCTTCGCCGCCACGGCTGCCATCAGCATCAGCCGCAGGTCGCGCTTGGCCGACAGGCGCGAAACGAAGGACTTGCCCGCACCGAGGTAATACGGTCCAGGATCGGTGCTGCCGCCGTCACAGCCGATCAGATGCGGCTCCCACGACATGCCGATCTTGAGCGACTCCTCGGCGTATCCATAGCCGAGAATGCCGCTGGTCGAGAGCATCCGGTATTCGTTCAAGGCTCGCTCCTGGGCGGCTCGCGCCCGGGCTGGAGGGGATCGGGACGGCACGGCGCGTCAATGCGCCATGCCCGATGGAGGCGGTGCTGGACGGTGCTCAGCCGCGCGGCAGCAGGTTGTTGCGCGCCGCGTCTTCCCAGCGCTGGTCCTCGCGCAACATCAGCGCGGACAGTTCGGCGCGCGGGGTAGGCGCCGGGTCCACCGCCAGGGTCTGCATGCGCTGCTTCAGCACCGGTTCATCGAAGGCCTCGTTGATCGCCGTGTTGAGCCGGTCGGCGATGCCGTCCGGCAGCTTGGCGGGCGCGAACAGCCCGAACCAGCCGATCATCTCGGCACCGGAAACGCCGCCTTCCTGCAGGGTCGGGATGTCGGGCAGGAAGCGCGACCGCTCCGGCGAGCTGACGGCGAGCACCCGGACCGTGCCGGAGGCGAGCAGCGGCATGGCCGTCGCCGTGCTGCCCCAGGCGACCGGCAGGTGCCCGCCCGTCAGCTCGGCCAGATAGGCGCCGGAGCCACGATAGGGCACCTCCACCAGCTCCACGCCGGCCTGCCGGGCGAAGTTGTTGGCAGCAAAGGAAGACTGCGCGTCCGAGGTTCCCTGCGCGATCTGCCCCTTCTGCGCCTTGGCGTCGGCGATCAGTTCGGCCAGCGTATGGTACTTGCTGTCCTTGCCGGTCATCAGCACCAGCGGGTAGCGCGCCAGCATGGCGATGGGGGTGAAATCGTTGATCGGGTGGTAAGGCAGGCTCGGCATGATGTGACGGTTCATCACATGGGTGCTGGTGGCGGCCACGAAGCTGTAGCCATCCGGCCGTTCCCGCGCGACCCCCTCGGTCCCGACAATGCCGTTGGCTCCGGCGCGGTTCTCGATCACGAAGTTCTGGCCGAGCTTCTTGGACAGGATGTCGGCGATGGCGCGCGTGGTCACATCCGTGCCGCCGCCGGGCGCGTAGGGCACGACGATGCGCACCGGGCGGCTCGGCCACTTGTCCTGCGCCCGGGCCGGGCGCAGGGCAGGGGCAGCAAGGGCAGCGCCCAGCAAAACGCGGCGGGTGGTGAGCATGATCTGGTTGTTCCCTGGACGTTTTTTCGGGTGAGCGGGCTTCTCAGGAGGCCTGGCGCATCGCGCCCTTGCGCCAAGCGCCGACCTCGGGGCGCTGCAGGCCAAGGTTCTCGCGCAGCGTGCTGCCGGCGTAATCCTTGTGGTACAGGCCGCGCCGCTGCAGCTCGGGCACCACGTAGCGGCTGAACTCCTCGAACGCGCCGGACATGTGCGTCGCCGCCAGCACGAAGCCGTCGCAGGCACGGGCGCTGAACCATTCCTCCATCTGATCGGCAACCTGCGTGGGCGTGCCGCAGAAGATGGGGAACTCGCCGATGGTGCCGCGGCCGGAGAAATGCACGAAGTCGCGCACGGTCGGGTTCGGCTTGCCGGACAGGTTGACCACGCGCTCCTTGAAGCCGGTCCAGGAGATCTTCTTCAGCTCCTCGTCGGTGAACTCGCTGTCTGGGTCCTTGGAGCCGAAATCGAAGTTCAGCGCCTCGGACAGCAGCACCATGGCGTCGATCGGCTTGGCGAGCGCCCGGATGTATTCGCGCTTCTCCTCGGCGATGGCCTGGGTTTCGCCGACACAGACGTAGCAGGCGGGGCAGACGGCGACGCTGTCGGGGTCGCGCCCCTCAGCGGCGACGGCGGCCTTCAGCTCGCCATACTGCTTCTGGCCCATCGCCATGTTCGGGTAGACCACGAAGATCAGCTCGCCCCAGCGGCCGGCGAACTGCCGCCCGCGCCCGCTTTGCCCGGCCTGGATCAGCACCGGGTGGCCCTGCGGCGAGCGCGGCACCGGCAGTGGCCCGGCGGAGGAGAAGTACTTCCCCTGGTGGTTCAGCTTGTGGACCTTGGTGCCGTCGGCGAAGCGGCCGGAAGCCTTGTCGCCGATGATGGCGCCATCCTCCCAGCTGTCCCACAGCCCCATCACCACTTCCATGAACTCGTCGGCGCGCTCGTAGCGCAGGTCGTGCGCCAGGTGCTCGGTGCGGCCGAAATTGGCGGCCTCGGATGAGTTCAGCGAGGTGACGACGTTCCAGGCCGCGCGCCCGCCGCTCATCAGGTCCAGCGTGCCGAACAGCCGCGCCACGTGGAACGGCTCGTAGTAGGTCGTGGAGTAGGTGACGCCGAGGCCGAGCTTCTCTGTCGCCATGCCGATGGCGGTGATGATGGTGGCCGGGTCCATCTTCACGACCCGCACGCCGTTCTCCACCGCGTCGCGATGGTCATTCTTGTAGATGTCGGGCATCGCCAGCCGGTCGTCGAAGAAGGCGAGGTGGAACTTGCCGTCCTCCAGCGCGCGGCCGATCCGCTGGAAATACTTCGCGGTGGTGAAGTCCATCGGGTTGGCGGGGTGGCGCCAGGAGCCGGGCGCGATGGAGCAGTTCTGCGCCTGCAGAAAGCCCACCATCTTCATCTGGCGTTGGGTGCCGCTCATGGGGCTGACCTTTCTCTGGGCACGGCGCCGCCCGCCGCGTGAGGCGGATGCGGGGCGGGGCTGGCCTGTGTTTCCTCGGGCGCCATCTGCTAGATGCGCAAACGTTGGCGCTTCCTGATCCGATCTAGCGCAGTTCTCCCGCGGTGTGTCAAGCTGGAAGCTGCCTCTCACTGAAGTGTGGGATCGCCAACCCGGCTGCAATTTAGCGCAAACATTTGCGCATCCATTTTCATGCTATAATGTTTGCATGAGCGAGTCCGAGCTGCTGGCGGCCCCGCGCCGCGCCACCATCGTGACCCTGTCGCGCGTGGCCGGCGTCGCGCCGTCCACCATTTCCCGTGCGCTGAAGGGTGATCCGCGCATCTCGTCGGAGACGCGCGCGCGCATCGCCCGGCTGGCCAAGGAGCTGGGCTACACGCCGCACGCGTCCGCCCGCACCCTCTCCTCCGGTCGCTCCGGACTGATCGGCATCGTGGTCGGCGCCTCCGCCAACCCCTTCTACACGGAGCTGCTGCACGAGGCGGCGCGGCAGGTGGCGCCACGTGGCATGCGGCTGCTGGTGATCCATGCCGGCGCCGGACCGGTCGAGGACAGCACCGCCCACGCCCTCCTGCAGTACCAGGTGGATGGCTGCCTGATGACCTCGGTCGAGCTGCCCTCGCATGTGGCGGAGATCTGCCGAGCCAACGGTGTGCCGGTGGTCATGGTCAACCGGCGGCCGCGCATGCACTCTTCGGCCGTCACTGCCGACAACATCGCCGGCGCCGCCGAACTGGCCGAGCTGCTGCTGGCGCGCGGCCACCGCCGCTTCGCCCTGATGCGAACCTCCGCCTCCTCTTCCACGGGGGAGGAGCGGCATCGCGGCTTCGCACAGCGACTGGCCGCGGCGGGGATCGAGCCGCCGCTGCTGTTTGACGGTCGCTCCACCTACGAAGGCGGCTTCGAGGCCGGGCGCGCCCTGGCAGCCTTGCCGGTGGCGGAGCGCCCGGGTGCCGTCTTCTCTGTCAGCGACATCATGGCGATGGGACTGCTGGACGCGCTGCGGCTGGCCGGCATCGCCGTGCCGGGGGAGGTGGCGGTGGTGGGCTTCGACGGCCTGCCCCAGGCGGCTTGGCCGATCTATGACCTCACCACGGTCGAACAGCCGCTGCCAGCAATGATCGGCCGAGCATTGGACCTGCTGCAGGCCCGCATCGCCGGCGCCGTTGCACCGGACGAAACCATCGCCCTGCGGGGCCGGCTGATCTTGCGAGGGTCCAGCGGCTGACAACCCCGGGCATCCTCGGGCATTCTCCCCTTCCGGGCCGCGATGGCCCCCCATGGAGGAGAAGACGCATGAAGAGCACCGGCAGCGCCGTCTGGCAGGGCGGCATCAAGGACGGCAAGGGCGCCATCTCGACCAAGAGCGGCGTGCTCAAGGATCAGGCCTATGGCTTCGGCACCCGCTTCGAAGGCAAGCCCGGCACTAACCCGGAGGAGCTGATCGCCGCCGCCCATGCCGCCTGCTTCAGCATGGCGCTTTCGAAGGCGCTGGGCGATGCCGGTTTCACCGCCGAGAAGCTCGATAGCTCGGCGGAGGTGTCGCTGGAGCAGAAGGATGGCGGCTTCGCCATCACCAGTTCGAAGCTGACGCTGAAGGCCACCGTGCCTGGCATCGACGACGCGAAGTTCCAGGAGATCGCCGCCGCCGCCAAGGCCGGCTGCCCCGTCTCCAAGGTGCTGAATGCCGAGATCAGCCTGAGCGCCACGCTGGGTTGATCCGGCCCCGGGCCGGTGCGGAAGGCTTGCCTTCCGCACCGGCCCGGGTCCAGCCTCGTCCCCACTGGATGGAGGCGAGGCCCATGCTGATTCGCGACTTCCTCAACATCCTTCTCGACGACACGCTGGAAGAAGCGCGGCTACGCCAGGCGCGCGGCGGTGGCGCACTGGCCTTCGCGGGAGCCGAGCGTGCCGTGGAGGAATGCCGCGAGGCGCTACGCGGCGACGGCATGGCGGCCGCCATGCGCGCATTGCTGGCCGAGGCCCGCGCCGCCGCTGCCGTCGCCGCAGGCCAGCCCGATGAACCCTTCTGGTTCGCGCGCGAGATGCATGTGGAATGGATCGCCCAGGTGGTCAGCGTGGTGCTGATGACGGTGCGGGCCGAGGCCATCCTGCCTCCCACCCGCGGCGCCGCCATGGAGGCGGCTCGGCTGATCGGCCTGGCGCCAGGCCGATAGCCGCCGCTTGAGCCGGCAGCGTTTTCATGCGGCAATCAGCGAGAACACCGAGGGAATACCCGCATGGACGAGAGCCGCCTGGTGATCCTGGCAGAGGACCTGCGCTTCCCCGAAGGCCCCGTGGCCCTGCCTGACGGCAGCGTCGCCCTCGTGGAGATCGAGGCACGCCGCGTCACTCGCATCGGCCCCGATGGCGGGCGTTCCACCATCGCCACCGTGCCCGGTGGGCCCAACGGGCTGGCCCTCGGGCCGGACGGGCTGTTCTTCCTTTGCAACAATGGCGGCTTCGCCTTCACCGAGGATGGCGGCTTTCTCCGCCCGACCGGCCAGGCCGCCGACTACCAGACGGGCCGCATCGAAACACTGGACCCGCACAGCGGCCAGGTCCGTCGCCTCTACGACCGTGTCGGCGACCACCCGCTGAAGGGCCCCAACGACCTGATGTTCGATGGCCAGGAAGGCTTCTGGTTCAGCGATCTTGGCAAGTCCCGCCCCCGTGACCGCGACCATGGCGGGCTGTACTGGGCCGCCGCAGATGGCTCCCGCATCGTGGAGGCGGCGCACCCTATTCCCGGCGGGGCCAACGGCGTCGGCGTTTCGCCCGATGGCCGCACCGTCTACGTGGCCGAAACCGAGACCGGCCGCCTTTGGGCCTGGGATGTCACCGGCAGCGGCACGTTGCGCAAGGCGCCCTGGCCCAGCCCGCATGGCGGCCGCATGCTCTGCCAGTTTCCCGGCTACCGGAGGCTCGACAGCCTGGCCATCGCCGCCTCAGGCAACATCGTGGTGGCCACGCTGGTGGCGGGCGAGATCACCACCGTTTCGCCCGAAGGCGAGATCCTGGATGTGGTGACCATGCCCGATCCGTGGCCCACCAACATCTGCTTCGGTGGGCCAGACCTGCGCACGGCCTGGATCACCCTGTCCTCCACCGGGAAGCTGGCGCAGATGCCCTGGCAGGAGGCTGGGCTGCGCCTGCCCTTCGGCTGAGGCGGCCCCGCATTCCGGGGAGGCTACCGGCCAAGCACCCGCGGCGGGTGCTAGGCGCCGGGCACCCACCCTGCCTCGTCCGGACGCAGCGTCAATACCCGCACCCCGTTGCCGGTGACCGCGACGGTGTGCTCGAACTGCGCGGACAGCTTGCGGTCGGCCGTGACCACGGTCCAGCCGTCATCTTCCGTCCGCACCGCCCGGTGGCCCTGGTTCAGCATGGGCTCGATGGTGAAGACCATGCCTTCCCGCAACCTGAGGCCCGTTCCCGGCCTGCCGAAATGCAGCACCTGCGGCGCCTCGTGCATTTCGCGCCCGATCCCGTGGCCGCAGAATTCCCGCACCACGGAATAACCGTTTCGCCTGGCGTGCCGCTCGATGGCGAAGCCGATATCGCCCAGCCTTGTTCCCGGACGCACGGCATGGATGCCCTTCCACAAGGCCTCATAGGCCGTGCGGACCAGCCTCTGCGCGGCGGGGGGCACGTTGCCGATCAGGAAGGTCTTGCTGGAATCGGCGATGAAGCCGCCCTTCTCGAGCGTGATGTCCAGATTGACGATGTCGCCATCCCGCAGGATGTCGTCTTTCGACGGCACGCCATGGCAGACCACCTCGTTGCGCGAACTGTTCAACACGAAGCCAAAGCCGTACTGGCCCTTGCTGGCGGGCCGTGCCCCCAAGCGGTCCACGATGAAGGCCTCCACCAGGTCGTTCACCTGCAAGGTGCTCATCCCGGCGAGCGGGAGCCCGTCCAGGTGGGCGAACACCGATGCCAGCAGGCGCCCCGCCTCCGCCATCAGATCAAGCTCGGCCGGTGTCTTGGTCATGCCGCCGTGGCCGTCAAGGCGCGGGGCTCGACACCGGCTTCCCGCAACTCGCGCGCCACGAGTTCCTGGAAGCTGAGGCCTGGGTTCAGCTCGCACAGCATGCCGATCCTGATCCAGAACGCCGCCTGGGCGTTGATCGACCGGCAGGACGCGCGGCTGGCCCGGCGAAGCTGCTCGTGCAGCTCATCCTCGATGTTCACGATGCCCATGGCAAGCTCCATACTATACGATCCGTATATGAAGCATATAGTGCGGAAGCCGGGCACAAGGAAAGGCCGCAAGCGTAGCCATGCCACGGCGAATGCCAGCCGCCATCAGACCTGCTGCGGCGCCGAGCCGCAGCCCGGTCCTGAGGCGACGCCGCCTGCCTGTTCCGGCGCGGTCGCCGGACCCCATCCCGCGGCGCCTGCCAGCAGGGCGGCGAAACAGCCGAGCGCCGCCGTGCTGCCCGCTGCTTCCCAAGCGAAGCCGAAGAAGGGCGCGCCCGCTGTCTGCCCCAGCGCAACCATCAGAAAGGGCAGGCCAAGCCCGGCATCGGGCCGGTCGGGGAACAACTCAATGCCCCACAGCAGCAGGACCCCACTGGACACGATGTAGGCCAGGCCGAACAGTGCCATCACCGGAAGGGTGGCTGCCGGCGCCAGCTTCGCGGCGGCGAATCCGATCAGGGCGGCGGCCATGGCCAGCAGGGCGGCGCGGTGCACCGCGCCGGTCCCGAAGCGGGTGGTGAGGAGGCCGGTCGCGGCGCCTGCGATGCCAGCCAGGCCCAGAACGATCCAGGCGAGGGCGATCCGCCCCTCTCCGGCCCCCAGCTCCTCGCGCATGATGTTGGCTCCGAAGGTCCAGATCGCCGTGCTGGCTGCGCCCATCAGCCAGCCACTGGCGCAGAGCCCCAGGGCGCCGGGGCGGGCCAGATCGGCCAGGCGCAGCGCGCCGGGCGCATCCCGCCGGGTGCTCGGCGGCACGGCGAGCCACACCCACAATGTCACCGCCGCGCCCGTGATGGCGAACAGTCCGTACAGCACGCGCCAGCCGTCAGCAAAGACCATGACGGCGATGCCGGACAGGATGATGCCGGCGGCCGTGCCGGCATTGATGGCCCCGTTTGCCTTGGCCCGCGCTGATCCGTCGAGGCAGCGCGCCACTACGGCGGCCAGGGGGGGCGAGGTCAGGCCCGTGCTCAGCCCGGCCAGGGCCATCGCGAGGCCCAGCCCCCAGCCCGAGGATGCCAGGGCCGCCAGAGCCAAGCCACAGCTCGCCGCAGCACCGGCGGCCAGGGTGGTGCGGCGCTCGCCGAGCCATTCCCCGGCGGTGAAGGCGAACACGATGCCGATGCAATAGGCCGCGAAGGCGCCGCCGCCGATCCAGCCCGCCGCCGTGGCCGGCAGGGAAAGCTCCTCCCGGATGGCGGGCAGCAGGAGGCCGAAGGCAAAGCGCGCCAGACCGTAGGTCAGCGCGGTCAGCGCGAAGGCGGCCGCGACGAGGTTGATCCGCCTGCTCATGCCGCCGACCCCCGCGCGGCGGCCAGAAGGGTGGCGGCGGCAGCCCGGGCGGCGTCCACGGCCGACATCCCCGACACGCTGGCCGCAGCCGTCGCACCCTCGAACAAGAGCCAGATCTGGGTTGCAAGGGCGGCGTCGGCGCGGCCCAGTGCCGCCGCGACCCGCCGTGCGATCTCGGCCCCGAACTCCTCCTTCTGCCGCCGCACCAGGGCGACCACTTCGGCATTGGCGCCGGCATACTCGCTGCGGGCGCGCAGCAGCATGCAGCCCCGTGCCCCGCGCTCGGTGAGCCATTGTTCCAGCGTCTCGAACAGGGCACCGACCGGATCGGCCACACTGCCCGCGATGCAGTCCATGAAGATGCGGTGCCGGTGTTCCAGCACCGCGAGCACCAGCCCGTCGCGTGAGCCGAAATGCTTGTAGAGGGTGCGCGTCGAGGCGCCGGAGGCGGCAAGCACTGCGTCCACCCCGATGCCTCTGAAGCCCTCCGCCTCGAAGGCGAGCATCGCCCCGGCGATCATGTCGCTGCGCTTGTCCATAGCGATCATGTAAAGCGATCGTTTTACTTTACAAGGTCTCCTGGACCACCCCCGTTCAGGGCGCGCGACGGAACAGTAGCATGCGGTTGCTGGCCGGCATGGCGACAACCTCCGGCGCGCCGAAGCCGCACCGTGCACCCAGCGCCGCCACATCCTCCGCCAGCCTGAGCCCCCATTCCGGGTTTCTCGCCCGCAGGCTGGCGTCGAAGTCCGCATTGCCCCGCTCCAGCACGTGCCCGGCGAAGCGGAACGGCCCGTAGAGCGCCAGCAGCCCGCCCGTCGGCAGCAGCCGCGCCGCGCCGGCAAACAGCCCCTCGGCCGCAGCCCAGGGCGCGATATGGATCATGTTGCTGCACAGCACGGCATCGGCGCGTTCCACGGGCCAGCCCGGCGCGGCGGCATCCAGCGGCAGGGCCCGGCGCAGATTGGGCAGGCCCTCGGCCCAGGAATCGATGCTGGCCCGGCCCTCGGGCGTGGGCTCCGTGGGCTGCCAGTCCAGCCCGGGCAGGGCGGCGGCGAAATGCGCCACATGCTCACCTGTGCCGCTGGCAACCTCCAGCACCAGCCCCGCCTCGGGCAGAACACGCCGCAGCACGTCCAGGATCGGGCCGCGGTTGCGCAAGGCAGCCGGGGCGGAAAGGCGGGGGGTGATATTCATCACTATCCTCTGGTGCGGGTTAGGGGGGCTCCGTCCCTCCCTCGGACGCCTTCACCGCCGGCGCTGCACCTGCGTCACGTCGCGCACCGCACCGCGTGCCGCCGAGGTGGTCAGCGCCGCATAGGCCTGCAGCGCCGCCGAAACCCGCCGCTTGCGGCCGGAAGGTTGGAATGGCGTGTCGCTCTTCTCCATCGCCTCGGCCCGGCGGGCCAGCTCCGCCGGATCGACGGCGAGGTGGATGGTGCGTGCCGGAATGTCGATCTCGATGCGGTCGCCATTCTCCACCAGCCCGATCAGCCCGCCTTCCGCCGCCTCGGGCGAGACATGGCCGATCGACAGCCCCGACGACCCGCCGGAAAACCGCCCATCGGTGACCAGCGCGCAGACCTTCCCCAGCCCCTTCGACTTCAGGTAGCTGGTCGGGTAAAGCATCTCCTGCATGCCCGGCCCACCCTTCGGCCCCTCGTAGCGGATCAGCACGATGTCGCCCGGCTCCACCGCGCCGCCGAGGATGCCCGACACGGCGGCATCCTGGCTCTCGAACACCCGTGCCGTGCCGTTGAACTTCAGGATGTTCTCGTCCACCCCGGCCGTCTTCACGATGCAGCCCTGCTCGGCCAGGTTGCCGTACAGCACGGCCAACCCGCCATCCTTGCTGAATGCGTGCGCGGCGCTGCGCAGGCAGCCGGTATCGCGGTCGGTATCCAGCGTGTCGTAGCGCGCATCCTGGCTGAACGCCGTTTGGGTCGGGACGCCGCCCGGCCCGGCGCGGTAGAACTCCCGCACCGCCTCGCTGGGCGAGCGCGCGATGTCCCACTGGTCCAGCGCGGCCCCGATGGTTTCGCTGTGCACGGTCGGCAGGCCGGTGTGGATCAACCCGGCGCGGTCCAGCTCGCCCAGGATGGCCATGATGCCGCCGGCGCGGTGCACGTCCTCCATGTGGACGTTGGCGGTGTTGGGCGCGACCTTGCACAGGCAGGGCACGCGGCGCGACAGCCGGTCGATGTCGGCCATGGTGAAATCCACCTCCGCCTCCTGCGCCGCCGCCAGTAGGTGCAGCACCGTGTTGGTGGAGCCGCCCATGGCGATGTCGCAGGTCATCGCGTTCTCGAAGCCTTGGAAGTTGCCAATGGAGCGCGGCAGCACCGAGGCGTCGTCCCCTTCGTAGTACTGCTTGGCGAGTGCCACGATGCGGCGCCCGGCCTCGCGGAACAGTCCCTCGCGGTCGGCATGCGTCGCCAGCATCGAGCCGTTGCCCGGCAGCGCCAACCCCATCGCCTCGGTCAGGCAGTTCATGGAATTGGCGGTGAACATGCCGGAGCAGGATCCGCAGGTCGGGCACGCCGATCGCTCGATCACCGCGACATCGGCCTCGGAGATGCGAGTGTCGGCGGCGGCGATCATGGCATCCACCAGGTCCACCTTCCTGGCGCCGGTGGAGAGCACCACCTTGCCCGCCTCCATCGGCCCGCCGGAAACGAAGATCGTCGGGATGTTCAGCCGCATGGCGGCCATCAGCATGCCCGGCGTGATCTTGTCGCAGTTGGAGATGCAGATCAGCGCGTCGGCGCAGTGCGCGTTGACCATGTACTCCACGCTGTCGGCGATCAGCTCGCGCGAGGGCAGGCTGTAGAGCATGCCGTCATGCCCCATGGCGATGCCGTCATCCACCGCGATGGTGTTGAACTCCTTGGCCACGCCGCCGGCCGCCGCGATCTCCCCGGCGACCAGCTGCCCAAGATCCTTCAGATGCACATGGCCCGGTACGAACTGGGTGAAGGAGTTGGCAATGGCGATGATCGGCTTGCCGAAGTCGCCGTCCTTCATGCCGGTGGCGCGCCACAGGCCGCGCGCGCCGGCCATGTTGCGGCCATGGGTGGAAGTGCGGGAGCGATAAGCAGGCATAAGGGCAGGTCCTGGGTGTTTCCGTCTCGCCATCCCTTAGCAAGCGGGGCGCTCCCGCGAAACCAAGGCAATGTTCAGGGCTGTGTTGAAGAAAGAAAATGGCGTGATGAAAGATCGCGGAACCAGCGGACCATCTCCGAGCCCGACATGGGCGGTCCCGGCCGCCTCCGAAGGCAGCGGGCGAGCCGCGCACTCCTTGTGCAACCTATCGCCCTTCTGCCTCCGCCTTGGCCTGTTCCCGCGTTTCCCAACCGCGTGACAGCCGTTTCCCTGGTTGACGCCAAGCCTCCGCCCTCAGCACGCTCCGCCTGCTGACGGGAAGGCATCACAACAATGATCAAACACGGATTCCTCGCTGCTGCCGCTCTGGTGGCCAGCCTCGCGGGTGCACCGCGTCCGGCCGAGGCCGGCGCTTCGCTCGACGCCATCAAGGCGCGCGGGCAGCTGGTCTGCGGCATCCACAACGGCATTGCCGGCTTCGCCCTGCCGGACAGCCAGGGCCGCTGGCAGGGGCTGGACGTCGATCTGTGCCGCGGCCTGGCGGTGGCGCTGTTCAACGACCCGGAGAAGGTCCGTTTCCAGCCGCTATCCTCCTCGACCCGCTTCACCGCGCTGGGCTCGGGCGAGATCGACGTGCTGTTCCGCACCTCGACGCATACGATGCTGCGCGACGTGACGCTCGGCCTGCGCGCCATCACCCCCTACTTCTACGATGGCCACGGCTTCATGGTGAAGGCGAACTCCGGCGTCACCAAGGCTTCCGAAATGGCGGGTGCCACCATCTGCCTGATCCAGGGCACCACCAATGAGCAGGTGACGGCGGACTACTTCCGCAGCAACAAGCTGCAATTCACCCCCGTGCTGTTCGAGCGCACCGACCAGGCCGCTGCCGCCCTGCAGGCCGCTCGCTGCGACAGCTTCGGCACCGACGCGTCGCAGCTTGCCGCCACACGCGCCTCCATGCCCAACCCCAATGACTGGACGGTGCTGGGCGAGCGCTTCTCGAAGGAGCCCTACGGGCCCTATGTGCGGCGCGGCGACGATGAATGGTTCGACACGGTGCGCTGGTACGTCAACGCCGTGATCGAGGCGGAAGAGCAGGGGATCACTTCGGCCAACGTGGACGAGATGAAGGCCACGGCCGCCAACCCCAATACCCGCCGCCTGCTGGGCGTGACGCCGGAACTGGGCCAGGCACTGAAACTGAGCCCCGACTGGGCCGCCAACGTCATCAGGAAGATGGGCAATTACGGCGAGATGTATGAGCGCAGCATGGGCCTGAAGACACCGGTCGGCCTGGCGCGCGGCCCAAACGAATTGTGGACCAATGGCGGGCTGCTCTACGCCCTGCCGATGCGCTGAGCGAAGTGCGCGCGCCGGCCGGCGCGCGATACCGGGCAGCGAGGCTCTCGCCGCCCCCCGTGCACCTTCCGGCCATTCGGCCTATGACGTCGCCATGGACCAGGACAGCCCGCCTCCGCTCACCGCCGCCCGCCCTCCCGAAACACGGGAAGGGCTGCTCGCGCGGATGGAAGCAGCCGGGATTGGGACGCGCACGGTAGGGCATGCGGCGCATTTCACCGCCGCCGACGGGCGGGAGGTGCGCGCCACCATGCCCGGCGCCCATTCCAAGAACCTGTTCCTGAAGCTGCGCAATCCCGGCCCGGCACCCTTTCTGTTGCTGGTCCTGGAACAGGGGCGGCAGGTTTCGGTGAATGCCATGACGCGGCTGCTGGGCGCCGGGCGAGGCCAGTTCGCCGAACCTCACGAGATGTTCGCCGAGCTCGGCCTGTGGCCCGGCACCGTGACACCCTTCGCCCTGGTGAACACCCTGCCCGGACGGGTTCGCGTCGCCATCGACCGCAACCTGGCCGAGGCCGGGACGGCCTGGTTCCACCCGCTGACCAACACCGCCAGCACCGGCATTGCGCCGGCTGACCTGCTGCGCTTCCTGGGCGATCTCGGCCATGCGCCGGAGGTTTTCGATCCGGCCGCGACGGCCTGACCCCACAGCATCGGCGGAAACCGCCTTGCGCACCGGCGTCCGGCACGCATCTATGCAGGCAGGAATTCCCGGAACCGGTGCTTTAGATCTCATGGAAACCATCCTCGACCCGAACAAGCAGGCGCCCGCCGGTGGCGGCGCCGCCATCATCAAGGACGGCGACTCCAAATCCTTCATGAAGGATGTGGTGGAGGCGAGCCGCGAGGTTCCCGTCCTGGTCGATTTCTGGGCCACGTGGTGCGGCCCCTGCAAGCAGCTCACCCCCGCGCTGGAGAAGGTGGTCACTGCCGCGCAGGGCCGGGTGCGGCTGGTGAAGATCGACATCGACCAGAACCGCGCCCTGGTGCAGCAGCTCAGCCAGATGGGCCTGCCGCTGCAATCCGTGCCCACCGTGGTGGCCTTCTGGCAGGGCCAGATCGCCGACCTGTTCCAGGGAGCACTGCCGGAATCCGAGCTGAAGAAGTTCATCGAGGCGCTGCTCAAGGTGGCCGGTGGCCAGATGCCTGCCGCCGACCTGCTGGCCGAGGCCAAGGCCGCGGTGGAGGAAGGCGACCACCAGGGCGCGCTGGAACTGTTCGCCGCCCTGGCCCAGGCAGAGCCCGAGAATGCCGAGGCCCTGGCCGGGCTCGCCCGTTGCCTGATCGCGCTGGAGCAGGAAGACCAGGCGCTCGCCGTGATCGAGAATGCGCCGGAGAAGATCCGCAACCACGCCGAGATCACCGCCGTGCGCTCGACCCTGGAGCTGGCAGCCGAAGGCCGCCGCGCACGCGAGCGCACGGCCGAGTTCGAGAGCCGCCTGGCCGCCGACCCGGACGACCACCAGGCGCGCATCGATCTGGCCGTGGCGCTGAACGCCATGGAGGACCGTGACGGCGCCGCCAGCGCGCTGCTGGAGGCGATCAAGCGCGACCGCGCCTGGAACGACGAAGCCGCCCGCAAGCAGCTTCTGAAGTTCTTCGAGGCCTGGGGGCCGATGGACCCGGCCACGGTGAAAGCCCGGCGTGGCCTTTCCACCTTCTTGTTTCGTTGACGCGGCAGGGAGGGAGCCTGCCGGAGATGGACCCGTTCAGGCCCCGCCCCGATGCCCTGCCAACGGTGCTGCCGATCTTTCCGCTGGCCGGGGCGCTGCTTTTGCCCGGTGCGCGACTGCCGCTCAACATCTTCGAGCCGCGCTTCCTCGCCATGGTGGAGGAGGCGCTGGCTGGTGGCCGGCTGATCGGCATGGTGCTGCCGGACCCGGCGCTGCCCCGCCTCAACAACCGCTCCATACCCTATCGTACCGGCTGCCTTGGCCGTATCGCTTCCTTCGCCGAAACGGAGGATGGCCGTTACCTGATCACATTGCGGGGGCTGGCGCGGTTCGACCTGCTGGAGGAACTGCCCGAAACCCCGCGCGAGGTGCGGCGGGTGCGTCCCGGCTATGGTCCCTACCTGGCCGATCTGGATGAAAATCCCGCGCATGCGGAGCCGGACAGGACCGCGCTGATGGCGGCGCTGCGGCCCTATTTTCATCGCCACGGCATCGAGGCGGACTGGGCGGCGGTGGAGCGTGCCGCACCCGACGCGCTGGTGACCACCCTTTGCATGATCTGTCCGTTCTCCGATGCTGAAAAGCAAACCTTGCTGATCGCGCCCGATGCGGCGAAGCGGGCGGAACTGCTGATCTCCCTGTTGCGCATCGACAGTGCCGGCCCGGCGGCCGGCGGCAGGCCCAGTTAACGGCCTGGGCCGCAGCCGGTCGGCGGCATCCCACGGGCCGGCGCGCAGCGGCGCGGAGGAACAGGAAGGGACCGCATCGAGCGGCCGGGGAGCGTTACAAGGCCCGCATGAGGCGGGCAGGGTCCGGGCCTCATCCCGGTTGACGCGCGCCCGCGCCCGGCGCAGGAATCGCCCGCAATGACGAACCCGAACGATCCCGCCCCCGCTTCTTCCCAGGCATCCGGCGCCGCCGCGGCCGCTGCTCCTGCTTCTGCCGGCACGGCCTCCGGCGTTCCCGCCGGCGGCGCCGTGGATCCCCGCCTGCTGGAGATCTTGGTTTGCCCCGTCACCAAGGGCCCTCTGGTCTATGACCGCGACAAGGGTGAACTGGTGAGCGAGAAGGCAGGCCTCGCCTATCCCATCCGCGACGGCATCCCGATCATGCTGCCCGACGAGGCGCGTCAGCTCGAGGGCTGATGCCGCTCCCCACCGACATCCGCCTACGCCGGGCCGAGCGCGTCTTGGAACTGCGCTTCGACGACGGCGCAGCCTTCGCGTTGCCAGCCGAGTATCTGCGGGTGGAAAGCCCCTCCGCCGAGGATCGCGGCCATGGCGAGGCGCCGCGCCGCCTGGTGTCGGGACGGCGCGAGGTCGGCATTCTGGAGATCGAGCCGATCGGCAACTACGCCATCCGCCTGATTTTCGACGATCTGCACGACACCGGCATCTACACCTGGGATTACCTCTATCAGCTCGGCCGTGAGCAGTCGGTCCGATGGGCGGCCTACGAAGCGGCGCTGGCCGGGCGCGGCCTGTCCCGCGATCCCCGGCACGGCGCTGCGAGACCCGCTCCCTGAGCCTTTTCCGCACAAGGAAGACCCGCATGTCTGAAGCTCCGCCGCTTCTCGCCATTATTGGCGGCGGCTTTTCCGGCACCTGCTTGGCTTTGCAGGCGTTGGCCGCCATGCCCGAGCGGCCCGTGGTGATGTTTGAGCCGGCGAACCCGGGCCTTGGCCTCGCCTACGCAACGCCCGATCCACGCCATCTGCTGAACGTGCCGGCGGGCAGCATGAGCCTTTTCCCGGATCAACCGGCGGACTTCACCGACTGGCTGGCGACGCAGCCCGACGCCCCGCCGTCACCGGCCGAGGGCGGGCCGGTTTTCGCGCCGCGCTGCCTCTACGGACGCTATCTGCGCGACCGGCTGGCGGAGGCCGGTTCAGGGCTGACACACCGGGATGAAGCAGTGACCGCGCTGCTGCCTCGCCCGGGTGGAGGCTTCGTCCTGCAGACCGCGACAGGCGAGCACCTGGCCTCGCACGTCGCCCTGGCCGTGGGCGGCTTCGCTGTTGCGGAGCCCGCCACGCCGCCCTTCTTCGGTAATCCCTGGGATCCGGCGGCAGTGCAGAACCTCGACCCCGAGGCACCGGTGCTGCTGGTCGGGCTGGGGCTGACGGCGGTGGATATGCTGTTGTCGCTGCGAGGGCAGGGGCATCGAGGGCCCGTGCTGGGCATTTCCCGGCACGGTTGGGCGCCGCTGGCGCACCGGCCCGGCGCGCCGCCGCCGGCTTGGCCGGTGCCGCTGGAGCAAGGACCTGGACCGCTGGCCGCGCTGCGCATTGTCCGTGCCGAACTGGCCAAGGCGCTACCGTCAGGGGTGCCATGGCAGGCCGTTCTCGATGGGGTGCGTCCCCATGTGCAGCGCTTGTGGCGGGGCTGGAGCGTTGCCGAGAAGCGCCGGGTGCTGCGTCATCTGCGGGCCGCCTGGGCGGTGCACCGCCATCGGGTCGCGCCCGAGATCGGCGCCTTTCTTGCCGCCGAGCGCGATGCCGGGCGCTTCGAGGTAATGCCTGGCCGCCTGGCCGACTGGCACCCGGAGGACCAGGGCGCCGAGGTGGTGATCCGCCGGCGTGGCGGCGGCGAGGAACGACGCCAGGTAGCGCGCATTATCCGTTGCGTGGGCCCGGATGGCGCTTCTTCCTGGCGAGGCAGCGAACCCGTGGCCGGTATGCTGCGGAGCGGCTTGCTGGCGGAGGATGCGGTGGGCCTGGGCCTGCGGGCGGAGGCAGATGGTCAATTGCTTTCAGCGACGGGAGAGGCGGTGCCAGGGCTGGTGGCGATCGGTCCTCTGACGCGCGGTTTGCTGTGGGAGGTGACCGCGGTTCCGGAGATCCGGGCTCAGGTGGCGGCAGCTCTGGCTCGGCCGCTGTCGTCGTTTCGCTTTCAATTTAATTGAAGGTTTAGGTTTGACGGGTGTGTGTGGTGGTGGTTATAAGCCCGCCCACGCCGCTGGTTGGTCACTGACCGCTGGGTGG